>CAYNBT010000005.1:17908-28730 GCA_964396025.1 uncultured Candidatus Saccharibacteria bacterium | reverse complement strand
GCTTGGCATGGATTTAGGTTCTTATTTGCCTTACCTGTGTTTTTCACTGGCCAAAGTAGTCAGATCTTCAATTTAGCAGGCACATTGGGTGGTGCGCAGGACATACCTTACGAAGGATTCAAAGGCGCAATGAGGATTACTTTTACTTCAGTTATTCCGGCATTGATTACCGCACAGATGTCTACATCTGTGATTTTGGGAAAAGCGGATATGATAAGTTCTGTACTTTTAGCTGCGTTTGTAGCGCTCTTGTTCTTGATGCTTAAGCATTTGGGATGGATAATTGCGCTTAGAAACTATTCATCGGCTTCATCTTAATATGAATAAAATGATTGAGGTTCAAAACTTAACCAAGCAATTTAAAATCCGAACTAACAAAAATGTTTTTACAGGACTTTTTGATCCTAAGTATCAAACTGTAACCGCGGTAAAAGATGTATCCTTTGATGTTAGTGAAGGAGAATCACTGGCGTTTCTTGGACCGAATGGTGCCGGCAAAACTACAACTACAAAAATGCTCACCGGGTTGATTTTTCCTACTGCCGGTGAAGTTAAGGTTCTAGGTTATACTCCTCAACAACGTAAAAAGGATTTTCTTATGCAAATAGGTTTGGTGATGGGAAACAAGGCTGGATTAGCATGGGATCTAACCGGAGAGCAAAGCTTTGATTTTATACGCAGAATTTACAAAGTTGATCCTGAGAACTTTAAGACTACTTTAGTTAAACTTTGCGAGCTTTTGGACGTAACTAAGCATCTTGGTAAACAAATACGAAAACTTTCTTTGGGCGAACGTATGAAAATGGAACTTATTGGTGCAATCCTGCACAATCCAAAAGTACTGTTTTTGGACGAACCTACAATCGGTCTTGATATAACTTCCAAAAAGAACATTCGCAAATTTTTGAGGGAAATTCAGCGAGAATCCAATATCACCTTGATTTTAACCAGTCACGACATGGATGATATAGAGCATGTTTGCGACAGAGTTGTTGTGATAAACAAAGGCGCCAAAGTTTATGACGGGCAACTACCGCAACTAATGTCTGAGTACAACACCAAAAAGTTCATAAAAGTATATTTTGATGTAAAACCTGCGGACCTTAGTTTGTTTAACTATGCTTCTGTTGAAAAGCAAGAAGCCGATACCATCACATTTGAGGTTGATAGGGGATTAGTTCCTAGGCTAATTTCTGACGCCGTTAATCAGTTTTCGGTACTTGATATTGATATTATATCCGTGCCTTTGGAAGAAATTATTGAAGATATTTTTTCAAGGTCTTCGAAATAACCTAACCTAATCCCTCGTGATTTTAGCCCCATAGTGTCATATTTGCGATTTTGTGCTATGATGCAAAAAATCAACATTGGGAGATGCCTATGGTTCAACCTTTAAACGTAGCAGTTGGTGAGGACACTGAACTTGATGCGTATTGGGCTAGCTTAAACGGCCTACTAGGGCTTTTTCATGCCTTTGAAGGCTTTTTTCAAGAACTCAGCCTGAGTTTTGCCGGGAATGCATCTTGTTATACTTTGTGTGTAACACCTGAATCAGAAGGGAATCTACATTCGGGTATGTACGAAAACGCAGAGCAATGGATCGCCACCAATCAAACAACTTTGCATGACTTGTGGGATTTGTTGCAAAGCCGTTCCGTATATACTTTGAGTAAGATTGTTTTGCGCCCTGTTACACAAAGTAAAACACGCGCAAATATAGTGTGTTGGATTTGTGTTGACAATATCCCAACTCTTACCCAAGAGTGGTTGTTTTACCAAAAAGGAGCATAAAGTGAATCTTCAACTCGATCCTAATGGTCAGAGAATCGTTAATGACTTTTGGCAGAAGATGGTTACGCCGCTTGAAAATATGAATCTGGCACTGGGCGATAATTTTAAATTCGTGCACATCTGCCGTGGAAAGTTTCCTTGGGCACCCATGGTGCACTGCTGTGTTATTGACCAAGGTGCGGACGCAGAATACGCAGATGATGTGTTTGCAATGTACTTTGCTCCGTTGAAGGATAGATTAAACAAGTTCTTCAAATGGTGTGAAGGTGCACTTTATGATTACAAGGTAGTAAGTATTCATATCAGCTATGGGGATGGGTCCGAACTGATTCGTGGGATTAAAATCAATGCTAAGCATCGCCGAACCGACGAAGACCAGGTTTTTACGTATGAAGTTGCGCAGGTACCTGTTTACGCTTAACTGAACTCAAGGCGTTTGAAGCAATTTCTGCTCCAAACGCCTTTCTCTTACGAGGTGATAAATGCATTACCTTGCATTAAGTGAAGAATTTTCCGCATTGCTGACGCGATACATGCTGTATAACTTGTTAGATCCACTGCGCATTCTTAGTGAAGCTGTTGGCGAGACTTTTGTTGGTCTTTGGTTTGCTCCGGGTTTACGTGGGCGTGTTAGTTATGGAATAGAGGTAACTGAAGCTACAGATCCATCAGTTGCAAACGTGCTTGAGTCTCAACTTGGACCATTGAGTGGCGAACTTCGCGACTTACTAACTGCTATAGCCCAGCAATATCCGCGGCACAGTGTTTTACAGGTTAAGATGAGTCAGACGAATTCTTCTACCTTTGCACTAACAATCACATTGCAACGAACAATTGATGGGATGGAACATACTCTGATTCATGAATGTTATGTGTAGGCAGTACTTTTTTTGGCGCTTAAAGTTTTCTGATTTTAGGCGCCCTTTCTTATTTTATGGAAGTTATATAAAGAACGGTGCTTTCAGCGTAACCCCAAGTTACATAACCTGTGAGCTTTATGATATTTCCCAACGTTTTTCTTAATGTTTCCTCTTCTTTGATTGATGTTGGGATTATCACAATATGATTGATTGTTGGCATACCTGCGGCGTTTGCAATTTCTTGTGGTGTTGTAAATTCAAAAATATAGTCGTATGGAATATCAGGTGCCGGTCTTTGAATTTCCCTAACCACTCCTTCGTAGGTTTTTTCTTCATACTGTTCTGGTTTCAATATTTGGCTCATACTGCATTTTGTAAAAGGCAGTTCTTTGACGATTTTTATGTCTTGAAGCGCACTATTGTTGTAAGTGTAGATGCCGTTTAGAGTGGTGTTTTGCGCGTTTATATTTTTCCAATCATCTTTGATTTTTCCAGAAACTGTGACGCATTTATTGAGTGATTTTTTTATCTCTTCAGAATTGTCTTCCAGAAAGTATCCGTTTATGTCATTAGTAGCCCCAACTATGTTTGTAATTTGAAAATCCGCGAATTTAAGTCGTAACCCATCCTTTTCACTGGGTTGTACCGAACTGCTTAGGCCGGCATTACGAATGATTCCCGTTACAGTAACTTTTGTGGGATCTGTTTGCAACACTGACGGAGTTCTTTCCTTTTTGTTTAAGGCCAAATATCCTACTATACAAAGCGCGATGGCCAAGAAAATTATTGCTATTTTTTTATTGTAGTTTTGATTTGTTATTGTTTGATTATACACTGCATTGAACAGGCACAAAAAAAGCCGAGTTGCCCCGGCCCTTTTTGTAAAAAACATAACGATAAAATTATCTTCTGTCTCTTCCGAATCCACCACGATTGCCACCGAAGTCGCCTCTTGGCTTGTCCTTCATTGGACGTGCTTCGTTAACAACGAGGTTTCTTCCTTCAACGTCTTTACCGTTGAATTCTGCGATAGCTGCTTGAGCTTCGCTGTCGTCATTGAATTCTACGAATCCAAAACCTTTGCTTCTACCGCTGTCTCTATCGACGATTACGGATGCTGAAGCTACTGAACTGAAAGCTGAGAACATTTCTCTCAAGCTACTTTCATTATAAGAGTATGGTAGGTTTCCTACATATAGTTTAACCACTTATACTCACCGCCTTACATTTTAAAGAATACATAAATATTTTTACTCTAATCCTGGGAAATACTTATTACTTGTTACTCAACGTAGATTTAGAATCTGCGCGAGGCCTTGTGTTTGGCCTCTAAACTAAGTAATGAAACAGCGCAGGTATAAACCCGGTGTTTACTTACAGTAAATAAAAACTCTCAGAAAACTAGAAGCACAGGGATTATAGCACATAACTGGTTTTTGTGTGTAAAAAGCATGAGGATCCTATAGTGGTTGTAAGATGTACGCATTTTTGTTATAATCACGCAGATAAATTCCAATTGCTTTCAAAGGAGAGTTGCCATGGAGACAGGTATAGGTGTTTTTACAACATTCTGTATGTTGGTGGCTGCCGTAGTGGGCACATTTATGCTTATCAATGCCCCTGATTTATCGGCATTTGATGGTATGAGTATTGCGGAATATAACAAAAGTATGCGTGAGTATCTTGATCGCTCTGGTATGGGTACCGCCATTAGACTGATTGTATACACTATTACTGCTTATGTGTATGGTTTCGTTATTGAGCCTTTGGTTGTGGTTACAGCCCTGAATCGCAATCTGGGTTTTCGTCCTCTTGCGTATGTAATGGGTATTATTGCTTTTATTTGGCTAATTGATACCCTTACTAATGTCTTTAAGAAGAAATCTTTGAGTACAGGTAAAGTCATTTATGACAATGTTAGCAGAGAGCTGGTACCAGTTGATCAAACAATGACAGTTTACTTACCAAGTACGCGTGCCCGCAAGATTCGAAAGGTCCTTTACTCACTCCCAACCCTTTACCTCTGGTATTTGGTTGCCATTGGTCTGGGAATCATTTCTGGTTAACCTCGTTTAAAGCTCTTCTGTGGCAACATTGAAGAGCTTTTTTTTTGCCAATTTAAGTTGTTCCCAAGTTAAAACTCAGCTTGAAGACCTGTAGAGTTCCGTGGTAGAATCCACACAAACACACATACAAGGGGAGGCATTATGGATCTACAAATCATTATGATCATCATTATAATGTTGATGTTGATTATGGCCGTGCTGACCGTTTATTACGGTAATAGGTTTAGATCTAACATGCACAAAACCAGGCACGCAGATCTGACTCGAATGTTACAACAGCAGAACTGGCCATTAGCTCAAAGAATGTTTGATATTCAGGTTATAACCGGCAAGCTTCCTTATGGAATGCATTTTTTCCGTAACGGGCAACTAAATTTTGTGATTGAGGATTCTGGAGGGAAATTATATCCTTGTACAAATTACATTATGTATCCGTATTATGTAAGCGCTTTATTCAAGCAAAGTTTTACACTTGATGTAAAACCATTGTACGGAGAATTCGTATTGGCTCAGATACCAACTGATGAGAAACCTGCACACCCTCAGAATCCCTATGCGTTGTTATCATTTATGCCTTTACGTGATGTTCGAACAAAGGGCTTAAATAATAACTAAAAAGGGGGAAATATGCACTGGCTAGGTATGTTTTTACCAAGGCCCAAAGTCTATATACACCTAGGTCACGCATTGCTTCCTGTTATTGGTCCTCAAGCATTTCTTGACTCGATCGGGGGTTATTTTGGTAGAGTCATTATCTACCCAAATGATCATATAGAAAGACGCGGGACTATCAATGCTGAGATCCACATTGTTGGAGGCGAGGTAAATGGTTTTAGGTTTTCATCTTTGATTTTGGAAGAGCCGGCAAATCTGCAATCTGCAGGCAACCAGGAGGCCCTGTGAAACATTTGGTGTATAGCAAGATTGTGTCTGTCTTACTGCTTTTTTTAGCTATTTTAGTGTCAATTTCGGTAAGTTTGATCTTAGAAACTTCCGAAGAGACCTTAACTGGTGCTTACTGGAAGGCAGAGATTGTACACTATGAGTATCAACGGGATGTTTTAAGCATCCCATGGTTGGGAAGATTTCGTTCTCCGATCGTGAGCAGCGGGTGGGTTTACTGGAAGTCTGATTCTTACATTGGAGACAGATATTCTGAACCTGCCTATGTGCCGGTATCATGCAACAGATCCATGCCGTCCAGGCCTAGGTATGGTGACCTGTATTGTGAATTCAAACCCGTGGTTTACAATTTTGCTTTTGGACCGGGGTCTACGGGACATACCATAGAGGTTCCACAAGAACAGTGGAACAAGCACATCGCGGGAGACATTTTTGTAGTAACACGTGCTTTTGGACGGGTTATAGACATTGAGCCTGTAGAATAATGCGATTTGTTCGTACACCGAGATACGCAGGAGGGAATTAATGTACGAAACAGATGATACTGAAAATTCGCAACAAAGCGGATGTGTTGCAAATCTGCTTTTTTGTGCAGTTCTGTTGCTAACACTGCTTATCGTTGCCTATGTAGCATTTCCGTTTTCAACCAAGGAAACCTTGGTAGACAAAAGGTGGAAGGCGTCTGTTATTCAGTACGAGTACAGATATGTTGTAGTTGGACATACTCAATTGGGGAAGTATCGTATGCCCCGATACGATTACAGGTGGGTGGTTGTATTGGACACTCATATAGTCGGACCACAAAGCCGTACACCAGTGTACCCTGAAGTGGCATGTCCTTATGTTGTGCATGACCCTTACGCAGTGGGTGACACCTATTGCGAGAAGCACCCGGTGGAATATCAGGTTGCATTTATGCCAAGCACATACACTTATTATGTTGGTGTTCCATATGAGGAATGGGCGCTTTATGAGAAGGGAGATGAGGTAAAAGTAACTTGGTATCTTGGAGATGTAAAGGCGATTTCCGGTATACCTTGAGCCAAAGCCCTAGAGTCGACTCATGTTGATTTTAGGGCTTTTTTGTTTTCTACACTACTACCCTTGACGCGCATGCTAACTTTGATGTATTAGATAAGGGACATGGTTGAAAATTCCGCAATTCAATGGAGTACTGCCCGTAAACGTTTAGCCTGGATACTATTTATTGTTGTTGCAGTTGTTTCACTTGTTTTCAAACTATATATTTCTCAACTTGGCTACAACCCCGACAGTGAATCCTGGTGGTTAGTAAAAGAAGCTGTTGTACGTGGCGATAGTGTTTATGTAAGTACGCACAGATACAACTATGGCCCCATCTGGTCATACGTTTTGGCGATAATCGGGCATCTCACCGATAACACGGCATTAGAAAGCATTCAAGGGTTGCATTACTTTGTAGCTTGGTTTTTGGGTTTGGTTGATATTGCCATTGCGCTAGTCCTTGTTTCATCTTTTGGCTTTGCGGTTTCTTTGATATATCTTCTTTCTCCCATCTCTTTTTTGCTTACTGGCTATCATTCGCAGTTTGATAATCTGGCTGTGTTGGTGGGGTTGATATCTTATCTGATCTATATCGAAAGTTACAAACCTCAACGATATTACCACTCGAATCTTTTGTTTTTCGTTTCAGCACTCGTTTTAGGGGTTTCATTATCTGTGAAACATATCTTGTTTTTGTTTCCGCTTTGGTTATTGCTTCAAGCCAAAAGGAATCCTCAAGAGCTTGTACGCCACTTACTTTACTTGGTGCTATCATATACCGTTTTTGTTTTCTACTTTGTGCAAGAAGTGCTACTCAATTGGAGTTTTAGAGCAGGAATAGTTAACGGCATTAACTTATTTGTCATTCAGTACAAAGGTTCTTATGGAGTTTCTGCTCTGCTTAAGATTTTATCGATATTTTTTCCGGTTGAGATGATTGATAAAGTTTTCGCGAACGCACCTGTTTTTAAGGGATACATGTTCTTTTTTGTTTTGCTTATGATGCTGATTGGGTATTTGTTAAGTATTTCTTCCCTAAGCAAAAAAAATCTATTGATTATTTACTTACTTAGTTTTTTTTCTCTTTCATCCAGTATGGCCGATCAATACATTGCTATTGCTCTAGTGCCTTTAGCAGTTTTTTTTGCTAACCCAGTTGCTTTTTTTACTATATTGATTTCATACATGTATCTGGCTGGAGGACTTTCAGCGAATTTTGGAGGTTTGATTAACTATCCATTGATGATTGGAGTTAAATCAACGTTGGCGGGGATGTTTCCATGGAATACTTTTTATAGGTTTGAGAATTTAAGTGCACAGGCGTGGTTCATTGCTTTACTCATAAGCGTTTTCCTTGGGCATGTTTTGCTAAAACATAAGCAAGCTAGCATGCATCACGTATTTGTGCGATTAGGCAAATTTGCATTTGTTATGTTGATTTTTTTCCTAAACCTAAATTTGTTCTTACTGCTTTATACTAAGTATTTTGTGCCAAATACACTAAAAATTGAAGTTTTAGATACCCAAGACGATAACATTTGTGCTGATATTCTTAACCAAGAAGTCATAAAAAAGTGCAATGGAGAAGGGGAATGCATTTTTACCTTTGATACACCGGAATGCTCCGATCCATTCTATGTTTATTGGAAATGCACAGACGCAAAGGTTTTGTATCCGGTTCATTTTGCCTATGTAAATCCTGATTCAGGAACAGCAAGCATTAATATTTCGTGCAAAAGCAGATTATTTTATTAAAGCTTAGGGTTTAGGCCGATTCTACCCGAAAGCGTGATTCCTTTGGGAACAAAAGTGGTATCCATGCCCATTTCACTACATGCATATGCTGCGACTCTTATGGAGTTATTGCAGCTGCGTTCGTCAGGATAAATATGTGCCATGGAAGCTACAAATACGTTCTTGATAGGGGATTTATATTTGGGAACTATCTTTGAAAAGTTTGTGTGGCAGTAGGTTGCGGCAGTTAACGCCTTAAAATTTTTAACATCTAATACATCTTTCTTTTTGTATTCGGGGAACATCTTAAAAAACCCATTCAGCATTTGCTGCTTGATTTCGTCGCTTGTGAGTTTCCAAAACTTGTCTTTTATGTTGAAGTATTTGGATAAGTAGACAATATGCGTGTTTTTGTATTCTTTACTGTCTACAAGGTTTGTGTGTTCAATTACTCCTCCAAAGGGCAATGTTTCATCTGCCACATTTACCCAGTACAAGTTGTTTGCAGGTTTTTTGAGTTGAAGAATTGTACAGGTTGCACCAAAATACTCGATTTTGTTTAGTTTTTTTGCGTAAGATGGATTAGCCTTTTCAACAATTGTTGCCAAATGATTTGTTGGAATTGTAAAAAGTATCTTGCTTCCTTTGTACATCTTGTGCGCAGAATTTTTGTCCAAGACTTTAATTCCACTTACCAGATCGCTTTCATAAAGCAGTTCCACTGTTTTTTCTCCGCAAATTATTTCCACACCCATTTCGGTTAATTTTCTTAAAAGAGTATCCAGTAGTATTTTAGTACTTCCTTCTATGTATCCTAAAAATTCGCCTTTTGAGCTGCGTGAGCGCACTCTTTGTGAGAGACGTCCTATCATCCATGCAATTGGTATTTGATCAAAATATGATCCAAACTTAACTTTGAGCATTGGCGCCCAAATTACATTTGTAACTTTTTTTCCGGCGAACCTTTGAAACCAGTTTAGTGCTGGAATATGCTCAAAATTTTGCCAGTTTTTCTGCTTTGCCAAGTACATACTTGTTAGTCCAAAGCGGATCTTGTTAAGTATGTTAAGCGGTCTAAATTTCAATAGATCTATGGCTGAGCTAAATGGATAAATGTTTCCTTTGTAGTAAAATCCCATAGATCCTTTATGGAATTTAAGTTTGTCCTCTATTCCTAACTCTTCTAAAAGCCAGCGCAGCTCTTTGTCGTGGGTAAAGAAATGATGATAGTAGTATTCAAGGGGAGTGTTGTTAACATCAAAAGTTTGCAGTAGGCCTCCAGGAGTTTTTGCCGCTTCTACAACTCTAACTTTGTAACCGTTTTTTGCGCAGATATACGCGGCTGCAAGACCTGTTATGCCGGCTCCGACTATTAAGATGGTTTTAGGATTTTTTTCTGGCATTTATTCCTCTAATATTTTTTGTTATTCCTAATGTCTCCTTTGCAATCCACAGAGGCCTTTGTTTAACTTCATCATAAATTCTACCAAGATAATTCCCAATGATGCCAATACAGATTAATTGTATTCCGCCCAAAAACAGAACAGAAATCACAATAGTGGCAAATCCGGGTACGGGACCAAACCCGATATTTTCAAAAAAAGTATGGAATATTCGTTGTAGTATTGTGAAGATTATTCCTAAAAATGAAACTATAGAGACTAAAGTACCAAAATAAAAGCTGATAACAAGCGGCTTGGATGAAAATGAAGTAAGTCCGTCCGAAGCTAGTTTTAATAATTTCTTAAAATTGTATTTAGGTTCTCCAGATGCCCTTGCCTGACGATCGTACTCAACCCCTATCTGTTTGAATCCGGACCACGCGCGTAACCCTCGTACAAATCTGTTTCGTTCCGGCATCTTGTTGATTGTATCCACAACTTTTCTGTCCATGAGCGAAAAGTCTCCCGAGTCCAGTGGGATTTCATAATCAGAAAGATAAGAAAGAATTCTGTAAAACGCCCAGTAGCTCAATTTCTTGAATATGCCTTCCTTACGTTTTTTGCGCACGGCATACACAACGTCGTAGCCTTCTTCCCATTTTTTAAAAAATTTCTCTAACTCTTCGGGAGGATCTTGAAGGTCTGCGTCCAAAATAACAACTGCATTTCCACTAGCGTAATGAAGCCCACAAGTAACTGCTGTCTGGTGCCCAAAGTTTCTAGAAAAAGATACAACCTTCCATTTCGAACTCTTTTTATGTTGTTTTGCTAGGAGATTTAGAGTTGCGTCCTTCGATCCATCATCAACACAAATCACTTCCCAATCATATTTCCACTTTTTTGATGCTTTTTCGATTCTGCTAATCAACTTGGGAATTACTGCTTCCTCGTTATAGCAAGGAATCACTAACGAGACTTTTTTCACACGGTTATTATCGCACATGCAGTAAAGACGTCGTTATGATAAGATTTGATAAAACGGATAGTACTTATAGTAAGGAGA
>CAYNBT010000005.1:4118-17808 GCA_964396025.1 uncultured Candidatus Saccharibacteria bacterium | reverse complement strand
ATCCAGCCCAGAAACACTCCAATCATTCCTCCTGTAACGCTCAAAGTAACGGCTTCAATCAAGAACTGCAGGCCGATGTTGTAAGAAGTTGCTCCAAGAGCCTTTCTCAAGCCAATCTCGCGAATTCGCTCTGTTACTGAAACCAGCATTATGTTCATAATGCCAATTCCGCCAACCAATAGTGAAATTCCAGCAATTGCTCCCAATCCTGTAGTGAGTATTTGTAAAACATTTGTTATTGAACTTAGAATTTCTTGTTGAGACAGAACAGAGAAATCATCTTCATCTAAATCTCTTAATAGTGCCAATTCTATCTGTTTTATTGCCGTATCTATGTTTACCCCATTTCTGGCCTTAATGCCAATATTTGTGTAATTCTTGATATCAAAGGATTCCTGCATTGTGGTGTAAGGAATAGCAACTCTATCGTCAAAATTGCTTCCTTTTTCCTTTATGACTCCTACTACTTCATAACTTTCTTCTCCAAGTTTTACCCGCTTACCTAATGAGTTACTTGTTCCAAAAAGTTCTTTGTTCACTAGATGACCCAAAACCGCTACGCGTTTTTTTGAAATTTCTTCGGATTTGGTGTAAGCCCTCCCTTTTTCTATTTCAAAGTTGAAGATAGCTAACGCAGTTGTATTTCCTCCAACAACTGTTGCGTTGTAACTGTTTGTTTTGTATTCAACATTATTACCAAGGCGTATAGAAGGCGAGACAAATTCTACATACTCTTTTGCGTGTTTATTTATGAGATCAATATGTTTTGAATCCAGCTTGTTTTTACTAAAAGACTTTGCTGGATCATCGCCAACGTCAACTTTTCCCGGTGCAACTATAATGAGATTTGAACCTATGGATTCGAATTGGCCCGAGATGAAGTTCTGAATGCCTATTCCGATTGATACAAGCGATGTTACAGAAAAGACACCAATGACCACGCCAAGCATTGTTAGCACCGCGCGAACCTTGTTTGCCCGTAATGAATTAAGGGCTGTTTTTATAACTTCTGCATTAAACACACCTGCATTCTACCTTTAAGTTCTTGTTGGCTCAAGAATCACGTGAGCGTATAATAAATATAGTCAATAGTTGTTGCATGCAACAGAAAGAATTTATGTTTCAGAACAATATTAATGCCGTACAAAGTTTTATAAGATCTTTGGCCTGGACAGTTTGTTTTTTATTGATTGCAGTGATATTGGTTGCACCACTTAGTGTATTTTCCCAAGAAATGTTTGGTAGTGGTTGGGTGTTAAGTGCCCCCGCCCTCATTTTTAACTTCTGGATTTCCCGGATAGTTTCTAGCATGTTTTTTATACTTCCTGAGTGGGAGCGAATCGTAATTTTGCGCCTTGGAAAATTTCAAAACATCAGCGGCCCTGGATTCTTTATCATTCCACCATTTATTTATTCTGTTGCAGCAACCATTGATAACAGAATTGAGACTCATCAGGTTGAGGCAACTGCAACTTTGACCAAAGATAATGTTCCCACCAAAGTCACTGCAGCTGTAGAAATGCGTGTTGAGGATCCTAGGAAAGCTGTAGTTGATGTTCAAAATTACAGACAATCAGTAATTTGGCTCTCAACTGAAGCTCTTAAGAATACTATCGGAAGTATGGATCTCAAAGATCTCTTAGCCGAGAGAGATCAAATTGCCCAAAACTTGCGTGCTCAAATAGATGACGGTGCAAGTGTTTATGGCATTGATATCAGGGCTGTTCGTATCACAGATATAGACACACCGCCATCCTTAGTGGAAGAACTTGCTGCCATAGCCCGAGCAAGACGAACTGCGGAAGCAAAGCAAATTGAAGCAAACGCCGAAATACTTGTTGCCGAAAAAATCTCGGAAGCAAGTAGGATTTTGAGTTCTTCGCCAAACGGCATAAAACTTAGAGAACTTTCTGTACTTGTAGAAATGAGCAAAAACTCCGGTTCTATGTTTGTGGTATACCCTCATGGAGACAGAAGCGGTGAAGAAATTGCAAATGGTTTGGCGTCGGGTAACAATCACAAGAAGTAAGTTTGTTGACACTAGCCGTATTCTCTAATATGCTTGGCTAACACTATGGCAGAAAAAAAATTACCAACAAAAATATCTTCTAGTAGTTCTTCATTAAATTCTTCTCCAGAAAAGAAGTTAGCAGCAGTTGTAAATTCAACTGTTACCAAGATGGCTGCCAGTAACTTTGTTGTTGTAACAATGTTGGGTCTTATAGTAGCTTTGTCATTTTTTTCAGGAAGTCTTTGGGCTAGAACTCAGTATTCTGGTGCACTTCCAGTAGCTGCAAACAATGCCAATGACCCTCAAGCACTTGCTGCACAAGAAGCAGAGCTTGCAAAGAATTTACCTGAGGTGAACGACTCTGATCACTTTAGAGGCAATAAAGATGCCGATGTTGTAATGGTTGAGTATTCCGATTTTCAGTGCCCTTTCTGTGAAAGATTTCATCCTACGGCACAGCAGTTAGTTGATGAATATCAAGATAAAGTTGCATGGGTATATAGACACTTTCCACTTGATTCCATTCACCCAAATGCCAGAAAAATGGCCCAAGCGGCAGAGTGTGCATTTGATCAAGGTGAAGATGATGCATTCTGGGCATACGGAGATGCTTTATTTGCAAAGAAGCCTTCAACAGATGAAGGCTACGTAGAAATCGCCAACGAGTTAGGTTTGGATTCAGCCGCATTTAGCACATGCTTAGGCTCTGATGAAAACAAAGACTTTATACAGAATCAGGCCGACGGTGGTTCAAAAGCAGGTATATCCGGAACTCCAGGTACGTTTGTGATAAGTAGGAAGACAGGCGTTATCAAGATAGTTAAGGGTGCTGTGCCTTACGAAGAGCTTAAAAAGACCGTTGACGAAGTCTTGGCCGCTTCTGAGTAAGTCATAAGTCTAATCTATCACCCTATAATATTTGCATCTTTGTGATACAATCTAGTAATGTCTGGTGCCCTTTATATAGTCTCAACCCCAATAGGAAATATGCAAGATATTACATACAGGGCTGTTGAGGTTCTCAAGACTGTAGATTTTATTATTTCAGAAGATACCCGCGAAACGAGCAAAATACTCAATAAATTCTCAATTAACAAGCCACAAGTCTCTTATAGAGATCAGAATCACCACAAAATAGTTCAAGAATTGTTGGAACTTTTAGCGTCAGGAAAGCAAATTGCCTTAGTAAGTGATAATGGAACTCCCGCTATCTCCGATCCTGGCTTTAAGCTCATTGAGGCTGTACACACGGCCGGACATACTGTTTTGTCGATTCCAGGTCCGTCGGCTCTTACCGCAGCAATTTCCGTGGCCGGATTGCCTACCGATAAAGTAGTTTTTTTGGGGTTTTTACCCAAAAAGGCTCAGCAAAGGGCAAATATCCTAAAAGAGTATGGTGCTTTGGACGCTACACTGGTAATATATGAGTCTCCTTTTAGGGCGCAAAAACTGTTTCAAGAAATTTACGATGAGTTGGGGAATCGTTTTATCTGTATTTGCCGTGAACTAACCAAGATAAACGAAACGATAACACGTTGTCCTGTTAAAGATATTTTAGTAAGCAAAGTTAAAGTTGTGTATAAAGGGGAATTTGTTGTCTTGGTTTCAAAGAAGGATTACATGAATGAATGAAAACGATCAAGATTTTATTCTTGAACAAAAAAAACTAAAAGACACTCTGGAGATAATAACTTTGGCAAAAACATCTCTTGAAAAGTCATTAGAGGCTTTGGGAGCTGCCAATCTTGATACATTGCATGGATTAAGGACAGATAGCGAGGGTGGATTGGATTTGATCATCTCCATGCAAAAACTTCACGAGAAAAATGAGGCTTTTAACCTTCCAGACAAATACAAACGCTTGGAAGAATTGAATGCATCCATTAAAGAACCTTATTTTGCTAGGATCGACTTAAAACATACTTCTGCTGTGGAAGAACCACAGAACTTTTACATAGGAAAGTTTGGGCTTTCCGTACGAGAGTTACCTATTATCACTGATTGGCGTGCCAAAGTTGCTTCTGTTTACTATAGATATCGCTACCCTCAACAAAATGTTCAATATATTACGCCAGCAGGTGTTGAAGTTCGCGATTTAACACTAAAAAGAACTTTCGAAATCGATAGTGGCGAGTTAGTTAAATATTACAATAATGACATTCAGTTTGATGAAAACGAGATTATTGTAGATAAAATAAATCAACGAACTGGTGGCGTGCTCGAGGATATCATTGAAACTATTCAGACAGCACAGTTAGACATTATTGAATCAGACCCGCGACAAGTTTGTATTGTGCAGGGCTGTGTAGGGAGCGGAAAAAGCACTGTAGCTATTCACAAACTCTCGCATATATTTTTTAATTTTCCTGACCTAATTCATCCAGAACGTGCGATTTTGGTTGCAAAAAACCAAATACTTGTAAGTTATCTTTCTACTTTATTTCCAAAATTAGGTATTTTTGATATTAACTACAAGACCCTAATCGATTTGATAATTAGATTTATTTTTGCAGAAGAGATATCCCTTGATGTGGATTTTGATGATAATACAGGCATGGAAGCGATCACCTTGGCCCACATCACTCAGCTTGATGAAGGTTTAGCAAGTTTTCATCAACAGATTAAGGAAGAGATCCAACAGATTCTGAATGACCCAGAGTTTGAAAGTTACGCCGGTTTTGTTTATAACGACAATCAGGCCGTGCTGGAAAATCTTTCGGACCTCATTGATGACTTAACAGAAGAAATTGATCTCCAAAAAGATGAGATTGCAGATTTGCCCGAAAGATCAATAAAAATCGACATAAATAAGGAAAACATAAAAGTTATCAGGAAACTAGTTAAGCGCCTAAACTCATTAAAAGCAAAGATCAAAGAAAAACATTTTAATAAATTTTTGCATGAATTCTCTATTCCAAAAACCGGAAAATTGACATTTACTCAGTGTCTAATCTACGTATATGTTCACTTAGATATATTTGGGTTTAATAAATTCAAAAAATACGAGTATTGTGTGGTAGACGAAGGTCAGGATTTATCAATCCTTGAATATTTAGTTCTTGGAAAGTTAGTGATAAATGGACGTTTTTGCATTTTGGGTGACTTGAATCAGGCCTACGCAACCGAAGGTTTAAGCACATGGGAAGAAATCGCGTCAGTAATCAAAGAAGCGAGAAGCGCAATTACATTTGAGCTAGATACGAACTACAGAAGCACAAAGCCAATTATAGAGTTGGCAAACAATATTCTTGCTCCATATACAAAAGAATACCTTCCAAAATCAATCAATCGTAAAGGCTCTGCACCGGCCATCGAAATGTTTGAAAGCTCAAAGAAAATGATAAGTGCATTTGAAAAAGCTCTTGAAGATGACCTTGCATCTTTGGATAAGAGTATCGGCGTAATCTGCTATCAAGATGACCTGTTTTCTGATGTGCATGCAGTTTGCTCAAAACTTTTGCCTAACAACGAAAATCTAGTAATATTAGATAGTAAGAAAGAGATTAGCTATCTTCCCAAAGGAGTTTACTTGGCTAAGTTCTCTGACTGCAAAGGTTTGGAGTTTAGCAAAGTCTATGTTCTGGGGTTGGATCTTGGCAAAGTAGAGTCTTTTAAGGATGCTAAAAAAGCATTTGTTGCTGTTACAAGAGCTATGAATGAATTAGCCTTGTATGGTGTTACGGATAAAATTGCCTAGTTTTTACTATGCTTACTGCTATTGAACCAAAAAAATTGGCTCGTTTTATACCATTTCTACTGGTGCTTTTTGCTGCTTCTTGGTTAAGATTGAAAAATCTGGGATATTCAGATTTTCAAGGAGACGAGATAAAAGCACTGTTTTTACCTACACAAGGGCAAAGTATTCTTGATTTTCTCTTGGCGCAGCGTAAGGGTCCCATGCAGTTTATTGTTACATACATTATCAAGCTGTTTGACCCGCTTTACATTAATCAGTTTCTTGTTAGGCTGCCTTTTGCTGTAGCGTCCATCCTTTCTGTTGTTTTCTTTTATAAATTCGTTGGTCAATTTTATTCCAAAAAGATTGCTTTTTATTCTGCGTTTTTTATGACTGCCAACGGTTTTTTTGTAGCTTTTGCACGTATCGCTCAATATCAATCTTTCGTGATACTTTTTAGTGTATTGGCGCTGTACATGTTTTCTTTGGCGCTGAACAGTGCTAAATGGAGAATTGCAGGTTTGTATTATGGAATGGTATTTTGGGCACTTTCTTTGCTTTCCCACTACGACGGTATATTTATACTACCGTTTGTACTTTTTGTACTTTGGAAATGGCTTAAACTCGAAGGAATAACTCAAAAGACAAAGCTTTTACATATATTTTTAGCTGGTGCCGTGTGCGGTGTTATTCTAGCTCTGTTCTACCTACCATTTGTGCTTTCACTTACTAGTTCAACTTTGGAATATTGGGAGGATCGTTTAGAAGGTGGCGAGCAGAAACTCTCTAGCTCAATTGTTACTTTTAAAATATACAACCCCAAACTTATGTTTTACATTTTTTCAGTTTTGACTGGATTGTTTGGCCTTAAAGTATTCTGGGAATTATTCAAAAGATTACTACCCTTAAGCACGATTTCCAGATTTGCTGTTCCGACACAAGAAAAGTTGCATTTTGATTTAACATTTAGCCTAGTGGCTTGGGTGTTGTTTCCGTTTCTTTTTATGGAAGTAGTTACTTCGGTACCTGGTACTCATATTTACACTTACTTGATGCCTGCATTTATCTTGATTTCTCTTGGACTTGTCTTTTTGGAAGAGTTAGTGCTATTTGTACTAAGGTTTAGGTATGCGTTTGTTCTGAATCTACTAGGTGTAGCAATTCTGTTTACTTTTTACTTTTATCTATCGCACCAAGTGTTTGTTGACAATACTTATGAGTATCCTTGGGAAGAAGAGAAATTCCTGATTTGGACGCTTAACAAGCCCAACGTTGTATTTCATCTAAGTCTATTTGGATTTCCATATTATAGACATTGGGAAGAGATTGGCACTCTTGTGATGAATGGGGAGAACAACGGATTTTACTCAACAAATGAACGTAAATCTATCTCACGACACTATATTCCCTTTGCAAAAGATACCAATAGTGCCGGGCATTTTGTATATATAAGAAATCCTCAGACCTTTACCAACGATGTGACCCAAGAAAAAGCACAATATTGGTTTAAGCACTATGATCCAATAAAAACTTTTTATAACAAGGGTAGGGTAGTATCTAAAGTATATTACATGCCCGCAGGACCCCTTGAACAGATTCAGCTAGAGGGATATTAACTCTACAAACCTAGGAGCAAAAATTAGTGTAGCTATAAGCATGGTTGTGATTGCTGCAGTTAGAACAAATCCGGCCGAAAGATCTTTAATTATGCGAGCGCCTTCATGTTGCTCTTTGATCAAGTGATCTATAAATTCTTCCACTACAGTATTTACCATTTCTGCTGAAAGTAAAAAGCCTGATGTGATTATCAATACTGCCCACTCAAGATTGGATATCTGGAATTTGTAACCCAGAAAGGCTAACAACGCTGTTAAAACAACTTGCACTCTAAAGTTGGCTTCATTCACTAACGCGTGAAAAAGGCCCTTGAACGCGAATCTGAAACTGTTTGCATGCCTTATAGGGTGATGTGTTTGAAGCATATTCTTTATCATGAGTAAATATTACCACTTTGAGTATGTTTGTTGCTATAATGTCAGGTGCTTATGAGTAGAAAGAAACTTATTATTATATTAACGGCGGTGGTTTTGATAGGCGGTGGCTTAATATTCTTTAGATCCAAAGGCACAACCGTAAAGGTTAAGCCAATAGAGATTCAGAAACAAGTAGTTTCAAAGAATATTTCTGCAAGCGGAGAAGTTACATCGTTATATGAGGCCGAACTCTCTTTAGCTTCCGTTGGTGTGGTTGACAGTGTTAAAGTGAAAAAAGGTGATCTTGTAAAAAAAGGTGATTTATTGATTACACTCTCGAATTACGCATCTTACCAAGACTCACAAGCAGCTCTTAATTCCAGAAACTCTGCAAAGCAGGATTTAGAAATCTACATAGAAAACTACAGTGACAATGTATCTGCTGCTGGTGGCGAAGATGAGTATTACTTAAACATTGAAAAACTTCGCACTGCCGTAAAAAGAGCTGAAGCTGTATATCAAGGCGCCTTGGGATCGCTTTCAAACACGATTTTAAGAGCACCTCTTGATGGAACTGTAGTTGATATCTACAAAGAACAAGGTGAAATCGCCGCTACCACAACGCCTCTAGTTAAATTAGCCGATTTATCTAACTTGGTGTTTGAGGTAAATCTGGATCAAGAAGACTTTGGTTTGGTGAAAATTGGACAGAAGGTCGCTATTTCGCTGGATTCGTTTTCGGATAAAGAATATAGTGGAGAAGTAATTTCGCTACCATTCTACGCAGATTCTTCTACAGACGAGTTTAAAGTTCAAATCAAATTTGATGATTCAAGTGCTAAGGTGCTATTGGGTATGACCGGAGATGCTGAGATAAAGATAGAATCAACAAAGGATAAGGTTAATGCTCTAATTTTTGACGAAATATATGAAGAGGATGGTAAACACTATGTTTGGACTAACCAAAACGGACTAGCCAAAAAGCGCTACATTACAACTGGGTTGGAGGGTGACCTATACACAGAAATCAAAGAATCCAACGTAGAGAATGTAATTATTCCTGTAGATGACTCAGTAGAGCTCAAAGAGGGAGATAAGGTTAGCGTTACGGAATGAGTGAGAAATTAATAGAAGCAGTAAACATCACCAAATCTTACGTAATAGGAGGGGAAACCATTAATGCCCTCAACGGAGTCTCTGTAACAATAAACAAAGGTGAGTTCATATCAATAGTTGGTAAATCAGGCTCAGGAAAATCCACACTCATGCACATTTTAGGTCTTTTAGATACTCCCACCAGCGGTAAACTGTATGTAAAAGATATGGAGGTAAGTACTTATTCCGAAAAAAGTTTAGCTAAGATCCGCAACAAAGAAATTGGCTTTGTATTTCAAGCGTTCAATTTACTTCCTAGAACCACGACCATAGACAATGTGATTTTGCCATTAAAATATAGTGATACACCACGCCTAGAGTGGACGTCTAGAGCAAAAAAAGTAATAGCACAAGTTGAACTAACTGATCGAATAAACAACAAATCGAATGAGCTTTCTGGGGGTCAGAAGCAACGTGTGGCTATAGCACGCGCACTTGTAAATGAACCTTCAATAATTCTTGCAGATGAACCAACCGGAAATCTTGATACAAGAACTGGCAATGAGATTGTAAATCTTTTTAAAAAATTGCACGCTGAAGGAAGAACAATTGTGATTGTTACGCACGATGATGAGCTTGCAAGTATTGCCGAACGTGTAATCAATATCCGTGACGGAAGTATAGTTTAACCAATGAACTTAATCGAAACCTCAAAAACGTCATATACCGCTCTAAAGTCAAACAAGGCACGTTCATTCTTGACCATGCTAGGAGTCATTATTGGGGTTTTCTCGGTTTCTACGTTAATTTCGTTAGGCAGAGGCATTCAAAATTATATTACTGATGAGTTTAATTCTTTAGGATCGAATCTAGTTTTTATCTCTCCAGGCAAAGTTGATTTTTCTGATGATCCCGCAAAATCACTTACAAATAACAAATTGGAAGAAAAGCACCTAGACTTGATAAACCTATATGCCGGGCAAGAAATTGCAGCTGTAACGCCCTACATAGTAGCAGGAGAAAATGCTGTGTATAAAACAAAAGAATATTATTCGGAAGTCTCAGGACTTAGCTATCAAGCTTTTGCTTTGTTTAACTACAACGTGATATCGGGAAGAGAGTTTACAAAGGCCGAAGAGCGCGCCAGCGCAAGAGTTGCAGTGTTAGGGCCAAAAGTAGCTAGCGAATTGTTTCAAAAATCAGATCCAATAGGGAAAAGGGTAAAACTTGGAGATAAAAGTTACATGGTGATTGGGGTGTTTAAAGAAAAGGGAAGTAACTATGATGATCAAATCCTTGTTCCTTATACTTCAGCAATGAGTACATTTGATCTAAAAAACTTTTCTAGCATAGTTGCAAAAATCAAACCTAATAGGAATGTTGATATATCAATCAGAACTTTGGAATTAGCTTTGTTGCGGGATCTTAAAGCGGATGATTTTACGGTTTTGTCTCAGCAGGATCTGTTAAAGTCCATTGAACAAATTTTAGCTATGTTAACGGCAGGATTGGGCGCTATTGCAGGTATATCGCTGGTAGTAGGTGGAATTGGCATTATGAATATCATGTTAGTGTCTGTAACCGAACGCATTAAAGAGATTGGTTTAAGAAAAGCGCTTGGGGCAACTTCCCGCATGATAGGATTACAGTTTTTGATAGAGTCCCTTATGCTCAGCCTTACCGGTGGTGGTTTTGGTTTACTTCTAGGTTATTTGGCCAGCTTAATAGCACGAAATTTTGTTAGAACAGAGATGCCCTTAAGCGCTATTGTACTTTCGTTTGGGTTTTCCGCAGTGGTTGGCGTGATTTTTGGAACATATCCTGCATACTCTGCCAGTAAAAAAGAGCCAATTGATGCATTAAGATATGAATAGTGCTTATTGGGGGATGTCCGCCACAAGTTTCATTGTGTAAGTGTCAATTTCGGACTTGGAATTGAGATTTTCATCGCCAATCACGTATGTGATATCTTTGTTGCCTTTAAATATTGCCCATCTCATTCCTTCAGGGGCCTGCACACCATTCACAAGATCAATTTCTGTACCGTACCTATAGCCGATTTTTTCAAAGGAAATCGATTTTTCATCAACTAGTCTACTCAAAAAGTCTTCTACTGTTTCCGAATTCCGCATAGTTGCATTGTATATATGTTGCGTACCGTTAATTTCTAAAACAAGCTGGGGATGTGCTGGTTTTATGTCCACAGTTTTTTCATTGTCTTTTTTGACTTCTTTTACAGGTACATTGTTTGTTTTTAGCGCTGATTGCACGTAAAAGTAGCCTACAATTAAGGATAGTGTTAGGGTGATATCAAAGATTTTTCTAAATTTTCGGATCTTTTCCATGCTAGAAGTTTAACATAGCAATAGCGTATAATGCATTCGCTATCTTTCATCACTTTAGGCCTCCGTAGCTCAGTGGATAGAGCACTCGGCTTCGAACCGAGGTGTCGGGAGTTCAAATCTCTCCGGAGGCACCAGCCAATGTTATAATCTCAAAAAGAAAAAACTTTATATACACAGACACAAAGGAGTGTGAGAGATGTCAGTACAAACACCAGTGCCATTTGTGTGGGGATCTGTGGATCATCAACTTAAGTTGTTTGAAGCACTAGGTTATGATTGTAGTCAGTATGATCCCAAAAACGATGATGAAGTGGCTAAAGTAGCCAAGATAGCGTTGGAAGCTCAAATATCGGGCAAGGATGCTAGTGGTAAGTGGCTTTCAGTTGATGATCTGAGACTGCTTGCTGCTATAACTGGGCGCAATTAGATCTATGGGAGAATACTCATGGGAGGATTGAATGTACATTGTTTTTGAAGGCCCCGAAGGTGGCGGCAAGAGCATTCATCTGCGGCATTTGGCAAAAATATTACAAGAACTCGGCTATGTCGTAGTAACTACGAGAGAACCTGGCGGTACACCAGAGGGGGCAGTTATACGACATCTCTTGTTAGAAAACAGAAGCATAAAGTTACTAGGTATCACTGAAATGTTTCTTTTCTCTGCCTCTAGAGCACAGCAAGTGCGAAAAGTGATTCGTCCCGCACTAAACGCAGGTAAGATTGTGTTGAGTGATAGATCCTATTTCAGCAGCTTCGCCTATCAAGGCTATGGCAGAAAGCAGTCCTTGACACGTCTCAAGAAATTAACTGAGATTGCCATGGGGCGCACCATTCCGAACTTGGTAATTTTACTTGATGTGCCTGTTGAGATTGGAATTGCAAGAAAAAATGATCAGGGTGAAATTACCAGGCTAGAGGAAGAATCGTTTCCTTTTCACGAAAGAGTGCGTCAAGGATACTTGAAAATGGCGGAGCAGGATCAGTTACACTGGGCGGTTTTTGATGCTACAAAGCCAATTGAAATGGTAAGAGAGGAAATTCTTGCTTGTGTACTCGCAAGATTGCAGTAACATTAGGCGCGTTTAATTTATTAAGCGCGCCTTTTTACCCTATAGAATATGTTATAATGTGCTCAATACTGCATATATAGGAGTGGCTATCATGAAATCCAGTAGAAGATATACATCGGGAGTTTTGATGTTCTTTTTGGTTATACTTATGCTTGTTATTGGTTATCTAGGCATGAAGGTCCAATACAGCCCTGAGAACCTATCCAAGGATCTTGTGTGGCATAGTGTTACATCTCCGACAAACGATCCACAAGTGAGATGCTATGTTTCAATAAAACTTTCTTTTGCAAGTACGCTTTGCACGAGAAATTGGAGTGATACAAGTACCCAGACGCCTATTGAAGTAGAATGGTTGCCAACTGATCCTCCTGAAGGTGTAGTGGGGGAATGTCTAGGTTTCCACATATACCTAAGCAACGGAATAAAAAGTGTGCCTGTCTCGGGAGTCTGGTGCAACTAACACTTTGGAGGAGAAATGAGATCAATTTTCCCAAGCATTTATACTAACCTTGGCCTTCTTTCAGTTGTTTTCTGGAGTGCAGCACAGTTCGTCGTGGGTCTTGCTGCAAGTGGTTTTGCTTACTACTGTATTGGCTCTCTTGGGATTGACTATACACCGGAAATAATGCGTGGGGTTTTGTTTGTGATGCCCACCATTATTGCTGTTGTATTATCAGCCGGAGCTTTGCAGATGCGCAACTATGCAATATTGCTTGGCATCCTGTGCACGTGGCTAATCATGATATATTTTTTGTTTTCAGTATAGTCTTGAATGGGTGTTAGCAGGTTTACTTGCTGGCACCTATTTTTTTTGCAATTCTGAGTGATCTATAAATCCGGATTCTTTAACTTGAAATTCCACATCACATGGACATGTTAGATCGGTCTGTGTGCTGTCCTTTGGTTTAATTGTTGAGCTGATTACAATTGCCATAAATTCGCCTTTCAGCTTTGCAAAAAATGACATTGTGTTTCCTCCAACTCCTGTTGAATCCTCGCCCGATATTTCGGTAGTTCCAAATGTTGTATTGGACTGAGCCCATGTAGGTTCAGCAAGTCTGTCGATATAATACTGTTCAAACAGATCCACGTAGTAGTTAGCTTCCTCAAGTGTCTCAATATTTTCTAAAACAAGATTAGCTACTTTTGTAGCTCGAATGGATTCAGTGGTGGTAGCGCCATTTTCTTGCACGTACAAAGTTAAATTAGACTTTTGGGATTGCGTTGTTTGTTCAACCTCCCATTCTCCAAGCAGTGGGATTTCAGGAGCTGCCGGTTTGGGAGAAACGTCTACCAATGCTTTGGGTTCTGATATTCTTAATGTATATACATACAAAGCACTCAACAAAGTGAATGTTCCTAAAATGACAAAAAAAGCTATCTTCTTTACTCTCATGTTTTTAGTATAACAGTAAGCAGTAAAAGGCAAAAGCACGCATTTGACCTATAGTAGAGATTGTTGTATACTTCCAGTATTGATTTTATGTGCATAGTGTGTTGTATACTATGTGCAATTTATC
>CAYNBT010000005.1:0-4018 GCA_964396025.1 uncultured Candidatus Saccharibacteria bacterium | reverse complement strand
TTTTTCTTTCTCTAAGCGAAATGTGCTAAAATTCCTTCGTGTTTGGGGGCGTAGCTCAGTGGTAGAGCATCGGACTCTTAATCCGTGTGTCCTGGGTTCGAATCCCAGCGCCCTCACCAAATGCACCTCAATCTTTTTTTGACTTCCCAAATATCATACCCTATAATGATTAAAATGTAGAGGAGGCAGAAATGAATAGATACTTGTCTTTAAGTGTTTTTTTCTCGGCGTTAGGTGTAGTCTTTGCAATTTATTTGTCGGTTACTGGGGCTTCGCGGTTGGGTATTTTTCTGACTGTGGCAACTACGGTGCTCGCAATTGTTTTACTTGTGCTGGATATTTTTACAGCGGGAATAAGCTCGCGGTGTTCAAATTGTTACGATAACATGGGGTTTCTTCAGCGCATTTCTGACTCCATGTGTCCTGCTTGTCGTAGTCTTGCCAGTTCTAAAACCAGTGTAGGTGGGTTTGTTTGTATAGCGGATTTGGCTCCAGGACGTGTTGCGTATACAGTACCTTGGGCGTTAGAAACTTGGCGAGATCAACTATGTATTCGTGCTGATTCTAGAATAACAGCACACTCTGGTGGTACAGGCACCCTTCAAATCTGGCGCATTGAAGATACTATCGCTGTTTTACGCAGCACCGTAGATATTGCCCGTATATCTACTCATGGTACGCTCCCCAATGTAGATGTAATACCTGCAATCTTTGTGGAAGTGCGTGATTAATCTTTTGTTACTACCCCGTTACACTTTGTGTCAGCGGGGTTTTCTCTTTATCATGTTAGCTTTTTTGTGTGACGGTGTTTTTATCCTCAAAACCGAGCTCTAGTAACGTCTCTTTTACTACATGACTAGCTGCATCTGCAGGAACATTTTTATAAAATGGATTTTTAGGATGACTAGCTGCTCTGATTTTTGCTGATTCCGGTATATTTAGCGCTCGAGTAAGTATTTGATGGGTTTCCAAAAAATCCGGATCAAGTCTGTCAATTCGGTCCATGAACAGTTTTTTTACATTTGGTGAAACAAATACAATTACTTGAGGATTGTGGGTTTCAAGGTCTGTGATACTAAATGGGTTTGAGCCCCCTGCAGGTAAATTTATGGCATCATAGCCCATATTGGCTAATTCATTCGCATAAAGGGCACTTCTGTTTGTTCCAGCGTTACAGAATATCGCTACTTTTACTTTACTTTCTCCTTCTCTTGGTTCAAGAGCCGCTATTTCACTGGGGGATGATGTTTGTTCTGAATTTGGGTTGCGTTCTTGTTCCGGCAATATATCGTGAGCCGAAACTGGATTTCCGGATTCGATCATGCACAAATTTTACAAGCCAAAGTCATTTATTGCTACCGAATGTTGTGATTCCGCAATCACTTTGTTTAAGAGCAATGTACGTACTTCTATCAAAAAATGTGTTCGATTTTTTCTTTCTAACACAAACTGAAACTGCTCGTTTGATTTTTGAGGATTGCTAAATGCACCTTTGGGGTTGTTTACTCGATACTGCCAAGTAAACAGAGTAGGGAGAAGCATTTCGCTGTTTTGAACTAATCTGACGGTAACTAGGCACTTTTTATTTCCGCAGTTTAAATCATAAGTATGGGTATATTTTGAAACAATAGCTTGCAATGAGTATGCACGTGCCGGATTGAATGAAAGCGCTGCTGATGCAATCACCACACCCACTATCAATATTATAAGTCTATAATTTTTCATGACTGGATTGTACTTGTATAGTAGCCTGTAGTCAAATCGAGCGATATGTGCTAAATATATAAAAAATCAAAGGAGGTCACCATGCCACTTGTTGTTGTAGTGTTTATGTATCTGAGTAAATCCTATACAGTAACACTTCCGCTAGATGAAAGTTGCGTTGATGAGTTTATCACCATTTTGCTTCCCTCTGCCAATTTTGTAGTTGCACACATTGTTTTTGCTGAGAAAGGTTGGGAGGTAAAAACAGTTGAACCTGTAAACCCGCGCGCTGTATACGAGCGACAAGATGTTGTGTATGTTTGCTCCGAAGTTTCTTAGTCTTTGAACAATAATGGCCAATCAAAAATCAAAAATTTTTGGTTGGCCATACTTTTTTTATGTTACATTTACAGATTTGCTCAGCTCCTTTATCTTTTCTATACATTCAGCATGTGTGCCCTCAAATACGCGAACAAATCCACTTTTTTGCCATGCCCGCTTACTCCATATAAAGTAATTGCCGGTCTTCTGATTTTTGACAACTACAAACATACTTACCTCCTTACTTGTTTTGCTTATGGTATCAGCAAAATCAGTTTTTGAAAATGTTCGTCATTTTTTGAGTTTTTGTGTAAAATACCTGAATTATGCAAGCTAATCTCGTACAACTAAATATGGATACAAGGCTGTATGTAGTGTTTCCGCACCCAGACGATGAACTTTTCGGCTGCGGGGGCTTGATTCAACACGTGCTTTCACTAGGTGGAGCTGTTCAGATTGATGTTCTAAGTCATGGGGAAGCCAGTACGCTTAGGCACGGGCTTTTAGAAGGTCAAGACCTGGCAGAAGCAAGGAAGAATGAGTTTGAAAATGTGTGTAGGGCACTTGGAGTTGCAAACTTTAAAATCAGCAGATTTATTGATGGCGGCATGCGAAATCAACAACAAGAGATTTGTGAATTTATTAAGTCTGAGATTACTGCTTTTAACCCCACCCACGTGGTTACATACGAGCCTTGTGGAGTTTATGGGCACCCTGATCATGTTGCAGTCTCTCAGTGTGTTCAAAGGATTTTTGATGAAAAAGGAGCATTTACGCTTTTATATACAACTGTGCCTGATGGATTTGCTATGCCGCAGGAGAATTTACTTATGGCAGATGATCCAAGTGCGGTAAAACCTGCAAAGCCAAACTACATGTATAAATTGAAAATTCTCGAAATGGTCAAAAAAATTAAGTGTTTTGGTTTATACAAAACCCAAATTCAACCTTCAAAAAGCATTATGGAAAATCTTAAAATGCTTAGATTACTTTCTAAAGAATATTTTCACGTATTAAAGCCTTAAGTAACGTCATCTGCTACAATACTGTGTGCAGGCCAGAGTGGAGGAATTGGCAGACTCGCTGTCTTCAGGAGGCAGTTTCCTTTGGAAGTGTGGGTTCGAGTCCCACCTCTGGCACCAAGCCACTTGGTGAACGAAGTGAACCTAGTGGATTGGGGTGCTCGAAGGGTGCACCAAGCCACTTGCAGAGGTAAAAAAAACGCGGAACAACTTTTTGTGTTATTCCGCGTAGATACTAAAACAGAGTTGAGTAAAGCGCTTGCAGAAATGTGTAGCCAATTGCCGCTGTAGGAATTCCGATGACGGGCCGTAAATACCACTTTATGTTCCAAGGAACGCCCTCAATTTCAACATACTTGCTGATTGTATTGGTACGTAACACCAAAAGTGCTAATCCCATTAACAGCAGTTCAATACCTGCCAAAAACCACATTGAAAAAACTACAATCCCGATGAGTGTACCAAGGAATTCTTCCATAATTGCTCCTTAGAATCAATGCTACTGTGCTTCCTACGGTTGGGAAAGCCAGTCAGCATCGACCCATCGCTTTGATCCGATAGTAGGTGTTGCAGTAGGATTGGCATCAAGTACTTCGTTGATAATCACGCAGATTGGATACAAATCGTCTGGATGAATGTTATCAACTGTTACTCGGGCAACAAAACCAGTCTTACGCGTAGATTCGCCGTCTCCTGGGTGTGTCAAAATGTAGCTTGCGCCAATGGCAATCTGAAGTAGCATGGTTCTCTCCTTTGAATTCTGAATGTAGTGGTCCAAATCTTGCAGATTGAGATTCTAATCTTGGGGATTTTAACTCATTAAGGTTGTGTGCGTAAAGGGTTTGCAGAACCAGTATATTTGCTATAATCATAGCGTTCGTGGGCGGGTGGCGGAATTGGTATACGCGCAACGTTGAGGTCGTTGTGGGGTAAAACCCGTGCAGGTTCAAGTCCTGTCTCGCCCACCAGAT
>CAYNBT010000004.1:23264-52694 GCA_964396025.1 uncultured Candidatus Saccharibacteria bacterium | reverse complement strand
TTCGGCATAATTACACCTCATCCTTTAAAAGTACACCGGCCAACGCACCAACGAATTGGGTTAATACAATGGAAAACGTTGTGGTACGTACGAAGTTACTGAACCATTGCCCAATGAACTGCGCAACCATACCCCAAGCACTTAAATCATGCATATCGGCTACAGCGCCGTTAAAGCCAATGACTGTGAAAATGAATCCCACTCCAACGCTAATACCAGCACAGGCAATAATCCAAAACAACAACCAACTGCTCCGTGTGTTCAGAAAAAGCCCAAAACCGGTTAACGCCATAATGTACGTAACCAAACTCATACCAGCCCAGTATTGTGGGGTATTGTAATCAAGCATAGTTAACGTTGCCATAATGAAACTACTAATAGCCAAAATCGCCGACATGATTCGTTGCAACTTCATAATATCACGCAAATCAGGCATGATTTCCTCCTTAACAAGATTTGTGAGATTATATCCCATAGCTCTGCGTACAGCAACTGCTATAATAACTTCATGAAATTTTCTCACTTTTCCCAATACCTTCAAAAACTCGAAGACACAAGCAAACGGCTCGAGATTACCTCGATTCTCGCAGAACTGATTAAAGAGCTGGAAGTGCAAGAAACCGAGAATGCGGTTAATTTGGCACTAGGTCAACTTAAGGCACCTTTTAACACACAAAGATTCAGCATGGCCGACAAGATGATTATTAGAGTTTTGGAACTGGCCTACCAAAAACCCGCGGCAGAAGTGGATAAGCTTTACGGAAAATCCGGCGATTTGGGTAATGTTGCAGAAAGTTTGTGTACAAAAGCCCTCGATAAGCATTTGTCTATTAACGAGGTCTACGAGGCACTTTACAAAATTGCATGCCTTGAAGGCACCGGATCTCAAGAAAAGAAGGTTGAGCACTTATCTACGCTTTTGGCCAAACTAGATGCTTTGTCTGCAAAGTATGTGGTAAGAATGGTTTTGGGAACTACAAGGCTTGGCTTTACTTCTCTCACTATCATAGATGCGCTTTCGAATATTCTGGCTGGAGATAAGTCCCTCAAAGAACAAATTGAAGAAAAATACAATGTATACCCTGATGTAGCTTATATTGCAAAGAGAATCAAAGAAAAAGGCCTTAAGGGTATTGGCGATATCGAAATGGAGGTGGGCGTTCCCCTGCTTCCGCAAAAACCACAGCGCTTAGGAACTCCTGAAGAAACAATTGAGAAAATGGGTGGAGAGGTTTGGGCCGAGTACAAGTTTGATGGAACGCGTGTGCAACTTCATATGGATAAAAACAGAAAATCCGAGTCTACTGAGCCGAACTTGTTCGGAGATGTCGCGCAAGCCTATGTTAAAACTTTTACCAGAAACCTAGACGAAACCACACACCAGTTCCCCGACATTGTGGAAGCTGCACAGAAGTTTATTGATGCGGATTCGGTGATTTTGGACGGAGAAGCAATTGGCTACAACAGAGACACCGGAGAATATTTGAACTTTCAAGACACAATTCAAAGAAAACGCAAGCACGGGGTTGCAGATATGGCTGCGCAAATCCCACTCAAATATTTGGTTTTTGACCTAATTTACTTAAATGGCGAATCTCAGCTGAATAAGCCTTTGGTAGAGAGACGAGCCCTTTTGAACAAAATTATTAAAAAAGGTGGGATTGTAGAAGTAGACGCACATCTTAGTACTTCTGACCCACAAGAGCTTGGTGATTTTTTTACAGACGCCAAGGAAAAAAACCTAGAAGGTTTGGTTGTTAAAAACCCTCAATCAACTTACCAAGCCGGTGCAAGGTCTTTTGCATGGGTTAAGCTAAAAAGGCTGGACGATAGTTTGATTGATGACACAGTGGATTGCGTGGTGTTGGGGTATTACTTTGGCAAAGGTGTAAGATCATCGTTTGGAATCGGAGGGTTCTTGGTGGGGCTTTTTGATAAAGACAGCGGCAAATTCAAAACCGTGACCAAAATAGGCACGGGACTTTCGGACGAGGATTGGGTGTATTTGAAAAAAGAATGCGACAAAATCAAAATCAAAGATCAACCAGCAAATGTAGAAGTCAAAAAGGAACTCTACCCAGATGTTTGGGTAACTCCCAAGATTGTGGTGGTGGTTCGCGCGGATGAGATCAGCGTTTCTACTCAACATACGGCTGGGTATGCGCTAAGGTTTCCAAGGTTAATGGAGTTTAGAAAAGACAAGGCTCCGCAAGATTCAACCTCCACTAAAGAAATAGAAGAATTGTACAAACTGCAAAAAAAATCCTGAGTTCCAAGTCTAGACAGGCTAGAATCGAAACTCAGGATACAACTTAATTGGTGCAGTAAGGCACTAATTCGACGTCATTTACTACATACAACCACTGCACAAAAGCAAGCGTAGGAGTGTTCTGCTTAGCTTTATACCAAGTTTGTGCATTATCCACTCCAATCCACCGCCACTCCCAAGGAGAATACGTGACTCCGCTAAGACATTCTTCGCCTTTGCCATAGGGCATAACAAAACCATACTCGTGGCCGTGTTCAGCAAGGAATCGACCCAAGGCGGTATCAGCAAAACCCTCGGTCCAACCAGCAGCTCCGTTAAAGTCTCCAACCTCATTTGTTGTGAAAATTACTGTGGTGCCAAGATGATGCAATGAATGGCCAGGGCGCAATGAATAGGTGTCGGCATAGGGATCCTCAGCTAGAGCAGTTCGATAAATATCTTCCTGCTTTTCAAGGGTTCTGCAAACGGTGCGCACAGCAACATCAATACCTTGCGCTTTTGCCGCAGCCACTAAGGCAGCAAAATCATCATAAGCCGCTGTGGAAATGTATTGAGGCTCCCCCACATCCACTTGTCGAACACCCGAGTTAACAACCGGCGTTAAATTTGAGCTACCCTCTACACAAACAATCTGATTCTCAGCGAGCTTGTGCCGGCGGTCTACAATGATCGGAACCGTAGCATCTTTGGCATAAGCACTCTCTACATTGTTGTACAACGCCCAAGGAGGTAGATTTACCACTACAGGTGTTGCGCCGGCGGGACTCGTGTTGGCTTGTGCGGGGACGGCAGTGATGACTGCGGCCACAATTGGCGTAACGGTAGCATTGGGATCACCCGGCAAAAGTGTGGGTTCCAAGGTGGGAACGGCGGGAGGTGTTTCCTCGTTACCGGTAGGGCGATTGCAGGCGACAACAAGAATAGCAATAGCAGCTAATAACACCGCAAGTAATCCAAACAATTTAAACTTGCCCATTTACTTCTCCTTTATTGGTTGATACTCCAACAAAATTGTTGGGGCTCTGTAAGAATTCCAGCAAATTTTACCTCAAATAGATAAAAAAGCAAACTATAGGACTTTGCGCTGCCATCTTCAAAGAAAAATATTTAACTCGACAAAAAAAGGGGTATGATAACGATATGGATCAAAATACAAATCAAAATAATAATCAAACTATGCAAAGTAATCCAAATGCTAAACCATACAATATGGAACCACATATTGAGGCTGCGTTTGCATATTTAATCTCCCCTCTTACAGGGATATTGGTTCTCTTTACTGAAAAGCAAAATGCTTTTGTACGTTTTCATGCTATGCAATCCGTAATCTTTGGTATATCGGCGATTATTGCATACACCGTATGCAGTATTCTTATTCCTTTTATAATTGGCGCACTATTGTTACCATTCGTAAGTCTTGCATTCTTTGTTATGTGGTTACTGCTTATGTGGAATGCCTACAACAAAAAGGAATACGAACTTCCATACATAGGCAAAATAGCCAGAGACCAGCTGAGTAAGCATTGATCTCCAACATGAAAAATATCTCGGAACTACTAAAAGCGCGTAGCTTTACTCCTAACGTGCGCAATAAACACGAATATCAGGCCTACGGAAACAGATTGGCAGAAGAATTTGGAGATACTGCGCACAGAGCTCTTTACATCAAATTAGCAAAAGAAACAGACAGATCGCTTTTGGAACAGGCGCGAGAGTTTGTTCTGGCATCAGAAAAAGCAACGACAAAAGGCAGATTGTTTATGTGGAAACTAACTCAGTTGAAAAAAGCGCGCAAAGAGGCAGTTGCAGAAAACCCTACTGCATAACACATCGGTTGCTATTGAGACACTTGTACGATTTATGTATACTTTTGGTAATGTATAAAAAGCTCGTTAGTATTTACAAAACCCCACTACTTCTTTCGGTAACTCTAGCTATAATACTTACTGCAATATCTGCACAAAGAGATCCACTACAAATTGCCATAATTTTTCTTGGCACGATTCTCGGGGCCATTGTGCTTGATCTGGATTATTTTATAAATGCCTATTTTGTTGAACCTACATCTGATTTCTCTAAAACTATCAGAGGATTCTTAAAACATGGGGATTTCATTAATGCGTTAAGTTTTATCAATTACAACAAGAATCAACTTAAGGAAAAAACCTTGAATAGTGCTATGTTTCAACTAGTACTTGCAGCTGCAGCCTATTTTGTTGTTACAGCAAGTTTAAGTCTATTTTTGAAAGTTCTGCTTTTGGCAGCGTTTGTAAATTCAGTTTATAGAATGGCAGAAGAATATCATTCTGACCCTACACTCTCAGAATGGCTTTGGATCCTAAACACAAAACTCACTAGACAAGGTGTCATGGCATATGCAGGTGCGATGGGTGTAATTTGCCTCATTCTTATCAGCTTATTTTAAAATGATCAATTGGTACGGAATAGTCATTGCCGCTGCCTGTTTAACAGGTATTCTACTTTTTGAAAATCTTGCCAAAAAAGCACAACTAAAGGAAGAATTTATTTGGAACGCTGTTTTCATTACACTTCTTTGCGGAATAGTAGGCGCAAGAATTTATCATGTACTGCACTATTGGGATCTTTATAAACTTAGTCCTATCTCTATGCTCTATGTTTGGAATGGTGGCCTAGGGATTTTTGGAGGTCTTCTGGGAGGACTTACAGGTGGCATAATATATCTAACATATAAAAAACAGTCGGTTTTGTTGTTTACTGATTGTGCTGCTCTGGCAATGCCATTAGCACAGGCAGTAGGAAGATGGGCAAATTATTTTAACCTCGAACATATTCCGTTTTTCATATATGAATCTGCCTTTGACTTGCTTTTGTTTCTAATACTTTTGCTACTCTACATAACAGAAAAACCAAAAATGGGTGTTTTTACCAGTTTGTATATATTGGGTTATGGAATCATAAGATTACTCACCGAAGAAACTAAAAAGAATGCGTGGGAGATATCAGGAATCAATTTGGCCCAAGGTGTATCCACAGCTATGATTTTAGGCGCTATAATTATGTTAGTATATTTAAGGTATGGGAATAACAATGGAAAACGAACAAACACTTACTAAGCCAAAAATATCCAGAGATTTGTTGATAGGTGTCCTTTCAGTTTTTGGCATTGGCGTTTCACTTTATCTTACCTATGTAAAAGTCTCAGCAAGCGCCGTTACATGTGGCTTTGGTGAGTGTGGTGTTGTACAAGCCAGTAAATATGCAGAATTATTCGGAATTCCCGTGGCCATGTTTGGGGTGCTATATTACTTTCTACTCTTAGTTCTTAACACAAGCAAGAAAACACGATTGTTTGATCTAGCATTAATCTGGGGAATTTTGTTTTCATCATACTTAACCTACATAGAAATTTTTGTGCTTGAAGCTATATGCGGATGGTGCGTAGTATCATTCTTAAATATTTTGGCGATAACGTTGGTTAGAAAGACATCATGGAAATCATTATAGGCGCCGACCACGGAGGTTTTGATCTTAAAAAGACTATAAAGGAACACTTAACCGCTGCCGGACATTCCGTTATTGATACGGGGTCTTTGGAACCGGACCCTAATGATGATTATCCTGAGATAGTAAAATCAGCCATAGAAACCATGCAGCAAAATCCTAACAGAAGAGCGATTCTTGTTTGCAGAAATGGAGTGGGCGTAGCTATCGCAGCAAATAAATTCAGGGGCGTGCGTGCGGGTCTTTCATTTAGCCCATCCCATGCCAAATCTTCACGTAATGACGACAACACAAATGTGCTAACGCTGGGAGCAGATTATTTATCTGCTCAAGATGCATTACAAATTGTGGATGCTTGGTTGCAAACACCATTTGAAGACAACGCAAGACATGTAAGAAGGTTAGAAGAAATCAGTAAAATCGAATCCAAATGATTATACCTGCGATACTGGAAGACAGTTTGATAAAACTACAGGAAAGAGTGCACTCGGTGGGTAAAGACGCGAAGAAAATACACATAGATATTTGCGACGGCGACTTTGTAAACACAAAGACTTTTGTGGACTTGGCAAAGCTAAACACATTGAATAGCTCAACACCAATTCAAATTCATTTGATGGTAAAAAACCCAATTGCATTTGTTAGCGAGATTAGAAATGTGGAATGTTATATTGCACATGTAGAAGAAATTACTGATAGTGAAATTTTTATGCAGGGACAACGCGTTGGACTTGCAATCAACTATAACACTCCTTTACAAGCGCTTCTTCCTTATCTGGGTTTGGTTGAATTTGTGCAGTTTATGAGCGTAACACCAGGTAAACAAGGAAATACACATATAAGTGATACAAGCTGTAAGGTAGAAGCATTCAAAGAAATGTATCCGCATGTAAGAATACAAGTTGACGGCGGCATAAATTCAAAAAACATTCAAAATTATCTTAACTTAGGGGTTGAGGGTATTGTAATCGGAGCAGAAATAATTAATACTAAGGAGCCGGCAGTGGCGCTTAGAAAATTTATGGAATTAGAACAAAAGTTCAAATCACAAAATGCATAAAGAAACACATAAAATAAAATCAATTGCGTTCCTAGGAGGCGCTTTTATAGAGCCTGACTCAAGGATTTTTGTCGAAGCATACGAGACAGCAAAACTTCTAGCCCAAAACGGCTACAATATAGTAAACGGAGGTGGCCCAGGTGTAATGAGAGCATCAACTATGGGGGCACACGATGGCGGCAGTACTAATGTGTTAGCAGTAACATATACCCCACAGGTCAAACACTTACACTATGAAGGCATAGATAAAGAAAATAAATTTGACCAAGAAATAGTTACACTGGATTATTTTGATCGCACTAAAGTAATGTTGTTAAATTCGGATGTTCATATTCTATTCAAGGGATCCTCGGGCACAATTAGCGAATTTGGCATGAGCTGGGCTAATTCGAGAATTCATGAAGGACACCATAAACCCGGCATTTTGTTCGGGTCCTTTTGGCATGAAATAATTGATGCTTTTAAACAAAATATGTTGATGCGACCCGGAGAGGTGGAACTCCTAAAAATTTGCACCAATCCCCAACAGGTTCTGGACTATTTAAAAGAACTTGAACATACTAAGCTGTTCGATCTAAGAGCAATTGAAGAATAGACTCAAAGAAAGTATAATGGGACCAATGCCCAACACGTACATTCATTCCCACAACAAAGTTATTCAAGAACTTGAAGAGATTGCCATTAAACTTAGAGAAGAAGTCATTACCATGCTTTTAGAAGCCGGATCAGGCCACCCTGCAGGAGCGTTGGGCACGGCAGATATTTTTGCTGCGTTGTATTTTCATGTCCTAAACATTGATCCCAAATACCCAAAGTTGGAGACCCGCGATCGTCTAGTGCTTTCATGTGGGCACATTTGTCCGGTTATGTATGCTGCAATGGCTTACAAAGGTTTCTTTGAAAAAAAGGAGCTAAAGACTCTAAGAAAATTAAACTCGCGGTTGCAAGGGCATCCACACAATTTAAGTTTGCCAGGTGTTGAAACAAGTTCTGGTCCACTAGGTCAGGGCCTTTCACAAGCTATAGGAATAGCGCTTGCGGGCAAACTGGATGCGCAAGACTACAAAGTGTACTGCGTGGGAAGCGACGGAGAACTCAACGAAGGACAAACTTGGGAAGCAGCCCTGTTTGCAGGCAGCAAAAGACTCAACAACTTAACGTGGATTATCGACCGAAACAACATTCAAAGTGACGGTTATACCGAACACATCATGCCTTTGGAATCGATAAGAGATAAGCTCGAGGCCTTTAACTGGTTTACAATTGAAACTGATGGACATAACATAGAAGAGTTCATAAACGCGTGTAACAAAGCCAAGACGATTTATGAACGTCCAGTTGCTATAATTGCGCATACCATACCCGGAAAAGGCGTCGGGTTTATGGAGTATAAATTTGAGTGGCATGGAAAGCCTCCTAAAAGACAAGAAGCAGAAGATGCTCTAAAAAAACTTAGGACGCTGGAAGGCCGTATAAGGAGCGAACATGAGTAAAAGTTCAACAAAGTTAAATGCAGGATTTTTGCCCATTCTGGTGCTTATTGGATTGATTATAGGTGCAGGGGCACTTTTGGTAGGTGGGGATCTTAAACTTCCCGGATCAGATAATAAGTTGAATGTCACAAGATTAGAAAATTTTCCAACAGAAATACTAACAACTCAGGTTTTTGAAAAACAAAGACTCGTAATAAAATCCCAAGAAGAACTAGATAAATTTTTGGCATCACTCGACCCCGCAACAAAACCACTGACAGTAAAAGAAGGGGTTAATTTTGACAAAGAGTATGTGATTGCAGTTACCTCCAAAACACTAGATGTAGACGGTCATAGAATCAAAATCAAAAAGGTTATGGACGACGAAGCAAACAACAAGCTTGTTGTAGTGAGTGAGTTTAGTGAACCCGGGGATACATGCCTTCCAGAAACAGCTCAAAATATTGTAGTAGACATGATAAAAATCAAAAAAACTGACAAGACCATTGAATTTGAGCTAACCAAGAAGAAAGAAGAATGCTAAATGTGGAATCAGGCTGCCCACTTAAGTTCTGACATTGCAAGTAGTAGTTCCAAGAAGAAATCCACGCGGGATGGGTTTGGTGAGGGATTAGTGATAGCCGGAGAACAAGATAGCAGTTTGGTTGTGTTAACAGCCGATCTCGGAGAATCGACCAGAACAAGTGAGTTTGCAAAAAAATTTGCGAATCGTTTTGTGCAAGTGGGAGTTGCAGAACAAAACATGGCAGGTATAGCAGCTGGATTGGCATTGTCCGGAAAAAACGCTTTTATCACTTCCTTTGCTTCTTTTAACCCTGGACGAAATTGGGATCAGATTAGAATTTCGATCTGTTACTCTAAAGCAAACGTAAAGATTGTGGGTTCGCACGCGGGTTTGTCTGTGGGCGAAGACGGAGCAAACACCCAAGCGCTGGAAGATATTGCCATAACAAGAGTTTTACCGAACATGGTAGTTCTAAACCCTTCAGACCACGTGGAAACTATCAAAGCAGTGCAAGCGGCCGCAAAGCATATCGGCCCTGTGTATATAAGAGTATCAAGAGAACCGTCTACTGTATTTACTACTCAAGAAACCCCATTTGAAATTGGAAAAGCCACAGTGCTAAAAACAGGTAAACACATCACAATGATCTCCGCAGGCCCAATAATTACAGAAGCCATAAAAGCAGCACAAGAACTAGAGGAGCATCATGGAATCAGTGTAGAGTTGATAAATTCACCTAGTATAAAACCACTGGATGTGCGCACTATTTTAGAGTCAGCCCGCAAGACAAGAAAAGTCTTGGTTGTAGAAGAATCTCAAATTCATGGGGGCTTAGGGAGTGCTGTGATGGAACAAGTAGGACAAGAGATAACATGCTTGTTCAAACTAATTGGCGTCCAAGACACCTTTGGCGAATCGGGAACTGCTACCCAACTGTGGGAAAAGTACGGAATTAGCGCGCCCCACATTGTGGCGGGAGCAAAAGAGCTTTTTCATAAAAACAGCGCGTGATAGAATTTTTATATGATATTCAACCCTGCTACAGCAAGAATTATTCAAAGTATTGCAGATTCACCAGCTTTTCCTTTAATGGAATTTACTCTAATATCTTCTGCAACAATTCTAATTTACCTAGGAATTCACCTTACACTCAATAACACGCATAAAAGTATCAAAATGTTAATTTCTATGCTTTTTGGAACAATAGCGTATTCTGCAGGGAAACTTGTGGTACTTGCCGCAATAACAGTACCAAAGGTTCCATTTTAAAATGAATCATCTTGATTTACTCTCCATAGGCGATGTCTCAATAGATCAATATCTTACAATTTCTGAAGCTGAGATAGTGGGAAACGCTAACACAGATCAAGCAAAAATCTGCTTTGGTTATGGTTCTAAGATTCCCGTAGACAAATTTTCGGCGACCATAGCCGGAAATGCTTGTAACAACGCTATCGCCTGTAACAAATTGGGTCTGCACACAGCAGTGTATACAGAGCTTGGAGATGATCCTAACGGAAACAAGTTTATCGGGGTTTTTGACAAGGTAGGCATAGATTCAAAATTCTGCGTCAAGAATAAAGATCAGGCGACTAACGTAAACTCTATCATAATATACAAAGGCGAACGTACTATATTTTCTTCCCATGCAGCTAGAAATTACAAAATACACAACTGGCCACAACCAAAATGGATATATTACACATCTATGCCGCCAAAATCTGAGAAATTTCAACACGAGCTAATCGAGTATCTCAAAGACAAAGGCATAGGACTTGCATTCAATCCCGGTACTTATCAACTCAGGTCAGGTATAGCTAGTTTGAAAAACATTTTGGAGTTAACAAATGTTCTTTTTTTGAACGAAACCGAGGCTCAGATGTTGGTAGGAAAACTACCTTTAATGGAGTTACACAAAAACTTACGCGAACTTGGACCCGCCGTCACTGTAATAACTCAGGGAAAAGCAGGCTCCAGCGCATATGACGGTCAAGACTTTGAACAACTCGGTATATGGGACGAAAAGTACGAAGTAGTAGATAAAACCGGCGCCGGAGATGCTCATTCTGCAGGCTTTTTGGCAGGAATGTTTTATGGAAAAAAGCTAAGAGAGTGTCTTATGTGGGGAACCCTTAATGCTGCGCATGTGGTGCAGAAGGCAGGATCGGTGCATGGGCATTTAAAAAAGGCTGAAATCGAAGATCTAATTAGACGGCACCCTAAGTTCAAGTAGTGTGATAAAATCAAAACATGAAAGTTGCGATCACAAGAAAGATACCAAGGGCAGGAATTGAATTACTCAAAAAAAATCCCCAACTAGAAATAAAAATTAACGAAGGTGCACCATTAAACGAATCAGAACTTATAGAATTTATCAAAGGGGCGGATGCAATAATTCCTGTTATACCTGATCAGATCACAAGGCATGTAATAGAATCGTCGGGTAACGACTTAAAGCTAATCGCGCACTACGCCGTTGGTTATGACAATATAGATGTTGCGGCTGCAACTGAGAAAGGCATTTACGTTTCGAACACCCCCGGCGATCTCACTGAATCAGTCGCGGAATTTTCCTTGGCGCTCATGATGGCTGTTGGAAAAAACGTAGTTCAAGCAGACAGATACATGCGCGAGGATAAATACAAATATTGGGATCCTATGATTTTTCTAGGAACCAAACTTATGGGTAAAACACTTGGACTAGTTGGTTTTGGAAGAATCGGGCAATATTTAGCTAACATTTGTAAGCGCGGCTTCAACATGCGCGTGGTGTATTACGACAATCAACGCAATGAAAAAGCCGAAATTGAAACAGGCGCAATGTTCACTTCCCTTGAAGATTTATTGGAAATGTCTGATTTTGTCTCTTTGCATGTTCCATTGTTACCCTCAACTCACCACCTAATTGGAGACAAGGAACTCAGAAGAATGAAACCAACAGCGTATCTTATCAACACAGCCCGTGGACCTGTAATTGATGAGGAAGCACTTTATCATGCACTAAAAGACAAATGTATCGAAGGGGCTGCGCTTGATGTGTTTGAAGAAGAACCAAAAATGTTCCCCGGACTTAGCCAGTTAGAAAATGTTGTTGTTTCACCACATATTGCAAGCGCAACACGAGAAGCACGAATTCAAATGGCTAGAATGGCCGCTGAAAATGTGATAGAAGTACTTATCAACAAGAAACCTCCTGTAAATCTTGTTAACATGGATGTAAAGTTCAAAGGTCAACAATAACTACTATGAAAAACTTTTTAAAACGAAACGCACCGATTTTAGTCATAGGCACCATTACCATGGCTATTTTTATTGGAATCATTGTTGCCAGCGAATCCAAACAACAAACCGGTCCGGTACTCAAATATGTAGAAGAAGATGAACTTATTGCAAGTTACAGTCCAACCAAAGGAAATCCTGCTGCTGTAGCAACCTTGGTGGAATTCTCCGACTTTGAATGTCCTGCATGTGGTGCGGCGTTTCCGGTGTTACAAACCCTGTTAGAACAGCATGGAAACGACCTGAGAATCGTATACAGACACTTCCCTCTACCACAACATAAAAACGCAAAGAAAGCTGCAATCGCCGCACAAGCTGCCGGCGGGCAAGATGCCTTTTGGGAATATCATGATTTGCTTTTCCAAAATCAACAAGCATTAGAAGCCGAAAATCTAGTGGAATACGCAAAGCAGCTTGGGCTTAACATCGAACAATTTCAAAAAGATATAGCCGAAGACAAGTTCAAAAATGAAGTAGAAGAAGACATGAAAGCAGGAACCAAACTCGGAGTCAATGCTACACCAACATTCTTCTTGAATGGCAGAAGGCTAGAAATCAAACAGTTTGAAGATTTATATTCAGAGGTGAATCTGGAAATTCAAGCAGTTAAAAAATCTTCCTCAACCCCCGCCAATAACTTAGCAAGCCTAGAAGAGGAAGAAGAAACTACATTAGTGCTTCCGGCACTCACACCAGAAAACCAAACAACAGGTTATGTGGAAATAACATATACATCATCTGGCTTTGAGCCAGATTACGCAGTAATATCACGTGGACAAAAAATACGTTGGACAAATGTTACAGGCAAGGAAATGATCTTAAGACAAACAGGGCCATTTTACGATGAATTGAAAGATGGCGTAAAAATTGACCCAGGGCAATCTTTTGATTTTGCACTATATAAACCAGTATTATTCTCTTATGAAGAAGGTACTACCCTAGAGTTTGGGCAAATTTCAGTAAGATCTAACCCAGATCCAACTAGCAACTAGACTTTAAACGCAGAAGGGCAGATTTCTTTTAGCACGCATTCTGCACACTTTGGTTTACGGGCTATACAAACATATCTTCCGTGTAAAACCATAGCTCCTGAAATGTTTCGCCAATACTCTCTGGGCACAATTGCCATTAAATCTTTCTCTATTTTTACTGCATCTTGATTTGTTGTTAATCCAAGTCTGTTGGAAACACGTGTGACGTGAGTGTCTACCACAATTCCTTCCGCAACATCCCAAAGCTCTTGCATGATCACATTGGCTGATTTCCTTGCCACTCCGGGTAAAGTGGTAAGATCAGAAAATTTTGTTGGAAGTTTCCCTCCAAAGTCGGACAGTATTTTTTGGGCCATTTTTTGCAAACGTTCAGCTTTTCCTAAATGGAAATTTACACCTTTAATGGCTTCAGTTAGTTCTGGCAAAGGTGCGTTTGCAAAATCCTCCCACGTGAGATATTTCTTAAAAAGCTTTTCTGTGATTTGATTGACTTTTTTATCTGTAGTTTGTGCAGAAAGTGTAACAGCAATAGCTAACTGCATCTCGTTTTGATAAACGAGTTCTGTTTTGGGATTGGGGTGTACCTGCTTGAGTAACTGAGAGACTTTTAGAGCTTGAGCTAATTTATCCATGCCTGCATTATACAAAAAAAAGGGCAGGCTGTGTGTTTTGGCGCACAACCTGCACAAGTTACTTAGCATTCGGAGACGGCAATGTAGCAACAATACCCTGCCGTCCTTCGAACGTGCTGGGACTAACGGGTATGACTACGGTTCCGCCCAACACAGGAACGCTTCTGGAAAGTGTGGGTGTTGGTTGCGGAGTGAGAGTACTACCCACATCCAACACATACATAACTTCAGGCGTGCCTTTTGCGAGTGTTTCTTGTTGCAAATCATGTACCGGTGTACTGAGTTGAGTGTTCGACAGCGGCATCAGTACAAGGTTAAATGCTAGGCATGGCCCACAGCAAATCAATAAAAGCCAGCCAAAAATTATCGTCCAAATCCATTCCGTCTTCCAACGATTCATGTTCTACCTCCCTAGGTTTGTGAGCAAAAAAAAGCTCAGATGGTTTAGGCCGATTATACATGTTGCATAAATCGAAATCACTAAACTATCTGAGCTAACATAAAGGCTACTTGTATTCGGCAATTCCGGCGTCTAGTAACTGCTGAGCTTGTGCAGAAGAAACCGCCCACCAAATGAGCATTTCCTCTATGACCACAACCTCTTGATCGGGATAGGCCGAAAAGTCCATAACACCCTCTTCACTATATTCAGCGGCATTCATACCAAATAAATCTGTTACCAAAAGCCGCTGAGGCAAGTAGGTATCTACAACATTCCCTTGTAGACCCAAGTATTTGTCGGAGAACACTACATAGGGAGTGGTGTATGAATGAAATTCCATACCCGTTTCTACAATGTAGGCTGTTTCACGCACAAGGGTTACGTACGCCGTGCCTTGCGTGTAAGGTTCCAGTCTGTAGGGACTATCGCCTCCTTCTATAGCATCAAAGCAATAGTTGTTTCCTACAAGAGACCCGCCTCCGTACATCGTCATAAGTTGAAGTTGACCGTCTCCTGGATCACAAGGGGCGCTCCATGCTGTTAAATCCAGGATGGAAGCAATAATCCCGATGAGCGCACCAATATGTGTGGATTGCCCTTCGAACATTTGGAGTTCTTGGCGCAACCAATGCACATTACCCCCGGTGGTCGCAACTTGATCTTCTAACAGGGCTAAATTGTTCGTCAAAACCTCAATGTCAGAATTGGTGGCATAATCCAACTGCCCAAGGGCTGTTGCCACCATTGATCCCACACGGTCTTCTGTGGTGTACTTACTTAGATCAGGCGTGGAAACGGCCGCCGGTTCCTGTACAACTACAACAGGCTCAGGAGTTACCGCAGACAGCGTTGCTATCTGCGATTCCAAACTTTGTACCTTTAATCCAAGTTTGCCAACACTAATCCCTATCAAGATGACAATGAGGATAGCCAAAACAACAAAAACGGTTTTCACGTGTTTCATTTTTTTTCTCCATGAACTGTGATCAGTAAATTCTCACCGGATTGTACTATAAGATGCAGAAACTGTCTAGAACTATGGGGTTAAAGTAATCCGAGCTGCTTATCGTCTATTGCTTCTTTTTTTGGGGATTTGTTATTTGGGGTAACTTCAAAACCCATGCGTTTGATAAGCGATTTAAAATTATATCTTTGCAAAATGTCTTTAACAGCACCTTTGTTGAATTCCACATAACGGCATTCGTCAAGATTAGCGCTAAATGGAGCATCTGTGATTATAGTAGCCAATTTTTTGCTCATCACAGCAACTTCAGCACTGTTAAGTAGTTTATTCTTTAGAGAATCCGGCGTGATTTCATCAATATGGGCATATATATCTTCTAGTGTGCCGTAATCTAAAATAAGTTTAGTGGCTGTCTTTTCTCCAACACCTGCAACTCCGGGTATATTATCGCTGGGGTCTCCGCGTAGTGCTTTGTAATCAACCAGATATTTTGGGTCAAATCCCAAACGAGTTACGATCTCTTTTTCACTCAACCAATCTATGCCAAGTTTATTGGGCACCATAAAGTAGACGTTTTTATCTACCAATTGCCACATATCTCTATCATTTGAAACAACGATCATCTCGCACTGATTTTTGAATTTGGTCACAAGGGTACCTATAATGTCATCGGCTTCGTAACCGTCGACTTGGATTTGCTTCACCCCAAAGGCGTCTAGTACCTCAAAGACTTTGGGGATTTGCACGGCCAGATCATTTTCCATGGGTTTTCTATGTGCCTTGTATCCCGTAAAATCTTCTACCCTAAATGTTGGCTTTTCCCCATCGTTTGCAGCAACAACGTAATCAGGTCTAATGGCATCAAAGACGCTGATTAGCATGGAGGTCACACCATACACAGCATTTGTCGGCGTACCTGTAGAATCGGTAAGAGTAGGAGGAAGTGCATGATATGCGCGATGCAAAAAATTAAACGTGTCTATCAAAAGAAACTTTTTCATACTAGTTGCTCAAATATTACTTCAATAAAGCTTCGTACTCTTCGGAAGATAAAGTCTCGTGTTCAATCAAGGCGCTTGCAACTTTGTCTAGTTTTGTTTTTTCATTCTTAACTATCTCTTTGGCCTTTGCATAACAATCCATAATGATTTTTTCTACTTCTTTGTCTATCTTAAAATGCATCTCTTGGCTGATTGTGTCCGGATTAGAAACCTGCTTCGCAAGCCACCCCATTCTAGACTCCCCATGATAAGCAATAGGTCCTAACGCACTCATACCATATTCAGTTACCATTTTCCTAGCCACAGACGTAGCATTATCAATGTCAGAAGAAGCACCTATGGTCTCAGTTCCAAAAACTACCTCTTCAGCAGCACGACCACCTAAGGCTGTGCAGATCATAGCAAGAAGCCGTTCTTTTGTTTCGTTATAGCGGTCGCGTTCAGGAGGAAAGCTTGTATGCCCCAACGACCCGCCACGCGCAACTATAGAAACACGGTTCACTTTATCCATATCAGGCATGTTAGAAGCAACCAGTGCATGACCGGCCTCATGATATGCGGTCATTTTCTTTTCCTCATCTGTTTGAAGAGTTTTTCGTTCCGCTCCTATTGTAACCTTCAAAGATGCCTCCTCCAGATCTTTTTGTGAAATAGCATCTTTGTTTGCACGTGCTGCCAAAATTGCTGATTCATTAAGCATATTCTCCAAATCAGCTCCACTGAACCCAACCGTATTTTTTGCTACTTTCTCAACATCAACCTCAGAGGTAAAAGGTTTACCACGCATATGAATTTTCACTATCTCTTCCCTATCTTTAAGATCGGGCAAAGGAATAGAAATTCGTCTGTCAAAACGCCCTGGACGAACCAATGCCGGATCTAGCATATCAGGACGGTTGGTAGCGGCCAAAACTATCACTGAAGATCTTGGGTCAAAGCCATCCATTTCAATAAGTATTTGGTTAAGTGTTTGTTCGCGTTCGTCGTGACCACCACCGATTCCCATACCGCGCTGGCGCCCAATTGCGTCAATTTCGTCTATAAAAATCAAGCTGGGTTGAGTTTCTTTGGCCATTCTAAACAAATCGCGTGCTCTTGCAGAACCCACACCCACTAGCATTTCCATAAATTCGCTACCCGCTACAGAGTAAAAGGGCACATTGGCTTCTCCGGCAATAGCCTTGGCCAGCAAGGTTTTGCCAACACCAGAAGAGCCCACAAGTAAAACTCCTTTTGGAATTCTTGCACCGAGCTTTAGATATTTATCGGGACTTTTTAAGAAGTCCACGATTTCCATTAACTCTTGCTTCGCCTCAGCGTTTCCTGCTACGTCAGTAAAAGTAATCTTTGAAGTACCTTTGTTAAACATTCTCGCACGAGAACGCCCAAACGAGGTTATGTCTCCGCTAGCAGCCTTCATTTGGCGAAATATAAAAAACACCAGAACTATGGGTAAAGCAAAAAACAAAATCGGTGAGAGAATTTGATCCAAAGCCAGTTTTGTAACAACTTCCAATTTTCCACGTATTTTAGAAGCATCTACTTTATTATTGGCAAGAATCTCGTCAAAACTTATGTTGGATTCCTTTTTAGAAACAAAGGATGTGCCGTCCCTTAGTAAAACGGTAACGGTATCACCGCTTATTTTAATGTCTTGGACTTTGTCGGATTTTATTGCAGAAACTACTTCACTGATTGGTCTAAATGGCTGCGATTCTCTGACAGCAGCTGCTGCTGTAAAAAGTAAAAAGGCACTAAACGCTAAAAACACGTAAAAGAATACGTTCCCAAAAAGACTGTTAGGTTCATTAACATTGTTGGGATCCTTTGGCGTACCAGCCAATTTATTCATGTATGATGCTTTTGATTTTTTCTTTTTTTCTTCCATATCTTTTTGGGCCAAGAGATTATACATTAAAACCTAAAGAGCTTCATATTTTCGCGAATTTCTTCTAACGTCTGTGCGTATATCTGTTGAGTTTTCTTTGTGCCGGCGTGTAAAAGCTCCATTACAACAGCACGATTAGATTCAAAATAGTTGTAGCGTTCCCTGATTGGAGCCAGGAATTCTTCCAAGGCTAGGTATAGCTTCTCTTTTACTTCTACATCGCCTACCTTTCCTAAAGCATAGCGTTCTTTAAGGTCAGCTACTTCTTGTGTATTCTTGTTAAAGGCATCGTGATAAATAAAAACCGGATTTCCTTCTACGGTACCGGGGTCCGTAGCACGCAGACGCTTGGGATCAGTATACATACTCATTACTTTGGTTTTGAGGTCGGCAGACGGTTCATTTAGATGGATTGTGTTGTTTAGGGATTTGGTCATTTTTGCATTGCCATCTGTCCCTATTAGACGTGGAACCCTGCCTATAAGACCATCTGGTTCTCTTAAAACCTCTCCATATAGAGTATTAAATCTACGGGCTAGTTCACGGGTTTGCTCCAAGTGTGGAAGTTGATCTTCTCCGGTTGGGACTAGGTCAGCCTTTACTCCCAATATATCGGCTGACATCATAATAGGGAAATTCACAAAACCTAAGGAATAATTGTCGCCCATGCTTTTTTCGCGAATCTCATCTTTTATTGTGGGATTACGCAAAGCGCGGTTGTGAGAAACTAGCATTGAAAGTATAAGTGCCAGCTCATAAATTTCCGGTATCGCGGACTCCACAAAAAAACTAACTTTGTTTGGGTCAAGACCTACGGCAAGATTACCTACAGCAACGTCAAATACTGAGTCGTGCACAACCTGTGGGTTCTCCACGTATTTTGGATAAGCAAATGCATGCATATCGGCCAAAATTATGGTGGTGTCATATTCATCTTGAAGCTTCACGCGGTTTTCTAGCGAACCAACAAAGTGGCCGACGTGAAGTTTTCCGGTTGTATTGTCACCTGTAAGGATTCTCTTTTTGTTCATGAAGTTATTATAGCAACAATGCAAGGTATTCCCATGAGAAAATTGCTACAAAAAAAAAGAAAAACAGGGTCGAGAAATTAATTTTCTTGACCCTGTTGGTAAGTTAAAACTCGGGAGTGCGTGCTTCGATCTCGGGGAAAGTCAACTTTGGTTGACCGCTTTCTTCCCACACAACATCAAACTCTAGATAAGTTACACTACCGTCAATAGCGTTACTAATCATTACAGCTCCCTTTGTCCAGTTTACGATGTTTGGCCAATACAAGCATTCAATTCCCTTGGGATGTTTTTGAATACTGATCAAAACGCGACATAAAGTTGGACGCCCTGCACCATAAGACTCATATTCGGCGGCATAACAGGAAGCGTATCTAGGATCATGAAGACACTTGAGCCGCATAAGGTGCTCAAGGTGCAAATCCGGTTGCTCCAAAAGACCTAACGACCGAAGAGCAATATTGGGAGCTAATCTTGCTATACGATCCCCTGTACCGTTTGCACCAAAACCAGTTAGCGAATAGTAATAATCATACCGTGGAAATTCTGAATCAGACATCTCGTCGTTCCTTTTTTCAGTATCGTCTCGGTACTGAACTATTCCGTACAAACTTATACGGACATTTGGATAATCTTTGGCATAGTACTACAAAAAATAAATAATGTCAAACTATAGGGTAACATTTGGTGCCAACGGCTGGGGTTGAACCAGCGACCTGACGCTTATGAAACGTCCGCTCTAACCACCTGAGCTACGTTGGCCTAAATGCAGTAGCGTTCCATGCGAAGCATGAATGTGTAAGCATTCTATGCGGAGCATAAATGCAGTAGCGTTCCATGCGAAGCATGAATGCGTAAGCATTATATCTTCTTTTTTGAATTTTGGAATATTTTGGGGGTTGCTTTGGTTGCGGGGCCCGGATTTGCACCGAGACCTTCAGATTATGAGCCTGACGAGGTACTATTCCTCCACCCCGCTATGCGATAGCATCGAAAGAATATCACTATACATAGTAATAGTCAAAAGGCGTTATCTGTATGTTAAATGGATGCTATTTTAATCTCTACCCACTCAGAATAGCAACTGAAGCCAACGTTGAAAACTAGTCTCAAGAGGTGTAGATCGTGCGGCCAAAGAGTTATCAACAGAAGCAGACTGAGCGCCTAAGACCTTGCCAACGGCTATTTGAGGAAAAATAAATATTTCTTCTCCCTTTTTAACCATATTTAATTTGTTGCGTGCTTCTTCCTCTACAAAAGTATCTGTCTTTTTATAGGTAAGTTCCTGCCTAAGTTGCGCCTGTCTTGCCTCAAGCTGGGTAACTTCACTCTTAAGGTTATCAAGGCGCTTGCTACTTTCTAAAATACTCACGGTTGTCTTGGTAAAATTGATAGTTGCCAAAACAAAAAGGATAGATAATACTATGTATTTCGGGCGAGCAGGAATGGACATTGTAAAAATTATATAGTCGTTCCAATCGATAGTAAATACTATAGAATAGAAATTATTTGACATTACTATATGCTAGTGCTATAGTATACCCTGTAGTAATAGTTAGAGGATTTTAAAAAAATTATGATAAAACTAGATGAGGCACATAAAAATTTTATTGAACACCTTAAGGGCCAAGGTAGATCAAAATCTACCGTAATAGCCTATGAAAAGGATATCGAACAACTAATCGAACACCTTTACAAACAAGGTGTAAAACTTGTACACGAAATTCAGTTGTTACACTTAGAAGACTTTATGGGAGGTTTAGCTAAAAAGAATTACACTCCTAAATCTATTTCAAGAAAAACCAATTCAACAAAGACTTTCTTTAGATACCTACTCGAAAAAGCACACATTTCAAATAATGTAGCTGATCAACTAAAACACCCTAAAGTAGATGTAAAAGCTCCAAGAATTCTTTCAAGATTAGAATACGGCGCTCTTAGAGATGCTGCAAAAGAAGATAAAAGGACATTTGCTATCGTAGAAGTGCTTTTGCAAACTGGAGTAAGAATCTCTGAATTAGCTGCAATTCTTTTGGAACATGTTGAAATAGCTGACGGAGAAGGTAAACTTGTTATCCCTGCTAAACCAGGATACAAGGAAAGAGAAGTTCCTTTGAACAAAGCCGCCATCGAATCTATAAGGAAATATCTTGATGAAAGACCTCAAGTAGAAAAAGGTAAGCACTTATTTATTACTAAAACAGGCAATCCTTTGTTGGTAAGAAATATTAGAGCTACCATCGCAAGATTCTTTAGAGCTGCTGGAATCAGTAACGCTAAAGTAAACGACTTGAGACACACTTTTGTTGCTCACCACATTGCACACGGAACAGACTTAGTAACCGTATCCAAGGTAGCAGGCCACAAAAGGCTCTCTACTACCGAAAGATACTTGGAACATATTGAAAAGGTATCTGACGAACAAAAGACAGAGCTTGGAATTCTTTAAACCTGAATAGAAATCTGAACAAAATGCGCTCGTGATTATAAACTATCCCATAGTTTTGACAGGAGCGCTTTTTGTTGGTATAATGGCGGGGAATTGATTCTAACAAAAATATAAGCAAGGAGAAATGATCATGGGTGAGACTTTTGATCAACAAATGGCCAGACTGGAAACGGAGTTGATCGCCGAGTTACACATGCAAGCACAGGGAAGAAGTATTGTGGGACAGTTCGGACCACAAAAGGAGTCTATACAAGGCACCGTGCTTGGCGTAATGCGCACCGGGCCCGCACCATTCCCAAACAGCTGGATCGCTTTGGTTTGGCTTGGTGGTGAACAGTTTGTGGATGTACCTTTGTCAAGCATTCTGTCCGACCTGCAGAGTATCATCCGAAAATACTTCGAAGCCGGACAAAGTTTGCACAAGTGGAACGAGTAGTACAAAAGCCCCAAACACATTTTTTCATTTGTGTCTGGGGCTCGTTTTTTCTGATTTAACCCTTTTTTTAAATCAATCTTAGGTAATAAGTTACACCCGGTTGCAGATAGGGGCCGTAGCCTTCGAATTGAAGACTTCTTTGACCAGGGCCTGGTGCAATAAAATAATCTTCCACATCTAAAAACCCGTATCCTGCTAAACCAAGGGCATAGCGAATCACTAGATCTTCAGCATGGTAGGCTTGTTCTTTATCCAATGGCCAAACAAACGGAATATCGTCCGGGGCTTCAAACACTGCGTAATAAAGTTGATGTGGATCTACGTAGTGAGTAGGCACCCAAATACCATCGCATAAATGCTCAATCCCGAGAAAGTTAAGCTTATGTCCTGTGTCACCAACGGTTTTATGCGCATGAGCAATGACATGCTCATCAATCAAACGTGCATCGGAAAAATGCTGCCACCTCAACGGGAATTTAACTACATCCATAGCATTACCCCCTTGTATAGGAATTCTAGTGAGATATTAAAGCAGAAAATGGGTTTTTGCAAAGCGGTGTTCGCAAAGTGATTTGGTGGCGATTCGTCGCTGCGCTCCTACGTTTTACGAAGTAAAAGGAAGCATGCTTATCGCACCCCATCTGTCTAAGCTCGCATTCGCTCGCTAAGACATCTGGTGGGCACTCCTGGGCTCGAACCAGGGACCACGCGTGTATAAGACGCGCGCTCTACCAACTGAGCTAAGTGCCCGAAAAACCATTCCATCACCTAAAGCAAACTTTGTAATCAGGATTTTAGCACACTCGCCTATTCGGTGGAATCTAGTGGTTGCCTTTTTAGTTCACGTGCAGCATCCCAGTCTTTGTCATCGCGTTTGGATTTTTCTTTTACATACTGGCGTTCTACATCTCCTGTAGCGTCAATGATGGCGGCTTCAAGCGAGAATGCTTGGGATCTTCCAACAAATACATTGCCGCTAAGGCTTAGTTCAACGTTTGCTTCAAAGGTTTCGTCTGCTGCGCCTTTGTTTAACACTACACGAACGCGCTGTAAATCTTGAGGGACATTTTCAAAATATTTTGCCAACTTTTCAACTTTTTGCTTTGCTAAGTCTTGCATACTGGGGGAAACTTCTATGTTGTCTGATGTTACTTGAATTAACATAAACCTCCTTAAGGAAAAATTTGATTACCTTCTTCATCAAAAAGCAAGATTGCTTGGGTAGGACACGATTGTGCTGCCATCAAAAGAGTGTCGTCATCAACGTCTAGAGCATTTTCTTTTACAATAGCAATACTGTCTTGATCTAGGTCAAAAGCCTTAGGGGCTACCACAACGCAGGTAGCGGCACCAATGCAAGCTGCTCTATCTACCACAATTTTATGAATTTTTCGTTTTTTTGAGTCTTTATTCTCCATACTCAATCATTTCGTTTATGCGTATGATCATATCATCAACATCATCGTCACTAAGGCCGTGGACCTTGGCACCCATCTCTATTGTATCAAATGAATTAGCAACGCAAAAACTGCAGTGAAGACCGTAATCAACTAGTATTTCTTCTACATCCGGATATTTCAAGATTAAGGCACCCAGATTCATATCTTTTTCCACTTTTGCCTTCTTCTTGTCTTTTGGAGCTGCTTTTGATTTTGCACTAGTTGTTTTTTTCATAAGCTTCAAGCGCTGAATCCAACGCCTCTAAAATTAATGTCGCACACTTTATTCTACTTGTGGTCAAATTTACACCCAGTAATGCCAACAGTTTTTCTTTGCTAAAATCCTTCACTTCAACAAGATTTTTACCTAATATCTCTTCGGAAAGAACTGAGGCAGAAGCAATAGAAACAGCGCAGGCTTCCCCGTCATAACTAACATCGACTATCTTGTTATCTCGGATTTCCAAATCCAGTGTTAGAAAATCCCCGCACATTGCATTTTTACCAACCGAAGTTACAGAAGGTGCAGCGAGACGCCCTCTATTTTGCGGATTTTTGTAATGCTCCATTAATTCTTCTCTATATATATCCATGTTTACCTTTTGAGAATCTCCAACGCCTTGCCCAAAGCTACAATCAAAGCATCCATGTCTTCTATAGTGTTGTATAAATAAACACTAACTCTAGTTGAGGAATTTATGCCCAAGTTTTTGTGAAGCGGCATAGTGCAATGATGACCAGATCGTACCGCAACTCCGTAGTTATCAAGCACAGCAGCTAAATCATGGGAATGTATGCCATCTATTACAAACGAAACCAAGCCTGAGCGTTCTTGTATATTTTTTGGCCCCAGTATCTTTAGTTCGGGGATTTGCGCTAATTTTGGCAACAAGTAAGAAAGAAGTTCTACTTCATGAGCATGAATATTTTCCATACCTACAGCGCTCAAATAATCTACTGCTGCTGCCAAGCCTATTGCGCCGGCAATGTTTGGCGTTCCGGCCTCGAATCGTTCTGGAACCGGTCCCCAAGTGCTTTGCAATAAATCTACTTGATCAATCATTCCTCCGCCAAAGTACACAGGAGACATTTGTTCCAACAAATTTTTTCTTCCCCATAAAATTCCTATTCCTGTAGGACCCAGCATTTTGTGCCCTGAGAAGGTATAAAAATCACACCCCAAGTTTTGAATGTTTACTGCCATGTGTGGGACAGCCTGAGCACCATCTACAATGACAAGTGCGCCGCATGCATGCGCGATTTCACATATTTTCTTTACGGGAAATATTGTACCCAACACATTGGAGACATGACTTACTGCTACAAATTTAACTTTATCGTTCATCTTGCTTTGTAAATCAGTTAAGTCTATTTGACCTTCTGCTGTTAGATTAACAAATTCAAGTTTTGCTCCGGATTTTGCGGATGCTTGCTGCCACGGCACTAAGTTACTATGATGCTCTGCGACTGTAGTTAAAATCACATCGTTTGGTTTTAACTTAGGTATAACAAAACCTTGTATGATACTGTTTAGGGACTGAGTTGTTCCAGAAGTAAAAACTATTTCATCATAATTTTGGCAACCAATAAAGTTTGCTATCTTTTTCCTAGAATTCTCATAAAGAGAAGTGGCTTCCTCACTTAATGTGTGCAGGCCTCTGTGTACGTTAGCGTTGTGTTGGCTGTAAAAACCTGTTATAGCGTCAATGACCTGCTGTGGCTTTTGCGAGGTCGCGGCATTATCCAAATAAACTAATGTGGTTTCATGTATCTTTCGATTCAATATAGGAAAATCTTTTTTTAAATGGTTAAGGTTAATCATTCTCAGTCAATTCTAAATTATTTTTTACACTCAGCAAAACATCGTTGTCTATAATCTTGTGCAGAATTTTTTCAAAGAAGCCCTTGACCACTGATTCTTCTGCTTCCTGTAAATTGAGGCCACGGGAATTTAAATAGTAGAGTTGATCTTGGTCAATTTTACCTGTTGTCGATCCATGAGAGGCCTTTACATCGTCTGCATCAATCACAAGAATGGGTTGGGAAGTATTTTTTATGCTGTCTCCCGTAACGAGAGCGGACTCCTCTAAAAATGAGATTGTTTGTTGAGCCGTTTTTGCAATGATTATCTTTCCAACATAGTCTGCTACAGCCTTATCTCTAAGCACAAGTTTAATTTGCGTATCACATTGTGTGTGCGGACTTATATGATGTGTCACTGTTGTCAGTTTTATTGAATCTTGCGCATCAAGAATAAATGCACCGATAATTTCTGCACAAACACCGGGCTTCTCAAAAAGCAGTGTTAGGGAGTAGCTACCATTTTCAGTTGGTTTCTTCAAAACGAACTGAGTGTCTTCGCGTACACTTATCACTGTATCCAATTGTAATTCTTGGAAAACTGTTTTCATTAACCCACCGATCCTTCCATTTCTAATTCTATCAATCTGTTTAGTTCTACCGAATATTCCATGGGTAATTCCTTTACGATTGGTTCGATAAACCCTGAGACAACTAAACTCATGGCTTCGGACTCAGATAAGCCTCTGCTCATTAAGTAGAACAATTTCTCCTCACCAATCTTACTTACTGTAGCTTCGTGTTCAATTTGAGCGGAAGCATTGTCGATTCTCATAACGGGAAAAGTGTCTGAGGCTGATTCAGAATCTAGTATCAAGGCGTCACATTCCACACGTGATTTGGCGTTTTTTGCGTGAGGACTTACACTCACTAACCCTCTATAGCTTGTTCGACCACCATTAACACTAATGGATTTTGAAATGATAGTTGAAGTAGTGTTTGAAGCAATATGCATCATCTTAGCCCCAGCATCTTGATGCTGGCCCTCACTAGCATAGGCAATAGATAAAACCTCTCCATGAGCCCCCTCTCCTACCAAGTAACAGCTTGGGTATTTCATAGTGAGTTTTGAGCCAAGGTTTCCATCTATCCATTCCATGATACCGTTCTTTTCCACGCGAGCGCGCTTGGTTACAAGATTGTAAACATTGGTGGACCAATTTTGAATGGTAGTATATCTGCAGCGTGCACCAGGTTTTACGATTATTTCTACCACTGCTGCGTGAAGGGAGTCTGAGGCATAAACTGGCGCGGTGCAATTGTGCACTGTTACACCATTACAAACATATGATTCATCTTGTTCTACGCTAAAATTGTAAACATCTATATTATCAACATAGGTCCGGTTAACACTTCGAATTGGAAAATACGCGTACTTATCTTGAATAAAAAACATTGAAGCGCGTTTATGGCCAGAAATCTCTGACCTCAGCTTTTTGCCAATAATTTCACCAAACTCGGCAATAAAGCTTCCGGATATACAAACAGAATACATAGTTTGCCTGGATTCTTTTGATCTATCCCTAGTGTTGATCGTAGACACAATACCCAGACGAAGAAGCACGTCGCGTGTCTGCAGAGCTAACATTCTGGAAACGGTGTTAATTCTTATTATCTCTTTTTCACCATGCTTGAGGATTTTGTTGTAGTAATTGCCATCGCCTCTAAAATAGCATTTTATCAGCTCTGCTTGATGTACCTTCTTTGCTTGCATCACCCACTGGGGAACAGCTTTTGTAGATGAGCTCGTACCAAATTGGGCAAACACTCTGGCTAACTTTGCGGACGAAAACACTAACTCCAATCCTTTACTGTTCTTATGAGTAAATTCATGGAATTCATTATGTCCAAAAACCTGCTCAATAGCCGCCTTAACATCTTCAATGTACTCGCGTTCTTTGACATGAAAGGAAAATTTTAGATAGCCCCTTTCATCTACACTGCCTTCGGCAAGATAATAGCCAATCAATCTAAAAAACTCGGGAGTGAGAGGAACGTTGAAAGTTATCATTTCGTTTTTATAACGAATTCTGAAGTCCTTTGAACGAGAGGTATCTTCCGTAGGATCAATAGGAACCACAAGATAATCACCTTTTTTCAAGGAATTTGCGGGTGTCCATGTTGCTCCGCTAAAATTAGCATTTTTTTCATTCTTTCTTACTCGAGAAACGCTTAGGAAAGGGTGCTCTTCTGTTGCCTCAATCACAGAGTCCGCTATTCCCCACACTTTTATCGAAAACAAATCGCCGTTGTAGGGACGCTTCTGGGTGTTGTACACTTTTTTGTAAAGACCAGAGTGAGTGAGTACTTCATCGTCAACTGCAACATCTTCAATTTTTTTTAAACCTTCTTTTGTGTTTATCAGATGACCCGCGGTAAAGCAACCCTCAACATAGTGAAACTCACTGCCTTCATCTGCAATAATAAGTGTTCGTTCGAACTGTCCCATGTTCTGTGCGTTTATTCTAAAGTATGCTTGCAAAGGCCTTTTTACTTTTACACCTTTAGGAACGTACACAAAAGAACCTCCGGACCAAACGGCACTATTCAGCGCTGCAAATTTGTTGTCTCCCGGAGGAACCACTTTACCAAAATATTCTTCAAAAAATTCGGGGTGCTTCTTGAGAGCTTCATCTGTACCCATAAAAATAACGCCCTCTTCCTCAAGTTCTTTCAAAAGGGATCCGTAAATAACTTCAGAATCAAACTGCGCCTTTATACCGGCAAGATGTTGTTGCTCCGCTTGGGGAACTCCAAGGCGATCAAAGGTTTCTTTCATTTTCTCTGGAACATCATTCCATGAGCGTTCTTCTTGGTCTGTAGGTTTAAGATAGTAATAAATATTATCGTAATCAATCTGATTGAGGTCACCGCCCCACTGAGGCGTTGGTTTGCTCTCAAAGACTTTAAAAGCATTTTGTCTAAATTCATGCATCCATTCCGGTTCCTCTTTCATGGCAGATATTGAAGAAATCACGCGTTCACTAATCCCTTTTTCTGGTTTGTTTTTGTAATCAACTTTCACGTTAAAACCGTATTTAGTCTTGTAATCGGAATTTACATTGATTTGGGATTTTTGGGTTTTGCTGGATTCTTCAAGTTGTTTTCTGCCCATAATTATTCTCCAAAAGGTGCGTATCCTTTTTCCTCAAGCTCATGTGCAAGACGTGCGTCACCAGATTGCGAAATTTTACCGTCTTGCAAAATGTGTACGGTATCGGGATCTATATGCTTTAGAATTCTAGTGTAATGAGTGATTAGTAAAACACTCATTTTGTTCTTTTCTTTGAGATAGTTTACGGCTTTACCTACAAACTTAAGCGCATCAACATCCAAGCCGCTGTCCGTCTCGTCAAGTATTGCGAGTTCAGGCTCTAAGACCAAAAGTTGAAGCATTTCCATTCTCTTCTTTTCACCACCGGAAAAACCTTCATTCAAGTAGCGGGACATAAAAGATTCATCCATACCTAAAAGCGCCATTTTTTCTTTTAGAATAGGACGAAACTTGGCGGGAGAAAGTTTTTGATTTGTTCTTTTGTTATAAATAAGACGCAAAAAATTAGCAATTCCCACACCACTTACTTCGCTAGGATATTGGAATGACAAGAAAATGCCATCCTTTGCTCTTTCAGCAGGTTCTTTTTGGAGTAAGTCTTGATCTTTATAGAGTACCTCACCAGTGTCTACGACATATAGAGGGTGTCCCATAAGTACCTGAGCCAAAGTGCTCTTGCCAGACCCGTTTGGACCCATGATCACCGCAGTCTCCCCACTTTTGATGTTTAGGCTTAAACCTTTAAGAATTTCTTTACCCTCTATGGAGGCGTGTAAGTTTTTAATTTGAATTAACATTTGCGTTTTTTAAGATACAAGGAGATGAGTAGTTTGGGCAATGTTCTAACACTCCATAATATGTTTCTTTTCCTAACTTTTTACTAAACAACAAGCCATTCTCTTTCATCTCTTTGAGATGATAAGACACTGTAGGCTGCGTAAGCTTAACAACCTTAACTAAATCAGAAACACAAGATTCTCCGGATTCGCTTAAATGTTGATATATAAGCATTCTGGAGCTGATACTTAATGATTTAAAACAGTTTGTGCACTTAGGCTTAATTGACACGTATAGATGTTAATCTATGTGTTGAGGTTTGTCAAAACAAGTTTTGCTTAGGCGGTCCAAAGTCAAAGTAAACTTTGCTTAGGTGGT
>CAYNBT010000004.1:0-23164 GCA_964396025.1 uncultured Candidatus Saccharibacteria bacterium | reverse complement strand
CAAAACAAGTTTTGCTTAGGCGGTCCAAAGTCAAAGTAAACTTTGCTTAGGTGGTCCAAAGTCAAAACAAGTTTTGCTTAGGTGGTAGGCACAGCGCAGCTTTGAGTCATACTCCAAGCACTTTCAGTTCCCCAAATGCCAATAAGAATGTAGGGGTTTACATTAGCATCTTGAGCGCGCTCAATGATTCGATCAAGTTGTGCTTTGGAAAGTGGATTAGCATAACTAAACGTATATCCTAGGTAGTTAGCCCCATCCATAGAATCTATAACGTCTTGAGCAGTTAAGCCTGACGGCCAGTTGTGGGTAACCATGCTACATCCGATACCATTCATAAGCGCGCCTCTGTAATACTCTAAATTCTGAGACGGATGTCCGGGAAGTCTAATTGGATCAGCCCAGCTTGGACAGAACATATTGGCTGTACCTGATTTTATGGTGTTAGGAGGATCTTTATCCTCGCAAATTCTTCCGGCGCCGGCGGGAGCTATGACATCAATAATATTGACGAATAAGTTGTAGGCGAAAGGTAAACCTTTTGTCTCATTATCACAATATGGTCCGTAAACATCCACCCATCGCCATGTCTCGTCACCAAAGCGAATGGAGTTGAGCGCACACTGCAATGAAGATTCAAAATCTATCACATAGGGAGCAAAACAGTTGAATGGGTTGCAGATACCACCTCCTCCGCCACCACCTCCGGTTGGGGTGTAAGGAATTGTGGTTGGAGCAGGATCATCAGTGTCAGTGATTGCTTTGGGGTCGCCAACAACCATTTTCATGATGTCTGTGGCAAAATGCGAACCTGAAGAAAGACCTATGAAATCGTGCCCACAGTTTTCGCAATAAAATGCCTCGTTGGTCATGTGATAAACAAAATTAAATAGGCCCCCTACACCACGTTCCATCATGTTTGCAGTATCTGCGGTTTCTACAATAGCCTTACGTACTGGATAAAAGTATTGAGCAAATTGATCTATAGCAAAATTTTGATCTTGAGCAGAGTTTGGAGAAAAGTAATCAAATTTGGCATCAAAAACTTCAATATCACCTGAACAGTCATAAGGGCCAGGGGTAGACATTCGGTGTTGGCAAAGTGTTGGGTAATTTGTAGAGCCCAAAGCCACGTATCCCACAAGACAGTTGTTGGTTGGATCTGGGCAAGATGTTCCCGTACTTGTGCTTCCCGGAGGGTAAAATATACAAGAGTAAATCTCACACTGCTGATTCACAGGTAGAGGCACGGGACAAGGTCCGTCTAGGGGATCTGTCCAGCTTAAGGGGGCGCACGCACCTCCGGGCCGGATATTACCTATCCAAATACTAAAGAAAGCGTTTACGACCTGACTTATTCCACTAAGTAAAGCGCCCACTAAACCTTCCCCAAAGAAATCCAAGCAGACAGGGGAAGCACCCGGAACTATAGGAGTGCAGAATTTGTAACCAGCCACAGCAGGATGATCGTCCCCTGTAGTCGTTCCGAGACCGGTGAATTTGTTGTTAAGAGTATCTTCACCACAACCCCCTACCTCGTTACATGTACAAAGGCTGTGAAGTGGGTAACCCATACGATAGATTCCTCTACCAAGCTTTGGTTTCTTTGCCGCAGTGTTGGGCATACCTTGCTCATCTGTACCAAAAGTTTCTCCAGGGCTTCTGAACAAGCCTGCTGCAGGGCCAGAAAACTCACCGTTTCTTCCCGTATTACAGTCTGGATTTGCTCCGGTTAACGCACAATCTTCGTTGTAAATGGATGTACTACCCAAAGGACTACCGGAAGGCAAAACGTTCCAACCTTCAGTATATGCAGGCTTTTCTCCTTTTTGGCCGTCTATAAATAAGGCAGTTCTAAAATTATCGGAGCCTGGGCCTTCCCTTACGGCACCCCCTTCAGCATTCTGTAACGAGTCGTTATACATCAAACCTGTATTGCGATCTTCTCCGGAAGTATCGGGGGTTCCTGGCACAACAAGTGCACGATAGTTCATATATTCAAAAGGAAGTTGGCATCCTGTGCTGGGTCCGCCCCAAGATTCAGGTACGTCAATGTCGGCCAGGGTAATAATACTTTTGTCTGTACAAAATGTGGTGTCATTTTTTGCTATTGGCGTGGTTTTAGGAACCATCCAATATCTCCTTGCCCAATCTGTTGGGGTCATGAGATAGCTTAAGGGACCTCCACAAGTTTGCGTACTTAATCCGGACCCGCCGTCTCTAGCTATAGTAGCAGTGTTACAGTCAGACACCTCACTAGCTAGCGGTAAATTGTTCAATTCTTCTTCCGGAGTTCTTGGGGGTACTTTGTTACACGGACCACCCCACAAAAAGCACATGATGTTTTCTGTAACGTTTTCTGTTCTTGCTCGTAAATCGGCACGACCTTCTAATGGTTCTGTGGAAAGGAGAGATCCGCCCTCATAATAAGGAGCGCAACCTGCAGGCATTCCTACAGCATTAGTGCCGGTTGGTGTACAGTTTGGATCGGTATTATTGCCTAAATAACCGCTGTCAGCATTAGGTTTACGCAAGCTAGTTGCTCGTGCCCGTTGCTCTATCAAGCGTTGTCTCGGGCTGTTCTTATCATTATCTTCTCTACAAGAAAGATGATCTTGCGTAATCATGTAATAAACTTCTGGGGCTAGCTCAAAAGGCGTGCAGTATTTTTCCGAATCGATAAAAAGCTCTACACCGTCCAGGTTTCCCTCGTCTACAGGGATTTTATAAAGTTCTCGCACTTTCCCGTTACAGGAAACAGCAATGTATTGGGCCCCCTCAAAGTTATTGGTAGGATCAAACACCGTCTTAAGGGTAAAATTGCCCTTACCATCTGTGGCGGCAACAGCGACCCTTCCGCAAAGAGCTCCGTCACATTTTCCTGTGAATCCACGCTCGGTGTTACCTTTAAAAGCAGTTATAACAGCACCATAGACGCTTTGTCCGGACAGTTCCACTTCGTTGTTTTCTGGGTTTGGAAGTTTGCGGCTGCTGCGGATTTTTCCTTTGATAGTGACTGGTATCGGTTCTGCGCCTCCGTTACCGCAGCTTGCGCCCGACCCGATCTCAAAAGGTATAGGGCTAAGTTCCGCTGGTGCAGAAGGGCTAGAGGCAACACAACCATTTGCAGAAAAATAACTGCTGTAGGCTGGTTTTGGGGAATCAGACGCACTTACAATACCCATAGGGGAAACCATACCGTCGCTCCAAGCAAACCAAAGTACGTTCTCCACCTGCCCACTATGATCTGATCTAATCTTTGAGTAAAAACATTCCAAGTATGTAGCTTGTGACTGACCATCCGGAGTGTTCATACCTATTTCTGTGATCCAAAGAGGTTTTCCATTCCCTGCAGCATAATACTCATTAATATGAGGAGAAAGTGGACCTGTATTCCCAATGTTACAGGCACCTGGACCACTTCCAGGATTTTTACCGTAGGAGTGTATTGCAACTTTATCTACATTTGCCCAAGCAGCCCCCATATTGCCACGCACATCTGCCATCCACTGAGCCTGACCAGAAGCGGAACTTCCTGTAACTACAATTGCCGAGGGGTTTGCGGCTTTTATTGCCGAGGATGCCTTGGTAAGTATGTTAGCGTATTCGCTCGGATCCATTGTGCCTCCCAACCAGATATCCGGTTCATTCCATATCTGATAGGCAACGTCGGTTCCAAAAGAGCTGTAACGCTCCGCTATTAACCCCGCTCTTTCCGCAAACGCGTCCACCTCATCTCGAGCATCGGATATAGTCAGATAATCAAGAATTAGCAAAACTTTAATGCCGCTACCTACATACGCAGATATTACTCCCTCATAATCTGAGAGCGAGGATTCGAACAGCGGGTCATCGTTTGTGAGGGTGCAGTTCTTAAACTCCACACGCACCCATTCAACACCAGAGATACTTTCTGGAGCAGGATGGCCTGTGGGATTGGTTGGATCTATGTTCAAACCACAAGATTGCGCAAGACCTACTCGGCTAAATAAGCCAATACCAAAGAATAGTACGGCAAAATATAAAACTGATTTAGTGAATCTATCCATCAATAGTAAGATTATAACCTAATTCTGATATACTCAATAGTATGCGCAAAATAAAAGCTTTTGTACACGTGTTTATAAACAGCCTTGTATCTACCAAGTATTACAGTGAAATTGTGCAAACAAGTGTTGCCTTTTCTCTAAAGTATCTTTTTGCAATCACATTCTTTGCTGCCACGCTTACTACATTACTCACATCTATTCCGGCAATGCCGCAAGTTAAAAAAGACATGGAAATGTTTTTGACCGCGGGTAAAGATATATTTCCAAAAGATTTAGCGATTGAAATCAAGGGGGGTAAGATGAAAATCAACAAACAGGAGCCACTTTTTATAAAATTGCCTTCTGTATGGTCGGGTGAAGCAAATGTGCCCGCTAACCTAGTTGTATTTGATTCAAACGGAACTCTTGACGATGTTGCAAAATACAAAACAATAGCCTTAGTCAACACCAATAACATACTCTTTGGCACTATGGAAAGCTCAGGCAAAGTTAGTACAGAGGTATACCCCCTAAAAGACGTTCCGGACCAAACAATCACACGCACAGACTTTGATGCACTAATGCAAGATCTTGAAGGATTCGCCAAATATGTTCCTGCCTTTTTGTTAGGATTAATTTTTGCATTATCACTTGCATACTTTTTTGCTTTTAGAGCTATTTACTTGGTCTTTGTTGGAGTTGCTTTGATGCTGATTGGCACCATTAAAAAGGCAACTTTGACCTTTAAGCAATATTACCAAATAGGCCTGCATGCTATGACATTTCCGCTGCTAGTTGAATTGATTGTGAAAGTTGCAGATATTCCATTAGAGATCTCCATGTGGTTTTTTACTTTAAATTTAATTATTGGAATTATAGTGTTGTTCGAGGTGATCTCTACAAAAAAAGTTGATTGAAAATACCTGGAGTGTACAAAGTAGAGTTTCTCTATTTGGTACACTCCGTATGATGTGGCTTAACTGCTAATTGTGCCATAAATGCAACGGTTCCGGCAGAAATGGCAAAGTCTTTTCTCCAATTGGAAGGTGCTGGAACATTTGCGACCACAATTTCCAACCCTGCAAAGACTTTTGAGGCGTTTGGGCAGCAGAAAAACAAGCGGCAAGGGCCAAAGGCTGCTCCAAAAACACACCAAGAAAAAATTCCAACCCGTCTGATGTGGTAATGTAGGCAAGCCACTGTCCTACATGAATAACACCATCCGGACAAGGCACAACTCTGGCGCATATGGCCTGAGTTGGGGAGACTAGATCAACACCAGCTCCCGAGGAACGAGAAGAAAGTGACCGAGACATATATTACCTCCCAAGAATAATTTTCATATTTCAGCATGAATTTGTCTTATAGTAAGCGGTGATTGTTAAAATCGCGGAAACTTGCGCAAATAATCCAATAAATTCACGGGTATTGCTTGTGCAATATAATCTTGCCAATATTGCCATGTTGCATGCGTTCGCCTCTTGTTTAATGCCCACAAACAAGCATTAACAGCCATAGGCTTATCCTCAAACACACCAATGGAGGTTACACCGCCGTCTGCAGTAAAAATCACCACACACCAAAAGCCACAGATGGGGTCTTCGGGATCATCGGACGTGCTAACTAAAGCAACCATGGAAACGCCTTCAAAAACATGAATGTTACCCACTGAATCAGTCATAAGCTGAAAACTTCCGCTTTTCATATTCCCTCCTAAACACGTTTGGTCGTAAAATTGCGGTCATTATAGCACTACAGTGGCGCATATTTGCATAGAGCTGCTGCATGGGGTCAAAACCAATTGATTGAATTATATGGCTGTGTTAGCATGGCGGGTGCGTGAGTATGTTTAATTGCGTGTAGCACGTTCCATACTATACGAAAAAGTGCTCCAATGTATTCCCCGGTAGCTCAATGGTAGAGCAGGAAGCTGTTAACTTCAAGGTTGTTGGTTCGAATCCAGCCCGGGGAGCCAATAAGACGATATACGAACTAAATTGCCACTTACAAGTGCTTCAAACTCAGGAACAAGCTCATACTGGACTATTTTATCCTCGGCACAGTCAACAAACACCTTTGTAATAAAATATCTTAAAAACTGTTTCTTTTGAGATTTAGGCAATACTTCATAAATTCTGCCTAACTGACCTAACCCCCAAACCACTTTCTCTATTTCGGAGTCTTTAAGATTGCTTGAAGGTTTTTCTAAAAGCTTTAATTGATCATCTACCTGTGCTAATTCCTTTTTCAAAGGCTCATATTGAGCATTTAAGCGATCTTTATCTATACTGGTATCGTTAAACAACATTTTGTCCTCCAGCTTTTTCATTTTCATATCTAAAGCTTCTCTACGAGAAATTAGTGATGATCTTTGTTGTGGAACGGATTCTCCAAGCTCTTGTTTAACCGACAAAAGAACATCTTTCATATTAGATAACCCTTTTTCTGTGAACCTAGCTCCTGTGAAGAATTTCTTTATACTATTTTCTACTTTTTCCATTGAAGCTAAAGGTTTACCACAAACCTTGCATCTGTAATAGTTTCCTTTTAAGTGGTATTCGCCATACATCTGATTGCCACATTTGAAGCAAAATATCATACCAGCAAGTAAAGTATTATGTTTTCTACTTCGATTAGCACCCTTATTTCTTATCAAAAGCATATCCTGGGCTTTATTAAATTCATCCATTGTGATTATAGCTTCGTGTTGTGCATTTTTATTTATTTTGCCATCATACGCAAGTCCACCTGCATACAAAACTCTCTTTAGAATTGCCTCAATTCCACTTTTTCCTACTTTCTTCCCTGATTTGGAGCGAAATCCATCTTCAAACATTTTTTCCGAGATACTCAACATTGAATAGTTTCCAGTATTCCAAAGTTTGAAAATCTCACAAATATAAAACCTTTTTTCGTTATCTACATGCATAGGAACACCTTTCTTAAATGAATTTATATAGCCTACAGGAGCCATACCTGGCTTCAAACCCATTTCAAGCATAGCGTCCATAATTCGTTTAGTTTTCTTACCAGTTCTTTTACTTTCTAGTTCGTTAACACCAGCAATTATAAGATCAATGAAATCTCCTTCAGGACTGTCATCTACAATACCATCGAAAGGGATCATCTTAATTGCTCGTTTCTTCAAAAATGCCTTTACTGTCAAATGATCCTGAACATTTCTACACAATCGAGAAGTATCTTGAAGTAAAGCTGCATCCACCACATCGCTATTTTCATCACAAAAATCCAAGAACTCCTGCATATCTTTTCGATCTAAAGTCCTGGCACTTTTGCCATCATCTTCGAATACCCTCAACACTTCCCAACTATGATCTGCTGCTACTTTTAGGAGCAAATCTTCCTGAACCTCAATAGAATAACCCTCATCGCTTTGCCGTTTATCAGACACTCTTTTGTAAATTACCACTTTAGGTCTAGTTCCAACTTTAGGTTTTATATCGTATTTGCTCATAATAATTAAATGGCCACCCTGGTGAGCTCAACACGATTGAATTCGGTTGTCCAAGATGGCCATTAAAAAATTCAATCGTATTAAGTTGAGCTCTCCTAAATTATATACTCTTAGTGCTTCTCAAAAAACTCTTTAACTTTGGCATTAAATACAGCACCCTTATTTGCTACTGAACTATCCTGTTTTATCTCACTCATAAATTGATAGAACATGTCCGCGGGCAAACCGTTTTTGTAAGCAGAATAATAAGTTGTTGTAAAAGACATTAGATTATTTGGCTCTAAGGCTTTCCATGCGTCAAGGGCTGCTGCACTCCCCCTGTCTGTTGGTGTAAAAGTCTTGGGATTTATAGTCTCATAATTAGTAGTTGTATCCTTCTTATAAGTTTTGAAATCAGCGATGGTTTTCTCATTAGACTCGCTTTTATTCGATTCCATTTCACTAGATTCGCTTAAATTAGATTGTGGATATACTTTGGTAACATTTTGGTAACGAGATGTGTCCAAAGAGGGCTGATTTTCATTGTAGGTAGGCAGTTGTGATTTTTTATAGCGATCCTTTTGGATTTTTTGATACTCACTCCATGTGGGAAATTCAATAAAATAATTTCCATCTTTCTCCCACCTGTATATCAACCCTTTATCAGTAATTTGAACCAATAATTCTTCAACAACTTTTTCAGGCCATTGCTGCATAGGCACTACCCTTGCTTTAATAGATTTAGCTTCACCTAACATTCGACCATCATCGTCCGCATGTGAGACCATCCAAGTAAATAGTAAAGCAGCCTTCGTGGTCAGTGAATTTACCTGTATAGAGACGGAGATTTTGTTGTGAAGCATTCTAGCTTTTGCCATGATTGCCTCCCAAATTCTTTTCTTTCTTAATATAATTTTTTAGTAGGAAAAAAGCTAAACTATTTAGATAGTTATTTAGTCGCTCTGGTGTAACTACATCAGACTGCTTGCCAACTTTAAGCTTCTTATTTGGAGCCATAACTAGCTCCTTTCGAAAAAATTAAGTCCTTTAGTGTTTTTTGGCTTGCGACAAAGTTTTTTATATTCCCAATGGCTAAACCTGCCCAATAATTCTGGGACAGTTTTGAGCAGGTATCGTCAACATTTTGGAAAACAAACCAATAGTAATTACCACCACTTTCTAAACCAACAAAGTGGATGCCTTCAGAATAAATATAACTTGCTTCAAAAATATCTTTTGTCTTGTAGGTTTTTGTATCCATAAAGCTCACAAATAACTTGTGAGCTTACACTACAATATATTGTTTTTCGTGAATTCCCCCCAGATTACTTTTTTAATTTGGGGTAAAAGCAGTAAAGTCTTTATAGCGTAGTATTAGCTTATCCAAATACTTACGCTCTGTAGCATAATCTAAACCTCTTTTAATTAGTTTATTCGCTTTGGCATACTTCAACGCTTCCTTACTCCCAAGCTCTTTGCGAATCCAAAATGTTTCCCTGTGAAACTGCACTTTCTGTCTTCTATATTTCCTTTCATTACCAAGTTTCAATTTTTTAAGTTCAGAAGCTTTTACACCTTCATGAACAACTACTATGCTATCCAAATCAGCGAGATTAAAATCATCACCATAGTCCAATAAAAGATCCAATCTACTTTTAATTGTATCCTTAGCATCATAAGCAAAACCTTTATAATCGTCTGCTTTAACTTTGTTACAAACTATTGCTTTGGATAGAACTAAAATCATCTCATCTCTGTGCATTTTACTAGCAAAATCACTTAATTCACTTTGAAACCAATACTTGCCATCTTTGGTGGTAGCTTTAGTAAACTTTAGTTCTGCTTCTGTTTCTCCAAGCGTAGCTGAAGTTCTATAAGAAGTGCTATTAGGGTCATAGTATTTTGTATAAAGTTCGTTCTGCTTCTCTCTTTCTTCAGTGTTAGGTTCAAAGTTTACTGTCGCTAACCAAGTATCAAATAATTCGTATTCTAGTGGAAGTTCTTTTTGGGCAATTGAATTTTCAAATTGAGGAAAATCTTTCACTTTAGTCCTAGTTTTTCGTATAAACTCCTGAACCGCTGGGTTATCAATAAATGCTGCAACATCTGTAAACTTTTCTATGTCGTCAATATCAATAACCACTCTATTAAGTTTTGTCTCCATATTGTCTTTTTTCATTTTGTCTTGGGCAGTTGGTATTTAGACTTTAGTATTTAGTGCAACTTCGTCAACCTTATCATCAATGAGCTTCATTATCCGCCTAATCTCTACTTCAGGATCAAAATACTCCACTGAAACCCTATTTCCAAATTCTTCCTTTGTAAGACCACTATTAAGTGCGAACCAGGCAACTCGCTTGAAATCCTCATCACCTAGCTTTTTGCCACTTTTCATATAATCACTAATGCGGGTTAAATCCGAAACCAATGTATCTGAAACCAAAACAGACACATATTGTTTACAGGTGGCTATTTTCTCCGCAAATTTCTCATCAGAGTGGATCAAGTCATAAATTGTAGATTTGGGAATTTTAGCTTGAAGACAAGCTTTATTAACACTTAACCCTATTTTCAAATAAGGTTCTAGTTTTCGGAAAAACGATTCTTTTTGTTCAATAGAAATTGAAGGTCTACCTATGCTACTGTCCATAGGTTAAGTATATCAACTCTACTTTAGTTTTATCTTGTAGTATTCATCAGTTCCAGCTTTACCGATCAAAAGACTGTAGCTTTCAGCATCGTTTGGAACTTCGTAAACAATAAAACCATTTTCAGCAATGTTTGGCGACAAAGTCCTATATATTATGTAGCTATCAATTAAGCCAATGGAGTTTTCTGAAAACTCTCTATCTTTATTGTCAACTAAAGGAAAGTCAGGATCAAAATCAAATTCGGCCTTCGTAGTATTTGTGACATTCAAATCTATTACAACAAACTTTGAACCTTGTGTTGCTACCGCAGGACTATCATATGTTTTGTTTAATATTGTCTCCTCTTTTGAAGAATTGACTTTGAGATTTATTGTAGAAAGCTTTATTTCTTCACCAACTTTAGCTTCAATTACTTTCCCCTTTTCTTGCTTTATTTCCTCCATTACAGTTTTAGTAGGTTCTGTAGGCTCACCAAATGCCTCTTGGACAGCTTTTCCAACCTGATAGGCTGTATACTCCTTTCCAACAAAGAAACCTATTACTAAAAATAAAACGGCAGTTGCACTAAGCTTTAATATTAAAGAGTTTTTCATTGGTTTCCTTATAAATTAGACGACTTTTTGCTCTTACTACGAGCTATGAGTGAAATATACCAGCAAACATATGCTATGTCTACTGCGTTGTCGTTTTCTGAGTATAGATCAATATAGGTTTAATGAAGTCAAAACCAGAATTTGCAAAACAAGTGGGCGAACGAATAAGGAAATACAGAATGCAAGTTAACCTATCACAGGAAGAACTTGCTGATCGCTGTGGGCTTTATAGAACTTACATTGGCCATTTAGAAAATGGGAGATACTCACCCAGTGCTTATATTTTGTGGATTATAGCAAGCAACTTGTCAATAACTGTGGATAAGCTTTTTCCTAGATAAAGGAACATAGGATATTAGAAAAAGTTAGAATTTTGTATACTAAATATAGATGCCTCGAAATTTAGTAACTAACAAAACACTAAAACTTTCCGAAAAACAATTTGTAGATAGACTAGAACAATGGTATGTAAACGAAGGATTTCATACTAAAAGGGAAATAGATGCTGGCCATGGAATTGCAGACTTGGTTTTAACACAATTAGATATAAAGCAATGTGAACTTAGAAAGAATAATGAACAAGGAATGCCTCTACTAAAGTCTAAGTATTTCCTAACTCTATCATTTATTCCTGATTTTAAGGAAAACAAAAGCCCTGTAGGCATAGACTACTTAGTAGATAAAACACATATCTCTAAAAATTACTTGAAATATCACATCCTAAAGGAATTAGAAGAATATGGATATGTGATCTCGGTAAAAGACAAAGTCTATCTAAAGGTGAATGGATGGATTCCATTAGCTAAAAATGTCATAGCAATTGAAGCTAAGTTAAAGGATTGGCGATCAGGACTTCTTCAGGCAATAAGGTATTTCTCATTTGCCGATCAGGTATATTTAGCTATTCCTAACACTGTTAAGGTCAAAAAGGAGCAATTTAGACATTTTGGTGTAGGTCTTATTAGTTTTGATACGGAAAAAAGACAGCCAAAAATAGTGGTAAAGGCAAAAAAGAGTAAATCAGCCAATCTAGTAAAAAAGAACTTAGTTTTGGAGCATATTTGGAGTGAGAATTACTCAGATATATTACCTGTTCGTAGTTCCAGATAATTTTTCATAAATACCTCGGCAGACACGACCCTTATTCCATCATACTTACCCACTGCCAACAAATCATTATCTTGAGAGACGATAATACTACACGAACAAGACTTTGCTATCTGGAAAAACATATCATCAAACGGATCTCGGCATACTTGCAAGTCTTTATACACATCGTTAATACTCCATATATTGACTATACAATCATATGCTGAAGTTATACTGTCGTAAGTCATATTTTTTTTCTTAATATAATTGACAAGTTTTGGCTTACGGATACGAGTTACAAATTCAGAATAAGTTTCCTTACACCCAAAAAAAGCAATTTTTCTAGCCATTGCAAGATTTATTAACCTGCGTGGGTCAGTGTTATACGTAAGCAGTCCATTTATAAGTATGTTAGTGTCGGGAACAACTTTAATTAACTTTTGTGGCATTTATATCCTCATCAAGTTTATCCAGCAGTTTGTCTAATTCGACAGCATCGTCAGTAAAATACTCTCCTCTAAAATTTGCCAAAGCATTGAGAGCTTTATCTAAGTATGAAATGTTTATTTTCACTCCATATCTGCTTTTATACTGCATACCTAATGCCTTAGCTTTAGTAAGTTTGTCCAACATAAAATCTTTTCTTTTATCGCCATTAACAGAAGAAAGTTCTTCAGCACATTGTTGTTTTCGAAGTAGAAAATGGGATTGTTTAGTTCTCAAATCAGTAGGAAACGACCCATTGCAAGAAGAGCAAGGGCATTTATATCCAACTTTCAAAACATCCTGATCGTTAAGATACGCTAAGATTTCAGGAATATATGTGAAATCCTCACCTCTACCCATTCTACCTTTGTGCACCATATTGAAACTGTCCAAAGAAAATCCCTCACCTTTATCTATACCAGACACAAAACCTGAAGCTCCTATAATAGACAAAATTTCCCCAAACTGGCCTACATAGCCAACTAAAGTTTCCTTTATTGAGGAAAGCTGAAAAATTAAATGTATCAGACCGAGCAAAACACCTTCGTCCACATTTTTGAAATCGAAATCATCTACTAAGACTACGAACCCTTGAATATCATTTATAAAAAAACTATCTGTATATCTGCCAACCATATCTTCTATTGCAGTAATGCTTTCCAAAAGTTTAGAACCAACACATATCGTTGCATACAAGGGTTTAGATTGTGACAAGGATTTATAGTGTTTTATGGAATCAACAATTAACGATAAGTTAGTAGAAGCATTGCTGCTATTTAAGTCGTCAAAATAAAGATATGGTATCAAAACTATGTCTGCACCTCTGTCAAGCTGAAAACCAATTGCTGGTTTAACAAATTCACTTAATCGATAACTTGGGTCAGAGAATAATTTTTCTAATTTTTCTTGGGAAATATAAAAAGGTAGCTTCTGGAAACTTTTTGGTTGGGCATTTATATGCGACAGCCTATTTGTGCCAGGATTGATGATAACTCTTGAACATACAGTTCTGAGCTTATCTACTAAGTCTTTCTGAGAGACAAGAGTATGTGCGTCAACAAAAATAGTGTCAAAGCTAATACCAAAATCTTTGATGATGCTGTTGTATACTCTGGGAATATATCTGATTTTTTGCTCCATATGTGCTGATATTACAAAAAAGGTTATAGTTTTGCAAAGCTTACAGGACGCATACAGACCTAGATGAGAATGTGGAGATTTTGATTTATAGCTGCTATATTGAGGCTATGAGCCAGGACAAACCGCAATCAAAGTTTAATATTCCAGTTGCAATAGTTTTATCCTCAATCATTATTGCCATAAGTCTATATGCAGTGCAACAGAATAAACAGAGCTCTATTGAAAGGCAACAACTCTTACAGTTGCAGATGGAAAAGGAAGCTTTGGAAAAAAAGGCCGAGATAGAACAAAAGGAATCTGACGACAAGATAGAACTACAAAAGAAAGAATATATATCCAAAAAGAAAAATGATTGTTTAGATATATACAAAACAGAAAGCGATAAGTGGAACAATGTTTTAGGCTGGCGTTACGGAGAAACTGAAGATAAATGCTTCATTAGGTATCGAGATCAAAGCCCAAAAACAGATGCCCAATGTGATGAGGATTGGCCAACAGAAGGACTAGCGTTATTAAGACAAAACAGCCTTTGTAAAGAAGGTGAGTTCGAAAATATATTCTAATTTATACAATTAAACAGAAAACCTTTTACCTACCTTGCTCTTTATTAAGAAGGCAATTACTGCGTTTACGAATAGCAAATATATTGGAAATCCATATGTCTCAAAATTCCAATTAGTAATGGTTAAAATTCCGATTAAAGAATTTACAATGCCAAAAATGAAAATAGTAGCGTTTTCAGTTTCAGGCTCTTTATAAGATTTAATGATAGTGGGAATAGCAGCCAAGCCATCAGCCATAATACTAAAGAAAATGGCTATATTGCCCACCTTTGTGACTAACCACAGAATAAGGCCTAATACCGATAAAACACCGCAAATTATATCGACCTTACCTATCTCCCACATTGCCTCTTTGTTGAAAAACGAGGCTATAAAAATCACTAAAGGAACAAATCCAACAACGAATGTTACCCAAGCTTGCATGCCTACACCTTGTTTTATCATTGCAAAGAATGCTATTAGAGGGGCTATTGACCACAATAACCAGCTCACTTTGTTTGGTTTTACTCGTCCTTTGATAGTATCTACTAAGTAACTCCAGCTTCCTAAAACCTGTAAAGCAACACCGATTATTATCCAATTTTCACTAATCATGCTAAGTAACCCTTGTTTCGTAATTTTCTACCATAGCTTTTGTAATACTATCCAGCCATTGCTCTGCATTTTTTCTTAACGAGTCTACTGTGCACCAGGCTAATGCAGGGCTAGCATATACATTACCCTCAAATTTATCAAAAACCTTCCCACCATCTTCTTCAAAGGCGTAGCCATAAATAGAACCTGCTTTTACTAACTTTAGGAGTAAATCGTGGTTATATACATGGTGGACAATGCTGACAAATATAGCTTCTGGCTTCATCTTTCTTAACAAATCATCAGTTATAAGTCCTTGAGTTTCTTCATTTTGTGCCAGAACTGGGAATATCAAATCCGAATCCTTCATCAAATCTTCAAGGTCAGCATATTTGTATTTTTTATTTCGGCTGTTTTTGCTCCAGTAAACAACATTCATTCCAAATCCTTCGCATAATTCAGCAATTCTTAAACCAATGCGACCTAGTCCAACAATACCAACAGTCTTATCCTTTAATTCTATACCTTTGTGTTTATCGTAATCCTGCCCCCAATTATCATTTGCTACCAAAGGAATTTTTCTTGCTACACTCAAAGCCATTAAAAATGCCCATTCAGCTACAGCTTCAGTAGAAAACCCTCTTAAATTCATCACAGGAATACCTTTTTGTTTAGCATGGTCAATATCTAACCAACTAAAAGAGGTTGTCTGCAAACAAATTGCTTTAAGGTTCGGGATTTTATCTATAATTTCACTTGGAACTTTCCAATCACAAAAATCAGGGTCAATGGCTAAAATACGCTCCTCATTACCCTCAAATAACTCTTTAACATTTTCAAAAGGTTGGATTTCTTTTACGAACAGGGCATCCCCTGCACTTTCTATAACTTTTAGCTGCTCTTTAGTAAATAAGGTGTCTAAATTAGGACTTAATACAAAAATTTTCATCTACATTTAATCTTTCAAATAAATACAGAGCAGTTTCTTATGGGATTATTGTAGCAAATAACTAGTCACAATAAGATATAATACAGATATGAAAACAATATTAGTTGATGCCGTAGATACATTTGTAATAGAGGGTGAAGGAATTTACCAACCCTTATTTAAGTTGCTAGAACTTTACCCTAATAGGAAGATAATACTAACAAATGCTAATGACGAACAAATTATTGAATTTGGACTTGTAAACTTACCCTACGAGCTATTTTCTCTCAAGCATAATCCAGATAAAACCAATCCTATATACTTCGAAAAAATGTTAGAAAACTTTAATCTAAAGACAGAGGATGTAATATATTTTGAACACAATCTTGAAGCAGTAAAAAGTGCACAGTCCTTAGGAATAATTTCCCATCACTACGATTCTGATAAAAAAGATATGGATGCTCTAAAAAGCTTTTTAGATAAAAATCTATCTTAGTTTATGACGGCACCTATAAAAAACAACTTAATTATTGAACTACATGTTCCCGATCTCAGCATTGTAAAGGATTTCTACTCAAAACTTGGTTTTGAGGTAAGAGTAAACGATGAAATAAATAAAGAAGACCTTGGCTATGTAACTATGTTAAGGAAAGGCAAGCTTGGGAACACCCTAATCAATTTTTACGGTGGTGATGATAGAGTCTATAACCAATCATATTTCAAAAGATTTCCGAGAGAAACCAAGAGAGGCTATGCTTCTGAAGTCACAATACCAGTGTCCGATATTGATTCACTATACGGGTCTATAAAAGACAAACTTAAAAATCATATAGTCAGAGAGCTGGTAACATCAAAAGATCACGATTATGAGTGGAAAGATTTTCGCATGGAAGATCCCTTTGGATTTTATATAAGATTCACTGAACTGCTAGATTGGGGACAAGAGTAAAGAATATATGAAAGGTAAGGGATCAAACTACTACTTAGTAGAGGATCTTTTATCCTGCCTACCTGATAATGTAGAAAGGAATCTACTCTCTACTCTACATGGTCATCAGGTATCAAAAGAGGCAATTTCAGAAATCTTCCAGGACGAAATTAAGAAACCTAAACTTAACTACCGAATAATATATGGAGTGCTCTTAGTCTATGCAGATTATTTGAGATATCATCAAAGGTTAGCCTACTATGAAGTGTTACCTGTTTAACATCAAGTCAAATTCTGCCTGACATATAAGAAAAGTAAAAACATTAGGAGAGTGAGTAATCAAGTAGTTATGATGCTATTTGCAACACTTTACTTTGAATTTTGCATGCTTCCTCTCCACTATAAAGAAGACTTAGATTATATAAGAGATTTTAGAAAATTGATTTCAAAGGAGGAGATAATGCAAGTGTTGCTTTATGACTTGTTCGACACCAAGTTTTTCTTCCGTAGAAACCTCCTGAATGTAGATTATTCAGAAACTGATGGAAGTTTCTTTGAACCAATTGTAAATGAGTTTTACTCAAAGGAATAAGTTGGATTATCAGCAAAAACAGGTAATAAACTTCGTATAAAGTTCTGTATGGGGAGCCAATAAGTTCTAACATCCTCCGCTAGGTAGTATAATTCCTATATGAGTTACTTTCACGATTGGACAAACCCGACAATAGAAGAAATTAGAAAATGGGCATACGATGCAGAGGCAACGTCGCCAGAACAAGACTTTGCACTAATATTAGCAACGCCAGACTATATACAAGAGTTAATTGAACTAACAGCAGACAAAACTTGTCCAAAAAGAAACTTCTTTCTTCAAACAATGTACATATTTGCAGGTGACGCCATAAGGCGAGCTAATGTTGAGTGGCTAAATCTACTAAGCTCTCTAATACAAAAAGGACAATCATATAATGACGAACTGATAAATATTTGGGCAGAACGAGTGAAGCAGCTAGAAAATAACCCAGAGAAATTAAATTACTCGGATTGGTACGAGAATCCTAAATTAGCAGGAGTTACCCATTGGTAATCATTAAACAAAACATTTCCTAACATCCTCTGCTATGTAGAGCCAGTAGATACCCAGAGTAGATAACTTTGGAACTGATATAATCTTTCTATGAATCAAAAAGTTCTTGTAGTAGGTCCCCCTGGTTCTGGTAAAACATATGTCTCTGAAAAACTTAAAGCGAACGGGATTAATGCTTGGGATGCGGATTTAATCAAGGGGTTGTGTAAATGGGTGGACAGTCAAGGCAATACAGTAACGTTTCCTGATAATGCAGGTCATGAATGGTTGCATACACACAGATTTGTTTGGGATAAAAATTTTCTTAACAACTGGCTGGAACTGCAAAAACCAGTGTATGTTTTTGGCTTATCCTCAAATGTTTATGAGATGAAAGACTTGTTTGATAAGATATTTTTTCTTGAAATTAATAAAGACGCGCTAAAAAAGAGGTTGGATAATCCAGAGCGTAAGAATCCTATGGGTAAAACTGAAGAACAGAAACAAAGTATATCAGATAGTATGCAAAGAAATAAAGAGAGGTCAGTAAATATTGGTGCCTCAGTAATAGATGGCACCCTCCCACCAGATCAAATCTATCAGATTATATCGCAGTAAAGCTTGTATCTCACCTACAGGTAACGTGTTCATCCAGATTTATAAGCCAAGAGACTTATACTTTGATAATATAAATATATATGAAACGTTTTTCTTATGAACCTATACATTTTGAACATTGGGAATCAGAGGAATTTTTAGAAGTTTTTATTGATTCAAAAATTGGCAATGAAGACCTAAACCAATTTGTAAGTAAAACACTAAAAGAAATACACCCAGAAATTAGTAATAAATACGAATTTCATCTAGTACAAATCTCAGAGGAGGAGTTTTATAAGCTCCTAGAAGATTGTAGTCCTGAAGCCAAAAAGAAGTTAACTACGATACTTAAGTACAGACAGGCAGGTGTATTTGAAACGGCGTATAAAGTTGATTCTAAGGACAGCGACCTTTCTATAGAAACACTGTTAATAACAGATAAAGAGATTGTATTTGTAAACTGGTGGTCTACTGCTTGAGAAAGCATAGATTACAGCCTTAACACACTGAACTCATCTCAATTTGCCAGCCAAGTAATCTAATCAAGAGAGTTTATGGCTTGGATTGATAAAACATTGAGCAAGTAAGTGTCAAAATCTAATGATATTTCCCTATTCAGAAACATGTCAACCAGAGGGAGCCATGAAAAGTGCACAGTAATCTTTTTGATTAGTGGGCACTTTTTATTGTTCTCACGGAATGGAAGCGCCTCGAATCTACAATACACTTAACGAGCGAAGCGAGTTTAGTCGACTGAATACCCGAAGGGTGAAGTGACGAATTGCCAGCCCGGGGAGCCATATTGTTTCATCAGGTACCTAAACATTTCTTCAGAATGCAAATACCGAACGCAAGCTATAACTACTCAAATCCCCACGCTATGGGTTGACTAACAAATGTTTTTGGACTTGAAGTTTACGAGAAAAAGCTTCTAGGTTACAGGCAATTTGACGAGACGCACGGACTAGAAGGGTGGCTCGCTATCTACGAAGTTCAAACCGGTGAGGGAACCAAGTATCTTGGAGCAAAATGGGATGGTTGGTGTCAGATGTCATGGTACAAAAACAGTCCTGAGATCACACACGCGTCCCCACCAGGAGGATTCCCGACTGATCCGTGGAATAAAGTTGGTCTTCACTAGATATCAAACCCACAAAGAAAACTTCAACGCAGTAAGCACAACATAACTTCGAAGCCGCACAAAATTCCCAAGTGCGGCTTCATTTTTTATAAAAATACCTCCGCATTGCCTTTTGATGCAAGAGGAACAATGTGACGAATTGCCAGCCCGTGGAGCCAAGTATGAGCTTTTCTTACCATTAAAGTATAAAGTGGATTTATAGTCCATGTGCTAAGTGTATAATCACATAATGCAGCTAAACATTGATAAAACTATCAGCCCAAAAGTAGGGATACAAATACTTGTTGAAAAAGATGGGAAGTTCTTGATAGGTAAAGATACAAAAAAAGGTGACGCTGTTTACGGTGTTCCGGGGGGTAAGTGGGAAAATGGTGAAACACTACAAGAGGGAGCTGTTAGAGAAGTGTTAGAAGAAAGCGGTATACTTTGTGAAGATTTGCGACTAATCAATGTTTATGATTTCTACAGGGAAGATAAAGGAGTGAGTTATGTAAGTATAGGATATGCTGCAAAGTATAAGTCAGGCGTGCTGATAGACAATATAGAGGAAGGAAGACTGGAATGGAAATGGTTAGAATTGGAAGAAGCACTAAAGTTAAATTTGTATCCTGCAGGTAGAGTTTTAATTGAAAATTATATAGCTAAACATAGCAAGTTCTAACCCCCAAAACCACGGCGAGCCAAATACATTCTCTACGGTTTTCTTATTCTCCAAAGTAACAACTCTTGCATGTTAAAATACCCTTATGCACAAAGGTGAAATAAAAAAGGTAATCTTTGTTCAAAAAGTAGCAATACTTCACCCAAGCGATAAAAGCAAATTTTTAGTCCTCAAAAGACATACAGAAGATGTTTCACGTCCCGGTGATTTTGATATTCCCGGCGGAAGAGCAAGATTTAATGAAACCCATGAAGAAGCACTATATCGTGAAATAAGGGAAGAAACAGGACTTGATATAGAAAACATAGAACCAATTCTTGTGAACTCAAGAATACAAAAAGAGGATGATATCTACTTCCTGTATATCGGATATTCAGCAAAGGCACTCTCTGAGAATGTAACTATAAACAAAGAAGAACACGAATCTTATGAATGGATTGATATTGAATCTTTCATCAAAGATAACCCACAACATATACTCACAGAACATATCAGAAAACTCATCTAAAATGATTCTACCCGCCCCCTATGCCATGTAAAGATATATTAAGTCAAAGCTTGAAAAGCATCCACTTATATGCAATAGTGGCATAAAGTATGCACTTTGCCACTCAACAAACGAGTAAAACAACAGAAAATGTCTCCCCAACAAAACTTCTTCTGCGCTCCTCCTTGCTAGCATTCTTAATCCTGCTTTGCATCTGTACAACATACGCACTTAACACCGCAGTAACAATGGCAGCCACATATACAAAAACAAACACACGCCCAAAATTGAGTGGGAACGAATACTTTGCATCACCTACAGGTTCTAACGATGGTTCAGGTACTATAGAGGATCCTTGGGATCTTCAAACTGCTTTCAATAAATCCACAGTTATACAGCCGGGAGACATTTTATGGCTACGGGATGGGGTATATGGAACAGGCGGTTCTACACTTTTTTACACAAAGCTCAATGGTACAGCTACACAGCCAATCATCATTAGACAATATCCTGGAGAACGAGCGACCATTAACGGGGGTATCGTGGCTCAAAGCTCAACCAACCCAACATATACCAGTTCATACAATTGGTTTTGGGGATTCGAAATCACAAACACAAGCCTAAACCGAATGGTAACCCCGGAAGAAAGAAGCACTGGACTCAACCTTCTTACACAAGGCCATAAGGCTATCAACTTAGTGATTAACAATACAGGTCATCCTGGGATAGGTTTTTGGAGACCTGTGACCGAAGGGGAAATATATGGGTCGATTTTTTGGGGCACAGGCATTTACGACACAGCCTATCCGGGTTATTCCGGTAATAGAGGCTCAGCAATTTATGCACAAAATGAAGTTGGCACTCGTTTTATAGAAGACAACATTTCATTTCGCACTTTCACAACCGGTATGAAGGCATATACAGTGAATTCATTCATCAATGGATTTAATTTTATTGGCAATACCATTTTTGATACTCCTGAATGGTTGTTGTTTGTATCATCAGATCATAACCCAGCAAGAGATCTAGTAATCAAAAACAACATGCTTTATAGAAACAAGCACGACCCTAATCAAACCTTGCAAGCTGGCGCTACGGACATGATAAATGCGCGAATAGAGGATAACTATATCGTAGGTGGAAAAAGTGACTTATATTCACTGTCTGCAAAAAAATGGGAAAATCTATCAGTAATTAACAATACGATCATTGGCAGTAAGGCACTCTCTGAATATTTACCAAACCAAAACATCAGTTCGATACTCTGGAACAACAATTCTTACTTTGGGGGCACATACTCGCCAAAACAGTTTAACTTTGACGGCACCTTCTACAACTTTGAAAACTGGAAAAACATGAGTAACTTTGATGCTTCCAGTACCTACACTGCAGAATTTCCTACTGGCCAGCAAATATTTGTGAGAAAAAACAAATATGAGCCAAAGAGAGCAAATATCACCATATACAATCATGGTATGGCACCAACAGCTATTGTTGATTTATCAGCTATTCTAGTACGCGGGGATAAATACGAAATACGAGATGCTCAAAACTTCTTTGGCAAACCAATCATGAAAGGCAAATACAATGGATACAGATCCTTTGAACCAGAGATAGAGTTACCGCTTTATCTAACTGATGTTTCCCCAATTGTGGGAGATACGCCAACCATCAACAACGTGCATACACTCGCGGAGTTTAATTCATTCGTGTTGGTCCCTGTTGAGGCACAAACTACTTTTGTACCTCAAACACAAGCGGTAATCATAGATCCGCCGGGCGCACTATTCGGTGATAAAGTAACAGTTTCAATGAAATCAAAGACCCGAGATGCTGTAATCAGATATACACTTGATGGTACAGAGCCAGGAGCTAACTCTACTGTATATGTCAACCCCATAACCGTAGCATCCAACACCACAATTAAAGCCATGGCGTTCTACCAAGGTTACGACTCAAGTATCAGAACTCAAGCAAAATTCGCAAAATACGATATAGATAACGGATTGCAAGGCCACTGGAGTTTTAAAGAAGGCTCCGGAACCATAGTGGCTGATGGAACAAGCACTATTGGAGATGGACAGATAATTGGAAATCCACAATGGGTCAACGGTAGATATGATTCTGCATTAAAACTTGATGGTGTAGACGATTATGTAATGATTGGACCAACTACCCAACCAAACGCATTTACAATATCATTCTGGGCTAAAGGTGAGTATGATGACGACTACGGCGTAGTAGTTGGTAACGCCGGTGGATGGCCACAAACTAACTATCTTACACATCTAAACGTGCGTGAAAACGCAACTAACTACTTTGCTTTAAGCACCTATTCAACTACCCAGCAAACAAGTACGGGCAATACAGCTTATGACTGCAAGGACATGACCTTGTGGAATCACTATGCTGCAGCTTACGATGGTTCAAATATGAAAACATATTGTAATGGAAGACTTATAAACACTGTCCCACTAACAGGCACAGTGGGTTCTGGAGGCACACTCGTATTTGGAAGATGGGGATCGGGTGACCACCATTACTTTAAAGGTACTATTGATGAAGTTCGCATCTACAATAGAGCACTAGAAAATTATGATATCGTAAAACTAGCTGATGAACCCATGGTAAGCAACGAAAATATCTTGGTAAGATAACGTTAAGGCTAAAATCTGTACTATCAATCTAAAGTCATATATATCTGTCTGCTAAAAAAACTATAACGACTATACTTTGAAGTATAATTTCCCTATGAATATAGAAAAAAAAGTTTGGCCTAAAT
>CAYNBT010000003.1:25176-72515 GCA_964396025.1 uncultured Candidatus Saccharibacteria bacterium | reverse complement strand
GAGATTTTACCCCTAAAACTTCGCGCATAGCGATTCCATTTTAGCCAGAAAACTGATAATATACCCTAGTTATGAACGAAGAAATCACCGCGCTAACCGCAGAAGAAGACAACGAGGAAGAGTCTTCTCACAACGGAATTATAAAAACTGATATCACAACCGAGATGCAACGCGCATACCTCGATTACGCCATGAGCGTTATTGTCTCTAGGGCACTTCCAGATGTTAGAGATGGTCTAAAACCGGTTCACAGAAGAATTATTTATGCTATGCAAGATCAAAACATGCTTGCGGCAGGTAAGTTCTACAAATGCGCTGCGGTAGTTGGAGAAGTCTTAAGAAAGTACCACCCTCACGGTGATGTAGCGGTTTATGATTCTCTCGTAAGAATGGGACAGGATTTTTCTTTGAGATATCCACTGATCTGGGGACAGGGAAACTTTGGAAGCATAGACGGAGATCCACCAGCTGCAATGAGGTATACCGAATCCAAACTTCGCCCAATTGCCGAACAACTGTTCGGTGATATTGATAAAGACACAGTCAACTTTTTACTTAATGACCTTCAAAACGACGAACCCGAAGTTTTACCTTCACTTTTGCCAAACCTTTTAATAAATGGGACTACAGGTATTGCCGTAGGAATGGCTACAAATATTCCACCACATAATCTTGGAGAGGTAATAGACGGAACGATACTTGCAATCGAAAAGGCTAGTGATATAGGAAAAAAACCTACAGAAGATGATATGCAGACGTATAGAGCTTTTGCCGAATATGCCGGAAGCGAATTTAAGGTGAAAGTTGCTCCTCTGAGCTTTTCTACAGATGTAACCATAGAAGAACTAGTGCAGGTGATAAAAGGCCCAGATTTCCCAACCGGCGGAACAATCTACGACCAAAAAGAAACAATTCAAATGTACGCAACTGGCAAAGGACGAATCGTTACCCGTGCCAAAATGAACATGGAAGAAACCAAGGGCGGCAAAACTCAAATCGTGGTTTCCGAGATTCCTTATCAAATAAACAAATCCACACTTGTGGCAAAAATAGCAGACTTAGTAAAAGACAAAAAGATTGTGGGAATATCTGACCTTAGGGACGAATCAAACAGAGAAGGCATGCGTATTGTTATAGAACTTAAAAAAGATGCAACACCCAAAAAAGTTGAAAACAGCTTATACAAATACACGCCGCTTCAGTCTGCGTTTAATGCAAACGTGGTAGCGCTGGTACACGGTGAACCAAAACTCTTAACTCTTAAAAATATTCTGGAAGAATTCATTAAACACAGGCAAGAAGTCATTATCAGAAGAACGATCTTTTTACTCAAAAAAGCAAAAGCTCGCGAACATATTCTAAAAGGCCTCAAGATTGCTCTTGATAACTTGGATGAGGTAATTAAACTCATTAGAGCCAGCAAAGACCAAGAGGCAGCTAAGCAAGGCCTTATATCAAAATTTGATTTAACCGAAGTACAAGCTCAAGCAATATTAGACATGCAGCTTAGACGTTTGGCAGCATTAGAACGCCAAAAGATTGAGGACGAGCTAAAGCAGATTATTGCAATCATTGATGACTTTAACGATATCTTGTCTTCGCCAACACGCGTCATTTCAGTGATAAAAAAAGAATTAACAGAACTAAAACAGAAATATGCCGACGAAAGAAAAACTAAGGTGGTCAAAGGCAAAGTAGGGGAGTTAACAGACGAAGATATCATCACAAACGAATCGTGCATCGTAACTATATCCAAAAATGGCTACGTAAAAAGGCTAAAAGAGGATACATACAAGAGGCAGGGTAGGGGAGGCAAGGGAGTTGCAGGGCAAACTCTCAAAGAAGAAGACATCATTGACACAATAAGAACATGCAATACACATGATACTGCATTATTTTTTACCAATAAGGGTAAAGTTTACAAAATGAAGATCTGGGATATTCCAGAAACTACGAGAATAGCCAAAGGAACTGCTTTGGTGAACTTCCTAAACATGACTCAAGACGAACAAGTAACGGCCTTCTTACCACTAAGCAAAGAGCTCGAGGAGAATCCTTCAAACCATTATGTAGTTTTTGGTACAGAACAAGGAGTGGTTAAAAAGACTGCGCTTGATGAGTTCGCAAACATACGTTCATCCGGAATCGTCGCAATCAAGTTAGACGAAAACGATGCGCTTGTATGGTCAAAAATTACTGATGGAAAGAGCGATATTTTGCTTATAACCAAAGACGGCCAATCAATTCGCTTTAATGAGGATAAAGTAAGGGAGATGGGAAGGGCTGCCGCAGGAGTAATAGGAATAAAATTCCTAGACAAAGGCGACAGATTAGTTTCAATGGAAATAATAAGCAGTACAGATAAAGGAGGCGCGTTGATGGTTGTAACAAAGGGCGGCTATGGCAAGAAAACTAATGTTAATGAATATAAAGTACAGAACAGGGGTGGTTCCGGCGTGTTAACCTACAAAGTCACAGACAAAACTGGTGAAGTCATGTCTGCTAGACTTGTGGAGAAACAGGAAACCTCTGATTTCCTCATCGTGACCTCTCACGGCAAAGTCATACGTTTAGAGCAAAAACAAGCACCAATGCTCGGCAGGGCCACGCAAGGTGTTAGGTTGATCAAGCTGGATTCTGGGGATTTAGTAGCCTCTGTAGCGCTGTTAGGTAAAGAAGAGCAGGCTGATGAAGAAGCTGAATGAGCCGTTGATAAGACTGGAGCTGGAAGAGTGGGGTAGGGGAGTGAAATTTATTGGAGGAGTGGACGAAGTTGGCAGAGGATGTCTAGCAGGGCCGATGGTCGTAGCATGTGTCGTGCTCAACTCCCAACATTTCCAATCAAAAGACATAAAACCTGAATATTGCAAAATTACCGATTCCAAACGCCTAACACCAAACCAGCGAGAATTCCTTAACGGCTTCATATTGGAAAATGCAATAAGCACAAGCATTGTAGAAATACAACCTAACGAACTAGACATCACAGGAATCACCAAAGCCACAGACGAGGCATTCCTGAAAAGCATTCAAAACCTTACGGTAAAACCCCAAATGGTGTTTACCGATGCATTTAAAATCACAAAGCTGTCTGCAACTCAACAGAAGAGTTTTATAAAAGGGGATAATATGAGCGTAAGCATAGCGGCTGCGTCAATTATTGCAAAAGTATTCAGAGACAATCTCATGCGCAATGAGCACTTAAAATATCCTCAATACGGTTTTAACGAACACAAGGGATATGGAACAAGACAGCATATTCAGGCAATCAAAACTCACGGAATATGCGATCTGCACAGGAGATCTTTTGAACCTATAAAATCCATGCTGAGCGTGGAAAATGTTCAACAACTTGCGCAAATCTGATAAAATTTAACCTGTAGAGTATACGTTGACAAACTCATTTATGGCGTCATTAAACACTATCTATCACTTAAATAATGGTGCAAGTGCCAGCACATACACAAATGCGAATGGAGTAACGTATTCAGTCTTTGAGTCAAACAATCAAAACATAGAAATACCCATTCAGCAGATAGAAACAGCCTCGGATAAGCTTTTAGAAACAATTATTTCGCTTAATCAAGGTAGGCTAATATTACCAGGCAAATACAGAACCTTACTTCTAGAAAAACTAAAAAAGAGTGAGGCGCAAATTATGTATGAAGGTTACACTTACAAATTCCTCAACAACAAAGGAAACAAATTTGCAGCTATCAGGCTCGACGGCGATGTAGTAGGGGAGTTTAGAGTAGGGCTGCAAGATGACGCTTTTTTTATACCTTCGGGTCTTAAGATGAAAACCCCGCTTAACATAACATTTATCAGCAGAGCTCATTCCTTAAACCAAGAAATGGTAGTCATAGAAGATAAACTGTTAAAAAATCACCCGTATATCAATATTGAAGACTTTAACTTTGTTGGAGCAAAAGATTTTACAAAAGTTATGAGCGAAGAAATGTCTTCGGAAGAGTATCTAGCAAGATTTTCCAAAAAGTCCGGAATCGTAGCAAAACCTTCCGAGCTGGCGATTCATATATACAGACTTGAACTACTCAAAAACCTTTATAGAGACGGCAAGACTATCGCAAGACCAATATTCGCCCGAAAAAGACATTTTACTAAAGCAGAAACCACCTTCATTGATATGGCAATCAAAGAAGCATATGCCGGTGGCGATGCATTTAAAAAAACACCAACAGGCAAATACACATTCGAGGAGTTTCTGTTTGAAGGTGAAAATTACCTCTACTCATGCTTAGCGCTAACCAAGCTACGCATTAGAGAAATAAATAAAGCCATCACTAACATCATAGTAAATAATGAAACTCGGGCCAATTCAGAACGTGACATCTTTATAGCTTTCTTAACATCTACAGTATGCGATGCGATCAATAAAGAAGTAGATCATTTATGGGAGGACTTTCCTGTAAAAGCAAACACAATTGTTGTAGAGCATTTTGCTCTATCTAACGTATATCAATGTGCAACAGAAGATTTTCCAAAGAGCCCGCTGTATGAGATAAAGGCACGAATGTTGCATGAAGATTTCCCAAGACTATTTATCAAACTCAAAGTCGCACAAGAATCCGCCTATCAAATTCTAAAAAAAACTAACTCAAGACTTATCACAACAATACAAAAATCCAAATATCCAGCAATAGAAAAGAACTATCAGGCAGCCTGCCTAGCCAACAAAATGTCGCTCACTGAATGCGAGAATCTTTACAATGCGTTCAGAAGAGGACTATATTAATATACGTGAGTAACAACACGTTACAAAACGTATTTGATATCCCTACAGCACTTTCATTTGATGACGTACTACTTGTACCACAACACTCTCCGATAAACTCCAGATCAGATATAGATTTAAGCACAACTCTGGCCCCCAAGGTCAAATTAAAAATCCCTCTTATTGCCACAAAAATGGATAAAGTCACGGGAGTCGAAATGGCAATAAAAATGGGTAAATTGGGCGGATTAGCTGTTTTACCTAGATTCGATACCGCGGAAATTCAGGCGCAAAACGCTGCCAAAGTTAAGAAATCAGGAATTAAACACATAGCAGCTGCGATTGGCTGCACTAATGGATACTTGCTACGAGCAGAAATGCTGGTAAAGGCAGGCGTAAACATTCTCCACAACGACGTAGCGCACGGGCACTTAAAAAAGAATATTGAGGCTATAGCCGCACTAAAGAATAAATTTGGTAACACTGTGACTCTAATGCCCGGAATAGCTGCAACTTATGAATGTGCTGTTGATATGTACAAGGCTGGTGCAGATTGTGTTTCCAGCGGGGTAGGTTCAGGTTCGATTTGCACAACCAGAGTTAATACCGGTTGCGGAATGCCAGGATTTCAAAGTTTATTGGAAATAGCAAAAGCCGCAAAAGAATTCAAGAAAACATTTATTCCAGAGGCGGGGATTAGAAATTCTGGAGACATAGTAAAAGCACTGGCAGCCGGTGCATGCGCCATAATGGCAGGATCAATTTTTGCAGGCACAGATGAAGCACCGGGTGACTTGATCGAAATTAACGACGTCTTATACAAACAATATAATGGGGCAGCCTCCGAAGCCGAAAAAGTTTCGCAGATAAAGAAAGACTCTATTGACAAAAGCGCCCTTTACATCAAGCATATAGAAGGTGTCGAGGCATTTGTTCACTACAAAGGCCCTGTCGATGAAGTTGTACTCAAGTTACTTGCAGGAGTAAGATCCGGTTTTAGCTATTGCGGCGCTAAAAATATCACTGAACTGTGGGCAAAAGCAAAATTCGTTAGAATCACTCAAGCAGGACATATTGAGGGACAAGCGCATGATGTGGCAGTACTAAAACATTGAAAGCATTACGAAGGGTCGTTTAATGTAACCTCGCCATCCAAATCTACATCTTTATGAAATTTCTTATGAACATCTCTTAGCTGCTTGTTGGTGACGTGTGTATAAATTTGTGTTGTGGAAACATTGGAGTGCCCAAGCAATTCCTGCACCGAACGTAAATCCGCACCCTCTCTAAGTAAGCCTGTCGCAAAACTGTGCCTCAAGGTATGCGGCGTGGCGTCTACGGCAATTCCGGCACGCAAGACATATTTCTTTACCAAGCGCTGAACGCTTCTTGCAGTCAAGCGTAGGGTCTCACCGTCAACATCCATCTCATCCATCTTTTTACCACTATATCGCAAAAAAAGCGGTTGAAACTCATCGTGGCGCGTTGCAAGGTATTTCTTAAGCCACTCTTTAGCTGAAGAACTTAAATACACTGTGCGAACTTTTCTTCCCTTACCAACAACACTAAACTCACCGGAGTTGAGGTTAATGTCACCAATATTCAAATGCACAAGCTCACTCACGCGCAAGCCTGTGCTAAAAAGTGTTTCAAGCAAAGCTCTGTCACGCATACCGGAGCGTTTGTTTAAATTCTGTGTCTCAAAAAGCTTTTTTAACTGATCTTCGTCCAATACCTTTGGCAAGCGTGGGTCCGGTTTTCCCAAAATAATTTGATCCGGAGACATTACGCTTAAGTTTTCTTCTACAATTAGATATTTTAAAAATGCTCGCAATGCAACCAAGAATGTCTTCTGAGTAGTTTTTTTAAACTCCTCATGAGATTTTGAACTGATACGACGATTCAGATCTAAACGATATTTTTTTACAAGTTCAGAATCAATATCATCAACAACTAAATTATCTTTTGATAAATATGCTTGTGCCCAATTGATAAAATCGGACAGATAGAAATGGTACATCTTGATGGTGTTCTGTGAGAGATTCTTTTCTATTTCACAATGCTCAAGGTAGCGTACAAGAAGACTTCCAAGGTTTTTATTCATTGTTCAATGATATCATTAACCACCTTTCTGTAGAAAATCGATTGGAGGGCATTCTAGAGCCTCGCACCTATTATTTGTTGTCATAACAATAAATAATCGGTTTTAGCAGAAGCAAACTAGTTAGAAATAAGAAGGTGAGGGAATTGCACAGGAAAACATAAAAATAGGAAGTAATTAAGAAGGCGGGAATCGATAATTTTTTAGATAAAAATAAAATTAATTAATTTTGTGTATATTACCTACAAAAAAATTTGCTGGAAATTATAAGAGAGGGAAGTAGAAAGTTGTAAAAATCTTGGATACATTAGACGTCGTATAATGTATGTTTAACGACATCTTGTTGAGTAAAATACTTTTAGGGATATATAAGCATCAAGGGGAGATAATAATTTAGATTAATTAAAATAATAAGAATAAATACTAAGTAATTCACTTTAATTATTTCTTTTATTTAGATGCTTATTCTTATAACTAAGCATTGAAAAGTGTTGCTTCTCAAGCACTATCTCCAAAAGGCTCAAAAACAGCTGTCTGGACGCATTCTGGAAGATATGACAGATCTACAGAATAAAGTATGACAAAGCTACTTATGCAAAAGTATGACACGCTATAAGCACACAGTCCTATAGCTTGATAGGTATTTTTTGTACCCACACCACTCCTCTACTTCCCTACCTCAATGTATATTAAAAATTATCCACAATGCTTACTTTTTGTTGTTATAACAATAAAAAACCTGCGAGAAGCTGACTAAGGATGAAATAAAAGAGTCAAAATCATAAAAACTAACGAGATGCTGGCGTACTCTAGCACTATTCGGGAATCAAGCTGGTTCTTGTAGTGACTCTGTAAATACCCTAAGGCTGACATCAATATGGAAGATACAAACAGTGAGCGAATAAATGTCTCAGAAGGAAAAAAGGAAAAACTTAAACCAAAAAAAGCAACTGCAAACAAGGCGTAACTTGAAAGCAATACTCTCTCCCCTATCTTTCTAACTGGGTAGTCTCTATCGAAACCTAAGACCCAATACGTATAAACACAAAACAAAAACGCAGAAATTCCGGAAACAGAATTTTGTAGAAGCGGATTCCACGAAGTTTTATAAATTCCGGCAAACAGCGGAATCGACACAACAACCAAAATAATCTGACTCCAAGTAACAGCAGCACGATACAAAGGAAAGATCTGAGCCCGCTCATAGATCACTAGAAATATATTGTTTACTAAAGAAACAGCATAATTCAAGGCAAAGATAGTTGCGAGTGCCAAAAGCTTTATAGGTATACCAAGATTTGGAAAGAAAGTGAAAGTCAAAACGCTACTTACAACAACTTCTACTGGTATCAAAATGACATAGAAGTAATTGTGCTTTGACATGTTTGGAATATGAATAAAGTAAGTGGACACTAAGGTATATAACAAAAGCAGAAGAAAATAGCTAACTGTAACTTTACCCCCAAATGCTGCATAAGAGAGAAGCAAGGTAAGAATTAAACTTTGAGCAATATATTTAGCTTTTTTGACTAATGCAAACCATTTCATTTTGAATTTACTGTAAATGCACCTACAGATTTACTTAGATGGCACAAAACAATAGCTACTGCATCACATGCATCATCGGGCTTTACGATCTCTGGTAACTTCATAAGCACCTTCACTGCCTCTTGAATCTCTTGCTTGGAGGCTCTGCCGTAACCTGCAACATACTTCTTAGCTTCTAGCGCGGTATATTCATATACGTCCATGTCATGTTCGGATGCAACCAATAGAGAAATTCCCCGAGCTTGACCCACGGTAATTGCAGTCTTAATGTTCGTATTAAAAAATAACTTCTCAACAATCATCACATCGGGACTCATGCGCTTTGCTATTTTGCTCAAGCCTTGATAAAGCATATTCAGGCGATTATGCATCAACTCCTCTGCAGAAGTTAAAATAACACTAGTTTCAACCAGCGAGATATTATTTGTATCCGACACGTCCACAATAGAGTAACCAGTCGTGGCAGTTCCGGGATCTATTCCCATCATTCTCATAATTTTTCTTCAAGTTCTTTTGATAGTTTGAAATTCGAGTAGATTTCTTGCACATCATCATTCTCGTCCAAAAGATCGCAGAAATCTATAAGCTTTCTTGCAATTTCTTCATCCTCTATATCAACCTCAAATGAAGGCGATTCGGGGGTGTTTCCAAAAATATAACTTGTACTACCTGACACTCCGAGTGATCCACCAAACTTGCTAAACAGAGTCCTAATCTCAGCCGCTGTTCTATTTTTATTGTCGCTCACCGTATGGATCATAAAGGCAACTCCACTGGGACCATACCCTTCATAAACCAATTCCTCAAAAGAATACTCTGAACTCTTACCTGTGCCTTTGTTTATCGCTTTTTCAATGTTTTCCTTAGGCATACGGGCTTCTTTAGCTTTTTCAACCTGAAGCCTAAGTGTATGATTAGCGTTTATATCTCCCCCACCCTTTTTAGCAGCTACTGATATTGCACGACTTAATTTGGAGAAAATCTGACTTTTCTTGGAATCAGTTACTGCCTTTTCTCTTTTAATTTTTGACCATTTGTTGTGCCCTGACATGCATGAATGATAGCATATTTGCGCCTATATTAACCACGGTTGCCTTCCCTACACCGACATGCCTATAGTATTCTTGAGCTTAAAGTGAGCATTGACAAAAACTCCACATTTGATATTTTCGTACTCATGCAAACAACTTTAGCCGTTTTGAATAGAAAAGCAATAAAGGCTGCTTTAGAAGCAAATTGGGACGAAGCAATTAATTTAAACCTTGAGATTCTAGAGAAACTTCCTGATGATACAAGTGCAATGATGAGACTTGGCAGAGCATATCTCCAAAATCAAGATTTTGCACAAGCAAAAAAGATTTTCAAAAAAATACTAGACGTCGATCCAATCAATCAAGTTGCTCTTAAAAATTTTGAGCAAGCAAAAAACAAAAAGGTTGAAAAAAATCAATCTGGCAAAATAATAATAAAAGAACCTGGAACAACCGAAGAAGTAATAGTGAACCTACTCTCAAAAAGAATAGATCCTAACAGTTTATCTCATGGCGATGAATTAGAGGTAAACATTACAAAAAATCAAGTATCACTAATAACAACCGACAAAAGATCTCTTGAAATAGCACATCTAGAAAACCCTGTGTTGATCAGAAAACTTTATGAGGCAAAAAAACACGACCTGAAAATCACTGCATCATTTATCGGCGCAAAAGATCACAAGATAAAAGTTTTGCTTAGATCTTCCGAACCTATTTTCAAGGCCGAAAGACAAGAAGTTAAACCCTACGTCAAAAGGGACTCTATCGAGGAAACTGTTCCAGAATTGGCAGAATAATCAGCTCAAGATTTATATCAGCGCAAGTCAAAATCCTCAAGTGAGGTTATTTTCCCAGAGTTGTCACTATTATCCCCAAGTGAGATTGTTCCCTGCTCGTTCACTGGCTGCTTCTTTGGTTCTGCAGGAGCAGCTGGACTTGAAGAATAAGTTTTCTTGGGTTTGGCCGGAGCAGGTTTTTGAGTTGCTGCCTTAGGTGCAGGCCTTGGACGTGATGTAGCAGTCTCTACCTTCTTCACAGGCGTGGGAGCAGCAGATACTGTCTGAATAGGTTTTGCAGGCTGTACAGCGGGCTTGGGGGCTGCTGGAGCTGACGTTGTAGCGCTTGTTGGTGCTGGAGCATTAATACCTTTGTTTAGTTTGTCGAATGCGGCATAAGGCGTTGTGTAATTGCCTTTTGGAAGCAAAGCTTGTATTTCATCGTTTACATTGAGTTTGTTAAATTCTGCGGCAGTATCAGAGATCTTATACGAACCTGCAGGAGAGAGCACGTACCACTTACCGTCTTTTCTGGTTACAATTCCATCTATTTTCTCTCTGGGCACTTTATCTATCAACTTGAATACATTCGCACCATTTTCTTGAATCATCTTCAACTTATCACCAAACACCAATCTACTTTTAGCTGCATAATTAGCGGGAACTTCATATTTTTGCCCATCCTGAGCAACCATATGAAGACCATCAAACTGGCCTAAAGTACCGGGAATATCGGAATAATCTTTCCTTTCAGAATCTTTTCTGAGCTCATCAACATATTGCATTGTCTTTTTTATTTGGTGTTCAATATGCGATAACGCCTCATGAAGTTTGTTCAATTTGTTTGCTAAAAGTTCTTGTTGCATTTGTACTCCTTTATAAATTTATTCTGCGCAAATTACAGATTTTCGATTTGCCCAGGGACACTCTCCTTTTTAGGCTGCTTTTCTTCGGCAATTGCAGCACCCTTATCAAACTGGCGTTCAATCCAACGTCTGATAACATCTTCTACCATGGCGCGGTCTGTTCCGTAGCGTTCTCTGCTTTGAGCAATAGCTTGCTCTTTGTTTGAGGTTTTTGGAACAATAGCCTCGTCAGGTTTCCAAGGTAATAAAATTCTAGCTGAAAAAGGCTTGGATGTCATTCCATCAATCATCATCTTGATATAGATATGAAACCTGTCTAGCGAAATGATATCCTGCTGATCAAAGTACGGCGCATATTCATTTGCTAAAACTTTTGCGTCTGGAGCACCAAGCGAAAATGACGCAATCGTTCCGACGTTACCAAACACTGCCTGCAATAGCTGGTCAGGAAGCTGAGAAGTGTATTGATGAGTTAGATATAAACCCAACTTATATTTACGCGATTCTGACAAAATAGATTCAAAGCTTCCGCCTGCAAAATTCTGAAACTCATCTACATATAAGTAGAAAGGTCTGCGCTCTTGTGGAGCTAACTTGGCTCTTTGTAATGCCATAAACTGAATTCTTGATACTAAAAGTGCTCCCAACAAGTTTGCATTGTCCTCCCCTATCTTACCCTTTGACAGGTTCATCAACAAAATCTTACCCGAATTCATTGCGTCCCAAATATCAACAGTTGATTTTCTTTGGCCTAAAATGTTTCTAATAGTGGTTGAAGACAAAAATCTGTTAATTTTATTTTGAATAGGTGCAATGGCTTCTGTAACTAATTTCTGATTTCCACTCATTTCTTTGTACTCTTTTTCCCAAAACTCCAAAACCACAGGATCTTTAACTTGGTGCAGTATGTAGTTTCTATAGTTTTTGTCACCCAAAAGTCTCGTTATACCCAACATAGAAGTTCCTGGTACCTCAAGAAGTGTTAGCACAGCATAGTTAAGCAAGTACTCAAGTCTAGGTCCCCAAGAATAATCAAAATGCACCTTTATGGCAGAGATTAGATTAGATGCCATAAGGTTTTTTTGAGATTGATCCTCGATCTCTAGCAGATTTAAGCCTACGGGGCGTTCTGTGTCAGAAGGGTCTATTAATATAACATCGTTGATTCTGTGATCAGGTATGTAATTTAAAATATCCTCTACTAACTCTCCATGAGGATCCAAGACACCTACACCAGCTCCATTTTGGATATCTTGAGTAATTAAGGTTTGAAACAGCGTGGACTTACCAGTACCAGATTTTCCGATCAAGTACATGTGACGTAGCCTGTCGTCACCATTTTTAATTCCAAATTTTACACGCTGGCTTCTAAAAATAGTCTCACCAATAAAAGTACAATCTTTGACCGGTAATGATGCTGGGGGCTCAGCTTTCTTGGAAAAGATCCAGTCGATGTTTGGGGTTTCCACGTTTTGCGAAGGCAAGTGAAATGTTGAGCCTAATTCGTCTATAGAAAGCACGTAAGAGGTTGTGGAATTAAATGTTCGTGACTTGTACTCTTCGAGCACAGCGTTAGTTTCACTTGAACCAGAGTTTTGAAAGGCATTAAGATGCGCGGTTGAGAATTGTCTAAATGATGCAGCCAAGGAACGTAAGTTGCTCCTTACACGATCAGGATCAACTCCCGAAGATACAAATCGAATGTTCACTTCAAAGCCCATTGAGGTAAGCTTCTCCTCAATAGACGTTAACTCCAAATCCTGACTAGGAGTTAGTTGAACTCGCTTTTCTTCCTTGGGTGGAGGCCCTGCATTACTTCCCGGGCGTACGCCTGTTGTAGGATTTCCTATAAGCACTGCTCTTGGTATATCAGCCAACACATGCAAAAGTTCTAAGAGGATGCTAGAGAATATGTTTACAACAGTTCCGCCTATACCTGGTGATTTTGGCTTGAATGCATCGCCTGATCTAATAGAATTAACATAGTCATAGCCCTCTTTTTGCCATACATCGGCAACAGGACGAACCAAAAGTTGGAACCATAGTTGCTCCTCCCCCATTACTTGCGTTAAGGCTGAAGTAATGGAAGAAAGCGGGTCGACTTCAAAGTCTCTAAATGTTTTTATAGGAAAAAATTGCTCTTTTGTTAATGTTAAACGAGATGCATCTACATGATCACTCTGAGAAATATTGCCAGTATAATCCGGAACCTCAGTTATCTGCGCTGTAGGATATTGGGCATAGATCTGGCTTTCCAAAAAAGTAACGATGTGTCTTGGAACTGCAACATAAAACCTGATTCCCGTTGTACCTGAAGATGCAATCTCAAATGAAAAATGTTCCTGCTTAAGATAATCTTCATGAAGCAGCCCATGAAGCGAAGCAAACATCTGTTGAGCAGCCAAAGGTCCGTTACGCTCCGTATGTAATTCATCAGTCTTTGGCACTTTAATTTCCAAGATCACTCCTTCGGTAAGGGGTACAATCAAATCTCCACCGGATTTTCTACTGCGACGCACTATTACTACTACCAAAAACACTATAAGAATTAGAGGCAATGCTACGTAATACAAATATAAGTTCATAAATTTTCTTTTAAATACACAACCCCCCACCCTAATTCGGGGTGGGGGGTGAAAGGAGAGAGACCATAAGAATTATTTCATAAAACATTTCCTATGTCAAAACCTAAGATCAAAGTTATATCTGAACGATCTATCTCATTATTAAAAAACCCATGCTGATCAGTTTTTAGGTAGATTTTGGTGATCCCAAAGTAGCCGGCAATGCGCTTTAAGGTTTCGGAATCATATGTATCTGCAATGATTACACTCTCTTCAACTTTTGACACTGAGTTATTTTCAGCCACCACATGTCCACCAATATTGCGTACTACCCTACCCCCGAATGCAGCGACCCCAGTGATGTCGGTAGCATTTAATATGCTAACCGTTTTTTTCTCTAGAGATGCTTTTGAATTAAAGGCCATATCGTACATATACTTATCTACCAATAAAACCGAATAGTTTTGGTTCGAAACGGCATATTTCTGATAATTCAGCTCGTCAGATTCCGCGGAGTTGAGGTATAAGGTGTAAAAATCGTTCAAGGATAGGTTTGTAATCAAATCTCCTTTGAGTAAGAGCTTACCGAAACTTGCAGGATCAGCCATTGTTAAGCTCTTTAGAACTAAATCATAGTCATCCGCGCCAGTCAGAATAAAATTATCTATGTTATACCCCATTAATTTTTGAATAACGTTGGATACAGTCTTCATATTTACAATCAAATTGTTAGAGTTATTTAGAGAAGACCCTAATATCAAAGATTTGCTCAGCTTCTCTTCCATAAATTTGCCCGGCATATCTATTGTAATCTCCTCATCAATATTTATTTGAGTAATGGAGTGATCAACCGTATCAAAAGCAAAAAAAACAATATCTACTAGCTCCAGATCACTGGAATCTATATCATCTACGGAAACAAGTAAAAGTGTTCTGATATCACTTGGGGAAGACAGGCGCGATAAAGTAGTTTCTGCGGAAACAAATCTGCGGCTTATGCTCTGATACAGAAATAGTGCATAAAAAAAAGATGTACAAAAAAATACCAAACCAAGGATGCTCAATACGTTTATAACTCTGGCTTTGATTAGTTTACGAGAGTTGGTACTTCGTTTTCTAGTTACACCTTTGGAAGCCTTTCTAGTTTTTTGGGCAGATTTAGCAGGCACGTTTAGATTATAGCAAAAAACAACATTTTAAATTTTGTAAGGGTCAAAAATAAGAAACTCACTAGGCAAAGGGCTTGTTATAGTAACCTTCTCCTTTGTCACGGGATGTATAAAGGAAATCTGATGAGCGTGAAGAAGCATCCGAGAAATGAACCTCTGATCCTGCTCATAACTTTTCTTACTCAGGTACACAGGATCTCCTACGATTGGACAATTTAACGCAGTTAAATGTACTCTAATCTGATGTGTCCTTCCGGTTTTTGGCTTAGCCTTGATTAACGAAAACGTACTATTCTCCCAGCTGTAGTAACATATTTGCTCAAAACGAGTCTCGGCAGGCTTACCTGAATGCACAATCGCAAATTTGAATCTATTGTTTGGATTTCTCCCTAGCGGAGCGTTCACCAAAATACTATTCTCTTTTAGAGCTCCATGAACAATTGCAAAATAAACTTTTTCTACCGTACGATCTTTAAACTGCTTTTGTAAATCTTTAAATGCTCCAGCATTTTTGGCTATCAATAAAACACCTGACGTATCTTTATCAATTCTATGTACCACCCCTCCCCTATCGGTATACTCACTGTCATCAGGATCTTCAGTGTCTTCAATAAACTCTTTTACCTGAGTTTGTACTGTAAGATCATTGTCGGTGGTTGCTGCATTGTTTACGATAACGCCAGTAGGCTTTTCAATAACCAAGATGTCTTGATCCTGAAATAAAATGTTATTCATTTGTAGTCAAATTTTTTTGAACTTCCTTTACTAAATCTCCAGGCATGATGTTAGATTTGATCAGAAAACCCTTGGCGCCTAAGCTAAGGCAGGCCTGTAAAATATCACTCTTCTCCAGATTGCTTAAAAGTATAACCGGCTTTTCTTTTGTTTTTTCCAATGACTTTAAACGCGTCAATATCTCTAAACCATCACGCTTGGGTAACATTATGTCAAGTAACAACAAGTCCCAATCTTCATTCAATGCGCACTCTAAACCAGCATCACCATCTGAGCGAGAAAGTACCGTATATCCTGAATCCTGCAAGACCTCAACATATACATCTCTTATATCCGCCTCATCCTCTATTAAAAGCACTTTGTTTGACATAGTTAAACCTTTCTATGCTAGGTAACCTGCTACCTCAGCAACAATCTTATCCGGAGTAATTTCTGATTTAATAAGATATCCCGAAGCACCAAGCTCAAAGCACTGGGTAATGATAGTGTCATTCTCAAGGTTAGTCAACAAAATAACAGGTTTTTGTTGAAGTGCCGGATTCTTTTTTATCTCCTTAAGTAACTGCATACCATCTTCCCCAGGGAGCATTATATCTAGCAGCAAAATATCCCAAAGCTCCTTTTGTGCCATTGCTAGGCCATTAACACCATCAGCTGCCTCTAAAACGGAATATCCCGCATCCTTAAGAATTTCAGAATATACACTTCTAATATCGTCTTCATCTTCTACTATTAAAATATTCTTAGGCATTCTATTCTAGCTACACCACCTTTCCAATTACGAATGTGTTACGGTAAGTGACTACACAATGTATTAATAGTAACATTTTGCTGGGGGTTGTTTAAGGATTAGTTTAGGCTCATAGGCTTGTAGTACGTAATATCCTGGAAGTATATCCCACTAGCATTATGGTTCACAGCTTGTTGCCATGTATGTTCAAAAAAATCTGATAAACCATAGAACGTGATGAAAAGTGCAGTAACATAAAGTAGATCTGCAAGATTAGCATTTGACAGAGATGCCATAAAACTAGCAAATAGAAACGCCATATCTGCAAAGAAAAACATGAGATGACCCACAAGAATGAATACAAGGGCAGATGTTTTTAAGACTCTGATTCTAAGTAATCGCCGCTGATATAGAACAAAGGCTAGTACGAGTACACTAAATGATTCAAAAGGAAAAAACAATGTCAGGTACTTCTCAATAGTTACGTTTTCAATCCCAAAAATTACGATAGATAACAAACCTACGTTTATAAATAAAGCCAAGCAAAAGATTACCACACTATAGCCTACACGAGTTCTGTACTTAGAACTTACTATGGGATCGAAGATGTACATAAAGTAAAACAGTCCCCATATACATAAAGGCATCTGAGCAAGATAAAACACATCAGCAAGAGAAGGAAATGGTATGTTTGTACCTAAAACAATGTCCGCATAAAACCAGATAAGGTTACCTACACCATAAAGGCTTAAACCAGTGGAATATAATATGAGAAACAGCTTATAGATATAAGTTGAGTTGACTTTGCTAGTACGCCATAGCATATATACACCAAATGCTATAGCGAATGCAGATTCTCCAAGATTAAAAAATGAGGCACCAACGCTCAACTCCTCCCCTAGCACGAAAATAATCACCCACCAAACAAACAATTCAATGTAGCTTACAACTAGCAAAGTTTTGTATTTTGACACAATGGTATGGCAGATGGACAAATATATACTCGGCAGGAACAAAGCGATACAGTCTAATCATACGCAGGCAGTGATTAGAATAGATTAAGTATTGTTATTTACTTATACAAATTCCGATACTCAGTGTCAATACGCCAATTGATATTGCTACATCGGGTAAGTTAAATTTAGGAAATGTTGTGATAGCAACAATATTGAAATAATCCAAAACACATCCAGTCAAGATTTTCTCAAGTAAATTGAATACGCTACCTGATATTATCAAAAGATAGCCAAGCGCGTTCACGTAGCTCAAAAGAGCGAAATCTATTGCGATGAAAGAGAAAATGATGATGAGAATGGAACATACCACAAGGTTCAACCACAAGGGCATTCCCAGGTGAAAACAATTGTATTCATAATGATCGAAGTAAATGAATATCTGACGAACAGCAAGTAACAAAAACACTACCAGGAACGAAAAAATCCAAAAGAGTTTTTTGTGCACTAGACGATTCATTCTACTTGCTTTGTTTTTTTGCACAGTTCAAGCACAATGTGGCTTCTGGATAAGCCTCGAGGCGTAATGCTTCAATAGGATTGCCACAAAGCTCACAATACCCATATGTACCAAGGCTAAACTTTGCTAAAGCCTTCCTTACTTGAGTTTGCGCTTTCTGCAACGAGGATCTTTTTATTTCTGCTTCTTTATGACCAATATCCTCGTACACATCGTCGTGGAGATCTGCATTATCTTCTGTTCTACCAACGGCCATGTAAGGATCTTCTTCGGACAAAATCTTCTTCTCGCGCTCTATTCTTTGTTCTTTACTAAACAATGCGCTTTTTAATTTAGTTAGAATTTCCTTTGGTAGTAATGTTTTCACAAAAGCTTTCCTTTCACGTAAATAAAGTGTAACTAGACTTAGTGTAATCAAGATTGAATGAAAGATCAAATTGTTACTAACTCTTAAGGCTTGTCCCAAAAACACCAAGCCCAGCATGAAAATAGAGAAAACCCTTCCTGATCTGATTTTCACGTTTCGATAATAAGATGCTAGAGAAAAAAATAAGAGAAAGTAAGAAAATACAAACAGATAAGCAAAATCTTTTTTATACGCAACAACTGACAAAGACATAACGGCTAAACCCAAGGAAAAAGCTAGTGCATATACGTCTAGGATACGAAAAATAGACCAACGTAAGAATCTAGTAAAGAAGTATACGGCTAACAATATGCCTATAACGTAGGCACCGGCATTCATACCGCTTTCCCAAAAACGAACGGTGTGCTTAATGGTCTGTGCTAAGGTGGCTTTGTTAGAAAAAGCAAAAACTATTCTTGATAAAGTAAACGCAACAAAATTGCTTGCAACAAAGAGATCAAACAGGCGCTCTTCGTCAAAGCCATCTCTTTTACCTTCTCGCCAGATCACAAAAACTATGAGTAAAAAAGCAAGCGCGATAAAAATGCTCAATGAAGGAATCTGAAAATTCAAGATATCTATACTTTTAGGAAGAATAAAATCAGGCTTTGGAAGCATACTCACCTGTTCTAGTGTCTATCTTTACTTTATCTCCAATTTTGATGAAAGTTGGTACTTTTGCCACAAACCCATTACTGAGTGTAGCATCCTTGTAAACTTGGCTAACAGTATTGCCTTTGTGGCCAGGTTCTGTATATGTAACCTCATACACCATGGTATTTGGAAGTTCTACTGAAACAGGATTATTTTCAAAGTATAAAACCTGTACTAGTTCGCCTTCGGAAAGGAAATATCTAGCATCACCAAGAAGATCTTCGGATATGGAGAACTGATTATACGTGTCAGGATCCATGAAAACATAAGCAGTATCTTTATATAGGTATTGAGCGTTTTTTCGCAAAGTATCAGCTTGTTCAAGTTTTGAGCTCCCTGTGTAGCTTCTATCTACAACACTCCCAGTGATAAGATTTCTCGCACGAACCTTTACTGTAGCGCCTGCGCGCGCAACTTTAGAATGAGAATATTTTTCCACTTTTAGAGGAAAACCGTCTTCTTTATATATGGTGCCTGTTTTTAGTTCAGTTGCTAACATAAGATTAATTTGGTGCCGTGGGTGGGAGTCGAACCCACACGGGTTTTAGGCCCATTGGTTTTTGAGACCAACGCGTATACCATTCCGCCACCACGGCAAACGCAGAAATTATACCACTAGCACAGCCTTATTCAAAAACACCTATTGACGTGAAGTATCGGCTTCAAAGAATCTGGTTCGATCGGCTTTAAAAAACAAAGGGATGTCACCGGTGGCGCCATTTCTGTGCTTAGCAATGATAAGGTTATGATTCTCTCGGTCTTCATCGCTGGGTCTATATAAAAACATTACCACATCCGCATCCTGTTCTATGGAACCAGAATCACGCAAATCCGAAAGCTGCGGTCGTTTATCTCCACCACGCTGTTCTACAGCGCGTGAAAGCTGAGACAAGGCAACGACTGGAACTTTTAGTTCTCTTGCAAGGTTCTTTAGAGAAAGCGAAAGCTCAGATACTTCTTGTACTCGACTTTCCAAATTTCGACCGCGCATAAGCTGTAAGTAATCGACTACAATCAGACCTATATCGTGGTCTGCCATCAGTCTGCGGGCCTTTGTACGCATTTCCAATGCGCTGATGCCAGGCGTATCGTCAATGAATATGGGTGCGTCAGCAAGCTCCCCGGCAGCAATACTGTATTTCTCAAAATCTTCGGCTTCTAGATTTCCGGTCGAGATCCTCCAGTTATCTATATCCCCTTGTGCAGATATCATTCTATCTACAACGGATTCTTTTCCCATTTCCAATGAAAAAACTGCGATACCAATATTGTGGGTAGTGGCAGCGTACTGAGCCATATTTATGGCAAGTGAGGTTTTTCCTACTGAAGGCCGTGCTGCCAAAATAATAAGGCTTTCTTTTTGTAATCCTGACAACATTTTGTCTACTGTCTTGAATCCAGTAGGAACCCCTCTTAAGGCTCCTTTGTTTTTGCTAAGCTCATCTAGGCGCTCAAAAGTAATTTCCAGAGTGTCTTTGATAGGTGTAAAGTCTTGTTGCGTTCTAGACTGAGATACTTTGAAAAGGGCTTGTTCCGCTTTGTCGAGCATTTCTGCAACATCAGGTTCTTCAAAGCACATTGTGCCGATTTCCCCAGCGGCCTTAATGACTGCACGACGGGTGGCATCGTCTACTATAATGCGCGCATAGCTTTCTATGTTACTTGCTGTTGGAACTGCACTGACTAGTTCAGTCAGATATGTAACTCCCCCGACTTCATCCAACCTGTTCATCTTTTTGAGCTGTGCAGGAACTGTAATTAGATCGGCAGGTTCCCTCTTTTCGTACAAGGTCAGTATCGCTTCAAATATAAAAGAGTGGATCTGACGATAGAAATGCTCTGGTCGCAAAAATTCTACCACTTTAACAATGGCGTCGTGATCTATAAGAAGAGCACCAAGCACAGAAACTTCCACCTCTAAATTATGCGGTGGTATATGCGCATTGGTTACACGAGATTTTTCTGGTGTCTTGGATTTTTCTCTCATAGCGAACCTGAACTCAATTTACTATATTTGAGGTGAAATTACTATCACAGTGGTTTCTCCTGGCACATCATTTCTAGAAGAAATCTTTAGCTTATCCACCATTTGAGGCTTTTCTACGCCCATCTGGCCCAAAAAGCTCTGTAGATTAGAAAGTTCTTCCGTTACGGCAACATTCTGATCCATTTTGTAATGCATAGGAATCACAATGCCAGGCTCTATAGAGGAGATAACCTTAACTGCGGTTTTTGCATCGATAGTATAATGGCCCCCAACAGGAATAAATAACACATCTATATCGGGAATCATTTCTAAAGTTTCTTTTTGCAATTCATGTCCAAGGTCACCCAGATGTAACAACGCAAATCCCTCAACATCAATCACATACATCGTGTTTCTACCTCGATCAGCACCCTGCTTGTCATCGTGAAAACTTGGTAAACCTCGAATGAAAACGTCGTTTATCTCGTATTCTCCCGGTCCAGTTATTTTATGTTTAAAGTCAGAAACTCCTTCAACATAATTATGATCAAAATGATTATGGGAAGTTAGCACAACATCTGCTGTAAGCTTAGGCAGTTTATAGCCAGTCTGCTTTGGTTCATAGGGGTCAATCACCAAATCCAAAGCTTTCGACTTAATTTTAAAACAAGAGTGTGAGATATAACTTATTTCCATGACATGAATGATAACATACCAACCCCATATGCGGTTAGTTTGCTTGTTTGACAACCACCAACAGGCATTCTACAATGGATTTGTTGAAAATTTAATTCGTCAATGCGCTCAGGGAAGAAATAGTAAAGAAGTTAAAGCTTTTAGAAGCGATGCGGGATAGTGAAAGCCGCAACTAGCCTCTTTTTGAACACGGCTCCCCTCTTGCCAAAGCAAGGCGCAGTCAGGCTAAAAACCAGCCAAAAGGCGTAGGAATGAAGAACTTAGCTCTCATTCCACTTGGAATAAACCTGAACGGTTCTCCGCCGTACAATGGGTGTCATCTAGTATGACATGAGTGTCTGCATTAAGTTGCAGGAACAGGAATGGGACCACGGGACAAAGCTCTCGCTTCCTGAAAACTACTATTATAGTAAAGGCTTACACCTTTGCTCACTTTCGAGTGATATAGTTGTTTTTAGGAACTGGGAGCTTTTTTTTGTAGCAAGTTTGGGAGAATAAATGAACAAAAATTATATATCTACACAATCTTACAAAGGCGCTAGGGATTTTTATCCTGAAGACATGCGTGTGAGAAATTACATATTTAACACTTGGAAAAAAGTGTGCAGATTGTATGGATTTGAAGAATACGACTTCCCTATTCTTGAACCATTGGAAATATTCGCAGCAAAATCAGGTGAAGAAATAGTGGGAAACCAAATGTTTACGCTTCAAGACGGCGCAGACAGAAAACTGGCCATACGACCCGAATTAACTCCCGGAACAGTCCGCATGATCGCTCAGCGTTATAAAGAGCTTACCAAACCCATAAAATGGTTCATGATTGGTAACAACTGGCGATACGAAAAACCGCAACTAGGTCGCGGACGCGAATTTTATCAGTTGGAAGCAAACATATTCGGTATTTCAAGTGCTACAGCGGATATAGAGATTTTCATGCTGATAGTAGAACTCATGAAAACATTTGGGGCAACTCAAGAGATGTTCAAAATATCTATAAATGACAGGAAACTACTTAAAGCCTTGCTAGAAGATACTCTTAACCTTTCTGAAGAACAGCAAGTAAAGGTCAGAAGACTCATGGATAAGAAAAGTAAGATGCCCAATGACGAATTCCGAAAAGCACTTGAAGAGCAGGGATTAAGCCCAGAACAAGTTTCGAAAGTTGTGACCTTTATGGAAGTTGATATGGAAAACCTCACCAAAGTCATTGATTCCAAAATCCTATCTACAAACAAGGGATATCAGAATCTTCTGGAAATATTTGATCTGACTGAAAAAACAGGGATAAGTGCATTTTGCGAGTTTGATCCTTCCATTATAAGAGGCTTTGATTATAGCGATGGGCTAGTTTACGAAGTGTTTGATCAAAATCCTAGAAACACCCGATCTTTATTTGGAGGCGAAAGATTTGACAAACTTATCAATATTTTCGGTGATATGGAACTTGAGGCAACGGGTTTTGCCATGGGAGACATTCCCCTACTTGAATTCCTAAAAACTTGGGATCTACTTCCTATACAAGATACAGAAACTAAATATTTGGTAACTCTTTGGCCAACTGATGACTCTAAATATCTACAGCTGAGTATGAAAGTTGCCGAAACATTACGCAGCTTTGGCCAAAACACCGAAGTTTGGCTCGAAGCTGATACCAAACTAGAAAAACAGATTAAGTATGCTGACAAAAAATCAATACCTTACGTTATCATACTGGGTGAGGAAGAACTGCGTAACAACACTATATCAATCAAGGATCTTGTAAGTGGAAAACAACAAACCTACGATATCGTGAAATGGTACGCTGAAGAATTTGGTGTAGTGCTTAGATACAAATCTAATGTAAAATAATTGTGATGAATAATCAGCTGTCCACAAAAACTTTGGCGTATCTTGCGTTGTTAACTGCAACTGCTATTTGGGGAGGCGCAGCACCAGCAATAAAAGTTGCACTGCACTTTGTACCAATTTTTACGCTATTATTTTATCGATTCTTACTTGTTTGCTTGATACTTCTCCCATTCACTTTACTTGAACTTAAGAGGACACCTATCTACAAAAAGGACTTGCCAACACTCATTTTACTGGGAATTCTTGGGCAAACCAGCATCCTATTAATCTTTGCAGGCCTCAAGTACACTACAGCAATTGACTCCGCAATTATAGGGGCGGTAGCACCAATCCTAGTGATTGCTGGAGGACATTACTTCTATCGAGATAAAATGAACAGGCCGTTGGAATTTGGCATAGCTCTTGCCACATTAGGCACACTGGTCATTGTCCTAGAACCAGCCCTCATGCATGATACTTCCTCATTAAATATTGGATATAGGGTTTTGGGTAATCTGCTTGTAATGGGATACAATTTTGCTTTTGCGGCGTATATCATTCTCTCAAAAAAAGTCATGGGCGAAAAATCAAACCAAGTTTCACTGACTCTGCAGAAATTACATATTCAACCGCTAAGGCACAGCTACTCGCCTTTCATTCACACCTCTATAGCTTTTTTTGTAGCTCTAGTGTCGTTTATGCCTTTAATGATAATGGAGGCAAAAGGCAATTTTGGAACTTACAACTTTTCTATTTTAAGACTCGAAACTCCAGGTTTTCTCGCACTAATGTATCTGGTTATTTTCTCATCTATTGCTGCTTATTTGCTTTTCCAATGGGGACTCGATAATTCTAGAATATCTGATTCGGCCGTTTTCAGTTACTTGGGGCCTATATTTACCCTACCATTATCCTTTCTGATTTTGGGAGAGATTCCAACACAGATGGCAATTTTGGGCTCAGCAGTCATATTTACTGGTGTTTTTGTAGCCGAAGCGAGAAAGCGTAAATGATTGGCAAAAGCGCAAAAAGTTGATATACTCCTTCCGTTATGAAAGAAGCAATTCATCCAAAACTCAATAATTCATGTACTGTCACCTGTGCTTGTGGCAACAGTTTTGTTACTATATCAACAAAAGATGCTATAAGTGTTGATATTTGCAGTAATTGCCATCCTTTCTACACAGGCAAACAAAAGTTTGTTGATACCGAGGGAAGAATAGTCAAATTTGAGAAAAAACGTGCAACATCTGCAGAAAAACAAAAAGCTCAAGAGGCACGCCCAACCAAACCTGAAAAAACAGGCGCTAGCAAGACTTCAGCTAAAAAGCCTTCATTAAAAGAAATGATGGAACAGGCAAAAACAGCAAATAACTAGGTTCCAATGAACGATACAATTAATACTATACATTCAGAGATTCACCGTATTGATGATCAAATCAACGAAGTGAAAAATCTTTTGCTAAATGAGAATAATGCAGAAATGCAGAAGATGTTGAATGATGAAATTGCCGAGTTAATCTCACAAAAAACCACACTAGAAGCAACTATTGAAACTATCCAGAATGGTTACAAAACTGAAGAAACTACAACAAACCAAACCTCAAATGTAGACACGAATTTTGCGATTGTAGAGATACGTGCTGGTACAGGAGGCACCGAGGCAGCGCTTTTTGCTTTTGATCTTTACAGAATGTATATGAGATATGCCGAAAAAAACAACTTTAAGGTGGAAATGCTTGATCTTTCTGAAAGCGACATGGGCGGAATTAAAACTGCAACTTTTATCATCAAAGGCAAAAATATCTACAACATCTTAAGGACAGAGTCGGGAGTGCACAGAGTTCAGAGAGTTCCTACTACAGAGGCCGCTGGACGTATTCACACGTCTGCTGCAACAGTTGCAGTATTACCAAAAGTAAAAAAACTCGAATTTGAGCTAAAACCTGAAGATATAAAGATGGATTTCTATAGATCCGGAGGCAAAGGTGGACAAAACGTCAACAAAGTCTCTACAGCAGTACGCCTAACACATATACCTACTGGCGTCGTCGTGGAATGCCAAGAAGCACGAACACAAGGGAAAAATCGCGAAAAGGCCATGGAAGTCTTGGGATCCAGAATCTACCAAATGATGGAGGAACAACAAGTAAAAAGCATTTCTGATATCAGGTCAGAACAAGTACAAACCGGCGATAGAAGCGAAAAGATCAGAACCTACAATTTCCCTCAAGACAGGATCACAGATCACAGGGTAAACATGACTTGGCACAATATCAACAGCGTGATGGAGGGTGAAATAGGACAAATGCTTACTGAAGTGTCTCAGGCACTTCTTCAAGAACAACCTCAAGCTTAATCTCATCACTACCCCTAAACAAAACGACCTCAACAGTGTCCCCTACGGCACTACCGCGTATTATTTCGCCAACCGATGTTTGCTCATTCACTACATTACCGTCAAATTTAGTTATAATATCACCTCTTTTTATACCCGCTTTGTCTGCAGGAGAATCAGGAACAACTCGAGACACAAACGCACCTTCTTTTAGGGAACGAAGTTTAGCTATCTCAGGAGTGATCAAGGTGTAGGCAACTCCAAGGTATGGTTTAATTATTCTCCCCTCTTTCAAGAAACCTTCTAGAATAGGCTTTAGGGTGTTGACTGGAATTGCAAAACTTATGTTATCGGCATTTCTAGTAGTCGCTACATTTATGCCTATAACCTGACCTAGTATATTTAGCAAAGGGCCTCCAGAATTCCCAGGGTTCAGTGCTGCATCGGTTTGAATGACATCCTCATAAGTTTTCATGCTACCAAATCCACCAGATGCAGTGAGCTCTCGGGCAACACCTGAAACGACTCCCTTTGTTACAGTGTTAGAAAATCTGCCTAAAGCATTTCCTATTGCTATTGCTGTTTGACCTACCTTTAGCTTTCCTGAATCCCCTAACTCAACTGTAGGCAAACCCTGCGCAACTATCTCAATGATGGCCAAATCAGAAGACTCGTCCAAATGTATGGCCGTCACTTCGTAGGTGCTTCCATCCTTTGTAACCACTGAGTATTCCCCATCAGGATCATTCACTACATGACTGTTAGTAACAATCAAACCTGTGGAATCCACAATAAAACCTGTGCCTATACCATCTTCGGATTCATAGGGACCTGAGTAAAAGTCGTAACCTACTGTTTTAACTATAATAGAAACAACAGATGGTGAGACTTTTTCTACTACGTCAATGACTGCGGATTCTTCGTTCACAACCTGAGTCTCAACGAGTTTGTCTTGGCGTTTGGGAGCATCACTGCCAGAAAACTTATTTTTAAGGTTTTGGAGGTAACTTTGTTTTGTAGTAGATTTTGGGGTTACTTCTCTAAATTCAACAGGATCAAAAACATACACAATATAGAACAACGCAGACAAAACAAATCCAATAAGCAAAAGTTTTGATTTTATGGACATTTTCTCTATTTTTATCTGATCATTCATAAGGACTTGGCAACTTCTATAGCTTTCAGTAGTTGCTTATCTTTTTTGGGATCATATTCACCCTCACTGACATATTCTACCTCAACATCAGGCTTGATTCCATTTTTATGAACCCACTCTTTTGCCGGAGTAAGCCATTTTGCAATTGTAATATGAATCCCAGAGCCATCTGCAAAATCCTTAGCATCTTGTATTGTACCCTTACCAAAAGATTTAACCCCTACAAGTTTGGCATCTATATGGAATTTCAACGCGGCTGCCAGAATCTCAGAAGCTGACGCACTACCCCCATCTATCAGCACAATAACTGGAACTCCATTGAAGGAACCTATTCTACTAGTATCAAGGGCTTCTTGATTGCCAAAAGCATCTTCTTGGAAAAGCACAGGTTTATCTCTAAAGAACTCTCCAGCGATGTGTACGGCAGATTGAAGATAACCCCCTGGATTACCTCGCAAATCAAGAATTATGGCATTAAGTGTTCGCATCTTTACATTTACTTCAGAAGCTACCTTATCCCAATTGTCATTTGTATCCCCGCCAAAGCGGCTGATTCTTATATAGGCAATACCATCGGACTTGTCTTCCCATGTTACGCTTTCAACAACTATTTTCCCTCTCTTGATTTTAACGGTAAAAGGTTCTACGTCCTTTCGTGCGATAGTTAAGGTACTTATTGTTCCTGACGGTCCCCGAATTTTTCCCACAGCCTCTGTAAGTGTTATGCCAAAGGTACTAACACCCTCGATTTCCATTACCATATCCCCTGCGCGGATTCCTGCTGCTTTTGAAGGTGAACCGTCAAGAGGGGCCACTACAATCAACTGCCCTTCTTTTATACCAAGTTCCGCGCCAATACCCTCGTATACACCATTAAGGGCACTGCTTAGAGACTTGTTTTCTTCTGGAGGTAGAAACGAAGTGTATGGGTCATCAAGAGCAGCAACCATACCTTTGATTGCACCATAAAGCATTTTCTTGGAATCGACAGGGCGTAACAAGTAATCTGCACTTAAAATATCCCAAACATCCCAAAATATCTTAAAATCGATCTTTGATTCATAAGGTGCCTTGTTTACTATTTCAACATCTGGAGGATTTTTTTTGAGATTTATCTCAAATCCCCTTACGCCAAAATAGTATCCACCAAAAAATACGCTTACAAGCAAAAGAAAGGTAATTAAAATTTTCTGGAATTTATCAAACGCTGTCATAATCAATCACGATTACATTAGGTATAGAAACCTTAAACAAATCAGATACATCGTGGAGCTTAACATAAATTTGATCACCTTGTACACTGTCTATTGTGCCGGTCCAACCATAATAAGGCTTCTCAAAGACTTGCACATTTTTACCAGGCAACAGCTCCGAAAGATATAAGCCTTGTGGATTGGAATTTACTTTGGATGTTTCTGTTGTAGCTTCTCTAGCTGCAACTGGAAGCCTTAACAAAGCCATAGAACTGCTTACAAATACGAATCTATTCGAAACTTGTTTGAGTACATCAAATATAAAAGGTGGTGTAGGGGTTCTTCCAAAGGCGCTGATTATACCCAAAAATATTCCTTGTTTCTTGGCTAGGATAAATGTTGATTTATCAGTACTACCTGCGATGATCCCACCCACATTTAGTTCCTTTGCGCGAGTCACAAGCGCTGAAGTTACAAAATCACCCGTATAAATTATTTTTCCAGAAACATCGCCTGCAAATTTTTCCAGATAGTGAATGGTTAAAAAGTCCGCAGGATTTGGAAAAACAATCAGTTCTCCGGCAGCGTTGCCATGAGTACACGCCACAAGCGGAATGTCTAGTGCCTGTGTCTTGATTAAGGCAGATCTTTTATCAACATAATCCGCTATCACTCCCCACACACCTGACAACAACCAATAGTCACGTTGCTCTTGCTTTAGGGCAAATGCGCCACTGCTGCCCTTACTTAAGTAACCGTTAAATGGCGCAATCACGTGCCTAGTACCAACGCTACCTATCTTCTCACCCTCATAAAAATATCCATCTTCCAACTTTCCCTTTGCCAGTTTGAGGCTTGTCGGCATGTTCATAACACCATAAGAAACCTTTGTCATACCAAGCCTGGTGACAGGTTCTACAGTATCCCCTACCTTGACAACTATGGTACCTTCTATGGGCAAACATCTTTCTACAAAAATTTCGCTTTTGTAAATCATTTTATTAATTTTTGGCACCTGTCTTAGATAGGTCATAAACGATCAAAAGAATCTTTTAGTACTTTCTGCCATTCTCTATATTTTTGATATCCAGATCCCAGCAACACTGGTTCCTGTGAGCGCTTCTCTCTTGTATCTATCACAAAACCTAACTCACCGCCCGTAATGCGCCTTTCAGTTGAATTTAAGTTGGTACCTTTAACAACTATGTTCGCACTTTCACCTGCATCAAGCGGATGCACAAACAATGAATCGGGTTGAACCTCAATAACCTGTGAAGTGCCAGAATCACTCTTGAACAGACACTCTACATTACCCGTACAGTTCAAAACAGTACCAACATTTTTGAAATAAAGCTGGCTTGTAGATACAAGATCATACTGAGAATCAGAGTTTTTGTATCTCTTAAGTGCTAACACGAGTGGCAATTTATTTGAGGGATCGATTCTAACATCAAAAAAACCTGTGTCCTTGATAAGATCAAGAATTAACAGATAGCCAAGAGTTTTCATTTTGTCGATATTTAAAAAACGCTCTCCGCTAAAATATATTGGCCTGGATTGGTCAAATCTGTAGTTAACCTGCGAAAACATGTATCTAACAACCTGATCCAAGTCGAACTGTTCGGTATAGTTATTTGTTTGTACGAATGGATATATAAACTGATTAGAGAAAAAATTCTGCTTTTCAGCATCAATAGTCAATTTCTTGTTACCCTGTGTGTTAGTAAGTGAATCAGCATAAAAATGCGGAAATCCCTCAATAGCCTGATTTACAGCAAATAGGTTAGAGCCACTAACAAACACTGTGGAAAACGAGGAAGCCAAATGAAACAGCTCAAAGGTGTTAACGATAAGATTTACATTTTTTATCCCTGCAAAAAGCTTGGGGTCAAGATCATACACTGATGAAACTATTATCTCGCACATTTCCAAAGGCACTCCAAGATTCTTGGCAGCAAAGGAAAATATCTCTGTGAGTTCGCCTGAAGCATAAACTCTTGTTCGCAAGCATGAGCTTTGATATGGAAAATGGAAAAAACTAAAGGAGGTCCTTGAAGAAAACAACAAGAACGAGATTTCAGATGTACCTAAAAATACAGACAGTATGGGCATCTAAGTGATTCTAGCACAACTTAAAGAGAGTGTTGATCGGTATATGGCAAAAGTGCAAGAAATCTTGAGCGTTTAATTGCAACACTCAAAACTCGCTGGTGCTTACTGCAAACTCCACTTCGGGACGCGGAAATTACCTTACCTCTATCGGAGATAAATCTCCTTAGAATTAGGACTTCTTTGTAGTCTGGTTCCGAATTGCTCTCGCAGAAATGGCAACCTTCATTCTTCACTTTTTTTGATTTCTTTTTATCCATATTTCTTACTTAAACTTTAAGCAGGCTTTTGTTAAATTTCTAGTTATCTGACAAGATTTCGTCTAAATCTATATCATCTACACTTGGGCTGCTGGATGTTTCTGAGTACCCTGCTCCAGAATTTTCACCATCATCACTTCTACCACCTGAATTGCCTAATACAATCATTTCATCGATTACAACCTCGGTTTTGTATCTTTTCTCACCTTTATCGTTAGTCCAATCTCTGGTTTGTAATCTACCTTCTACGTAAACCTTCGTTCCCTTTTTTAAAAGCTGTGCACATAGTTCACCTAGCTTGTTCCAAGCAACAACATTATGAAAATCTGCTGCCTCTTTTTTACCATCATCTGTATTCCATTCTCTATTTGTCGCAATACCTATTCCGCAAACGGGAGTTCCATTTGGGGTATATCTAAGTTCTGGGTCTCTTGTTAAGTTTCCAATTAAAATAACTTTGTTAACACTTCTTGAGGACATTTTCCCTCCATCTGCCTTGATTTGTTAGGCAGCAGTAATTAAATACCTTGATAATTTATCCATGTAGTTAAGTTTCGTTTTTAGAGACTTAACATCATTTGAAGTCATTTGAAATTTGATGACATCGTAAAACCCTTCCGTTTTATGGTCCAATTCATAGGCAAATTTGCGTTTGCCCCAAGAACTGCTGTCCAAGGTCTTACCCTTAAATGAAGCAATGAGATCCTTAATAGAATTTAAGTTCTTTAGTGCCCCATCTTCACCAAGGCTCACATCTGAAATTGTCATCATTTCGTACGTTTTCATAATACTGATTATATAAACTTTGGCCAGTATGTCCACAAATTGATTCTATTTAAATTAGAATATCTGGCCAGCGCACGCTATCTTATCTTAAGAATCCAACAAAATCAAGCCCTATACGCCAAACCTAAATTCCACAATATCCCCATCCTTTACGATGTATTCTTTACCCTCCATCCTCAAAAGACCCTTTTGCCTGGCACCATGCCATGTCTCCACAGCCACATAATCGGCAAAGGCTACTACGTCGGCCCCTATAAATCCTCTTTCAAAATCCGTATGTATCTTACCCGCGGCTTGCGGAGCCTTGATTCCAATAGGTATAGTCCACGCTCGAACTTCTTTGGGTCCGGCTGTAAAAAACGTATGCAAACCCAAAAGCAAGTAGCACATTCTAATCAGAGTATCCAAGCCGCTTTCAGCAATTCCTATAGCACTCATAAATTCTGCGCGTTCGCTCTCCGCTAAGGAACTAATTTCTGATTCAATTTTGGCACAAAGGCTCATGTGATATGCAAATTCGTGGGTAAATTCAAAATCTTTGTTTACATCCGCCTCATCAACATTGAAGACATAAATCATGGGTTTGCGCGTCAATAAATTCAAATCCTTGATATGCGCCAACTCCTTCTCACTAAGCATGGCTGTAGAGGCAAATTTGTTGGAATTAAGAGCGTCCATGAGTTTTTGGTATGCAGATGCCTTTTCTAACAACTCAGTGGTTTTCGACTTTTTAAGTTCTTGCTGAACCTTTTCCACCCTTTTTTCCATTACCTGAATGTCCGCAAGAACCAGCTCAGTATTAATAGTTTCAGCGTCATCGTGAGGATTCACCGAACCCGCCCTGATAACATTTTCGTCCTGAAACGCCCGTACAAGATGCACAATCACATCAACTTCTCTAATGTGTGTCAGGAACTGATTTCCTAAACCCTCGCCCTTGTGTGCATCCTTGACCAAACCCGCAATATCGTAGAATTTCACCACTGCTGGAACTATTTTCTCCGGAACCTCTTTATGCCCGTATTTAGGCTGAAACTCCTTTTTGATAAGTTGGGCCAAAATGTCTAAACGAGGGTCCGGAACTTCCACAACACCAATATTGGGCTCAATCGTAGCGAACGGGTAATTGGCCGACAAAGCGACCTGTTTCTTGAGAAGTGCATTAAAAAGTGTGGATTTACCAACGTTGGGTAATCCGACGATTCCTACATTCATGTGTGGATTATAGCGCACTTTCTTTAGATCAAGTATAAATTCGCCAAAACATGCTAAAATCCAAATAACAACCACGGAGGTCCCACATGCAACACGGAGGAAAAAGACGCAGTAAGGCTAAAAACCTGCTTAGACATAGTTTCTGGGCAGCACTGTTCAGATATCACCTGAGGCTAACTCAAAGCGAAAGAGAGCACATTATCCACCAAATCCAAACCGGTACAGCCGAATTTATTCGCGCAGAATCCAACAGAGTGTCGCTTTGGTTTGTTACAAGCCTTGGAGGCATTAGAATGAGAATTGTTTACGATAAAATGAGGAAGGCCATTGTGACTGTGCTCCCCCTAGACGACGAGCACTATGAATTTGCAGATGAGTGGATGGATTATTATGGATTAGAAAGTGCGGAAAACTGGTAGAGCTATTTTGATTAAGCATCAAGGTAGCTCTTTTTTTGTGGTTGCGATTGAGAATATGCTTATATGGGCTTTCCGTAAAAAAAGAAAAAGCCCATTTCCTTTGTTATTGGAAACAGGCTTTTGAAAAATTACTGTTGGTAAGATCCGTCTATATACACGACCAAGGTTTGACTGAGTTCAGAGTATCTACCCGCCCAAAATGTGCATGTTATACATGTGGGATTCAGCTTTCTGTCAGCCACGAACTTTGGCCGTTTTACTCCTTCGGGCATGCCATAACGAGCAAAGTCTAGAGTAAGCTTTTCCAAGGGGTAGTTAGCAATAGCCGCCAGTTGAATCAACTTGATCAGCTGTATCTTTGGCTCCTTGTTTTCACCTAAAGCCTTACAAGCTTCTTTGATGAAAGGCTCCATTAGGTGGGCTCGTGCAAGGGCTAGCCCTAAAGCCAAACTATCTCGATAATTCAGGTAATCAAAAGCGATCGTGATTACTTCCTTAAGCGCAGGAAATGCAATATATCCCACACCCAAGAAAATAAGCACCGAACCAAGCAGCGCCTTCCATGGATGCTCTGACACTAACATTGTTAGAAATATTCGGCACATTAAGAAAAGGACTCCAACAGACACAACAGCATGCAGTGCCAACAGTTGGTGGTTCCAGTACCGAAAACGTGGAAATGCCTCCTCCAAAAACATTAAAAAACTTGTTTTGATCACAGTAAGCTCCTTGGGCGCATGCCCACAAAATGACCCTAGACGCATGTCATTAACAGGGTCATTGACGCTAAATTCTTTCGGATTATAGGATAATAAGCGTTTTTGGTCAATACTATGAGTTCTTTGCGGATCTACAGTAGTGAGACACAAAAAAACCCCTTCGTGGGGTTTCCTGCGAGTCTACCGTTCGCAGAAAGACAAAATACAAAGGGGTTTTTCTGTGTTCAAACTCCCCTACCGCATTGGTATGAGAGCTTAAACAAACTAAATTTATTTGCAATAAAAAAGATTCTACCATTTCGATCTGAGCTTCCCAGATCTCATCAGCCGCTAAGCGGGATGGTACCAGCAAGAAAGGAATGTTTTTGAGGCATTTCTTTCTTGCTGGAATAAACTATTTGTTCCGGTTGGCTTTGGCCTCATTGTACAAACGATGGTATTTGTCCAGCATCGGTTGATCTTCCGACCGCTGGGCCCAAAAATCATCGTACAGGGCGCCCAAATCTTCTGGCGCCACGGGCACTCCCAGTTCCAGCACCCACTTCTCATAATCGGACTCACCGTCCGGAAACACATTCAGGTAAGCGTATACGGCGGTGCCATCCCGCTCCACCAGTAAGTAAGAACCCCAGTCCTGATGCAACCCAACGATCGTTTCCAGCTCTTTTTGCGTTAACATGATTTATTCTCCTTTTTGTGATAAATGCTCAAAACTATTTATGGCACTACAAACAGTTTTCAGAATTCATACTACGAGACAAACACTACTCATTTCTAAAACCTCTAAAGCTTAAAGATTTTGGAAAAGAGCCCAAACCATAGAAATCATTTAAGATGACTATGGTTTGGGTTGAGATCATTTCTTGAGCTGGGCGAGGCGTTCCTTCATAGATAACATCTGTGTTGTCACAGCTGTCGTATGAAGTTCGGCCAAACGCTCTTGCTCTGCTTTTTTAATCAACCACTCAGCATTTTTGCGAGCTTGTTCTGCTTGATCTGCCAGAACTTCTTCGCGCCACGCCAAGTAAGAAACCATCTCTGTAAAAATACGTTCCATCCACCTACCCCATCCAGGTCCGGTTTGCCAAACGTGTAAACCATTGCGTTCGACATCCTTAAACCAGTTCTCGGGAGCTTCCGGAACACCACTAAACAAAACTTCCCAAGCTGCTTTTTCTTCTTCAGCAGCTTTGCGCTTCGACTCCCACTCAAACTCCATTTCTTCGAGTCGAATGCGCTCTATTGTGATCCGCCTTCGGGCTTCAGCCTCGTCTGCTGCTTTGCCGGCGGCGATGCCTTCGACAGTTGGCTCGTAGCCTAAGACCTGTCGAAGAAACTCATCACCGTCATCAAGCAGTGCTGGGTCAAACTCCTTATCACCATAAACATAGGTGATGGAACCGCCAGCACGAAACCCACCCTTGCTACTGTGCCCTTTACCACGATCGTACCCACCTTTGCCGCTTACATCTAGCAAGGCTAGTCCACGCATGGATTCGGGCATTACGGCACTCAGGCGACTACCCGCATAGCCACTTGGCTTCACACGATCAGGAAAAACAGTGATACTCCAGCCGTCTTGATAACGACCAGATCCCCACATCCCGACCATGTACCAAAGGCCATGCTCGCCACGGTGCCGGCTGAGTGCGTTGTGTCGCCCACCTTTGAGATACCAGGATACTGGTTTCCCATCGGTGATAGGCTTTGTAGCCATCTCAACCTCCTACTCAAACCCCAAGTAAGCCAACAGGCGCTTACCTTGAGGCAAAGAATCGTCCTTGGCTACGGGCCAACCAGAGGACGCATAAGACTTCATTGCGAAATTGATCGCTGCTGGATCCAGCGTGGATGTCTCGCCCTTGCGAGAGTTTCCACCCTTCCGCCAAACAAGCCGTGGGTTTGTTTCATCAACCACAAGCTCCATATGGATCCAGTAACCATCTCCACCTTGGACTTTGTTGAAAATGTACACAACAGGGTTGCCCGTGTCTGTATATCGCCAACCGGCCAAAGTCGCACGGTCGCGATTACAATCCGCAATGAAACCGCTCCAAACTTTTTCCTCCGCGGCCTTTAGTTCGGCCTCGGTTTTGGGAATTTGGAAGTATGGGTAATAAACCCCACCGACATAATCCTTACTATATCGGGTGCCTTGTTCCAATTTCCCAGCCAATTTGCCTGTGAACGGCCGATTGCCATATCCAGTTTTCAACTCCGTTTGCCGAACTTCAATGGCAACGGAACGAACAACTGGACTCCATCCAAGGTCCAACAACTTGGAAACCTTGAATGGCATGGCAAAACGCACGTTGTACCGGTACTCATAACCGGGCGTTTTATCACCGGTTTCCACTGAAGATAGCACTTCGATAGCGAGATCCGCTGAGTTTGTTTGCAACCATTTCTGGTACTCCTCAGCGCTCAAAATCTCTAGCTTTTCCGTGGTTTTTTGCAAGAAATCTTCGATGGCCTGCTCATCAACCTCACGCCCGGCTTCAAAGGTAATCATGCTCCAAGCATCAACCGGAGCATCACCACGCATCTTCAACGGAACGAGTTTAAAAGCAGACCCTTCAAAAATTACGGACAATTCTGGGCGAATCACACACTGCCCAAATTCGGCCCATCTTGCAATACCAAACCCGGGCATCTTGCTCAAAACACTGCCACAATTTCCCGGATCCACCGACAAAAGACCAAATGCCTTGTTTTCTTCCCCAATTTGCAGATACGCAAGCTTTTCAGCTTCAATCTCTGCAAGCAGAGCATCAACAGGACCTTGGTCCCAAGCCGATTTGGCAAAACCGCGGCGAGGATCTTCATGTACGCACATTTGAACCTCTACCATGCCAAGAGGTGTTTCAGCCTCAATGACTTGGTAGATCTCGCGCCGGACACGCTTGTCGCGGCGCTGATCCTCAAAAGGAACGTCCTGGCGATAAGTCTTGACGACTTTACCAGGATAAAGAGCCTTGGGCTCTTGACCAAAGAAGTTGAATTTTACCTCAACTTCTCGGCCACCCTCTGGTACCCAATGCATATTCCGCAGGGAAACATGTTCCCAACCCTTGAAAAAAGATTCAAAGGTTTCGGCAACAAACCCCTCGCCGTATCGGATGTGCACGTACTGTCGAAGTGAACCCACAATTCCCTCAATTGGATCCATGGATTCAACTTTCGCCATATTGGAGCTAAGCTGTATGCTTATCCCCTCACCCAAATCTAATGCCTCGTTTGTTAACAGAGGCAAAAGTCCTTGGATTTTTTCTCGGATTTGGGGCAAGCGCGCGTTCAGGACTTCCATGTCCCGCTCGCGTTGGCTTTTTTGTGCCGTAACTTCAGCTTCCCAAGCTGCTTGCCGGGAGGCCTCGCTAGACACAAACTTCAGACACTTCAGAAAGTAAACAGATCCTGCAGGATTTTGACCTGCAATCTTCACAACCCAAATTTCCTCGGGCTTGGGTTGCAACCCACGACGCTCCGGGAAAGCAATCTTTCCGTTCACACGGAGCGCGGTCATAACGCCACCTTTTTCGGCAGCGATAAACCGGGCTTCGAATTCTTCACCCTCGCGGACGTTGTACATCTTGCGTGGTTCTCTCATAAAACTACGGGGCATGTTTCACCTCCTACGGTTATGCCAATTTTTCTTTTTTTGTTTTCAACGTTCTTCTGCTTTCATCTTGCCTTTCGGAAGACTCATCAGTCCGGATTGTCCGGAGAGCAGACCTGAAATGCAACGCCTATTTTCATAGACATTGCATTACAGACCAAGTAATAAAACTAATCAACTTCCAAGTATTGATCAGTAGTTAGTGTCTCCAACCAATCCATAAATTCATTCTTGGTTGGATCTGCATCGTAGTGCCCGTGGGAGAACAAAACCCCGTCCCATCGGGAGACATCAACCTCCGGATGGAAGAGATATCTCTTGTCGATGTCACCCTCGCCATATTCAGGGTGACTCCCATAATAATCGGAATGGAAATCGAACTCTTTCCACCCCGAGTCTGTTAGTGTTTTCAACTCTGCTACCCCCTTGGCAGTTAACATACCTTGCAACTCACTAACACGTTGCAGGAGGGCTCCAATTTCTCCGCGAATTTCTTCTTCTGTCATTTTTTCCTCCTAGCTAACTATCACCAAAATAAATGAGAACGTACCGAGAGCAACCTGCTCATCGGTGTACTCCTTGGTTTCCCGTGGGACAGAAGGCGGGAAAACAACTTGGGCGACTAAACATCCATCGCCCTTACCCAAAACCACGCGGCCACCCTTGGCAGCCCGCATATCAACACCAACCTTCTTGGACACCGCGTCCAAAGTGTTGGCGTGGGTGGGATTGGCCACGTTTACCACACCTTCCTGCCGCAGCCACTCGGCGGCTTCTGCAGGAGTAAGTTCAATCCCCTCCATCCCGAACGGGGGAACCACCATGGACAAGGAAAAAGCCGTGTTAAAAAGTTTCTGTGCCATTTCAAACCTCCTTGGTTTATAACGCCATGGCTGGCGACCTCTGGTATAACCAGAGAGACAGTAATACTTTCTTTCGCGAGGCAAAGGAAAGCAACTTGAGAACAAGACTTTATTCCCAAATTGCTTCCCTCTAAAAAAAGTTCGGCTTTACTCTCAAATTACAAAAAAAAGCCAAAAACAATGAATGACCTTGGTCAACCACTATTCTTGGCTTTCTTCTTCCGGTACACAAACCGGAGCCCTGCGGTAGCGCCGCTACGGATAGAAAACTAAGTGGTAGACTCTTTTTCTAACTTGCGAATGAATTAATTATACCCTATAGTTAATATCTTGTCAAGCATCTTATAACACTTCTTCCAAAACTACTGGAGTGGCTTTTCCCTCACCAGAATAACATAATTATACTATGGGTTTCGTTATGTGTCAATACATTCATGACATTTAACTTATACCGCATCAGCCTCTGGTATTTTCTCTACTTAAAGCTAAAATTTATATATGTACAAAAACGTGCTGGAAAAATCCGGACTCAAATCCGGAGAGGCCGAAATCTACGATCTGCTATTACAGTTTGGCGACTCCCCTGCCTCAACCATAGCTCAAAAAGCTACGCACAAGCGAGGCATGGTTTACAAGATTCTGGAGGATTTAAAAACACGCGGAATTGTCTCCACTTACAAAAAAAACAAAAAAACATATTTCAAGCCGGAACATCCTTACAAACTTATGGAAAATATTGAGGATACTTTAAAGGAAGCCAAGAATCAGGTCAGCACGCTTGAAGCAATTCTCCCTCAACTGGTTTCTTCATTTAGCGCTATGGAGAACAAACCGGGCGTAAAGGTCTTTGACGGTATTGAGGGCATTAAAGAAGTTTACAAAGACACACTCAAAGAAAACGCTGAAATTTGGGCAATTCTCCAAACCTCAGAAGTCGAACCTAAACTCTACAAGTGGCTCAACACCTATTATGGTCCTCAAAGGGCAAAGCAGAATATTTGGGCCAAAGTGATTGTGGCAGAAGATACCAAAACGCGTGATTATGTTCAAAAAAACGAACAATACAAACGTGAAACCAGAATAGTTCCAAAGAAAAAATTTCCTGTAGCCATTGAAATGAACATTTACGGAGACAAAGTGGCATTCATCAACTTTAAGCGTGGCGAAAGTTATCTTGGCGTAATCATAAACAACAAACTGGTAGCCGAAACCATGCGAGCCATGTTTACTCTGGCGTGGGAAGCCGCAGGATTTTACAGCCAAAACCCTGTAGGTGGTGAGGAAATTAGTTCTTTGACCTAGGCTCCATAAGGCATCTCTACCATCAATCTCACCCTACCACCTTTATTGTCTGCCCAAATGAGCGGCCCTCTTCCGGCTTCAAACTCCGCCTGCACATATGGCGAGCTATGCAGGCTGGCAGCATTATCAGGACCAAACCTCAATGCTTGCCCCAAAGTCATTCCCCAAGCTTTGATGTGCATATTGTAGTCTGTCTGATAGCTGAGAACTCCTAGCTTTTCCAGAGAGTCATTGAGCTCATTCTCGGAAATATCACCAAAAACAAAGTTTTGATCCTTTGCCAGCGTGTAATAAACATCGGTCATATCCTCACGCTCGTCAGCTGTTTTTTCAACAACAGCATAGCCAAACAATCTTGCATAAATTCGCAGCTGTTCGTCTGATATGGCTAGGCGGTTGAATTTCACTTGCCCAGGCCCGTCAAAGATTATGTTCATTTCTGCTGGATCAAGCCCCAAGTTCTCCTGCATGTTCTGGGCATAACTTTTGATGCGTTCTGCATACACGCCAGTCTCTGTATCCGGAATATCCAAACCAAGAAATGCTCTGTCACTAGACACGCGGCGTGTTTCATCAAACAGACTTAACCATTCAACTGGAGTCCTATTGTGCAAAAATGAGCGTTCTGTCGTGAACATCACCTCAAATTCCCCCGCACGTTTTCGTGCATTTACCTCGAGGCTGGCGCTATAGTTTGGCTTGGCATCTAGGAACGGCAAATGGTGCCAATCTGCACGTAAAACCGGAAAGTCTGGATCAGGTGCACGTTCCTTTGCTACTGCAGTGTTTGTAGAATCAAAGTCTACAGCAACACACTTGGTAAAACCTTCAGACCAAAGCGCACGAGAGACTCTGGCGTTACCGGCTCCCAATTCTAGGATTTTGACCGAAGTGGGTTCCCGTACAATTCCTTGAGAATCTTCCAGAGGATCGTCTTCTAAGATCATAATCTCCCCCTTTTGCGATCCAGCATGTACTCTGCTATACGAAACTCCGGAGACATAAAGTTCCGCCAAATGCGCCACATGGGCGGCTTCAATTTTGGTAAGTTCAGCGCGCTCATTTTGCGCATAGCCTGAGATTTCATAAACATCGGCAAGATTTTCCATGGGGTTAGAAACTGCCTCGCCTTGCAACCAGCCGTATGCGTGGACTAAATCCTGCACATAAGGGTCTTCAGCATTCCTGCCCTCTTGCTTCATCTGGGCAAATTTGTGCGAGATTGCATCAACCGCATGAATTGGACCAAAAACCTTTACATATTCTTTCAGAACGCCTTTTCTTGCGTCTAGGTCGTATGCTTCATCTACCAGAATTCCTGCCGCAAGCTCTCGACCACTCTGAGAATACTCTCCAGGGGCCAAGGTACCCACAGGCAAGTCAGAAAAAGCCAGATGATCAAAGAGTTTACCTACTTCCAACCAATTCTCTTCCTCAACCAGTGAAGGTATCGCCAGTGCCAATACTTCGTTGTAAGCATCTTTCAAGGATTCATAATGTGATCTAGTCTCGAAGTGTTGAGATTCCGCCACATTAGCGAATGTCCTAAAACAAGCCTGTTTTGCGTACCAGCCACCTTGCATAACTACTTCGGCTAGTGCCGCTTTGTCTGCAAATTCCGAATGTTCCATAAGATTTCTTACACCAGCTAATCCCTGTAAAGCTTCATCTTCTGTTCGAAAAGCAGAGCGGAAATCAAATCCCAAAAGTTCTCCTATATTATCTTGCAAGTCAGACGTTTTTTCATCCCACTGATCATAGGCAAAGGTATTGCGGTATTGTTCGGGGCGAGCTTCCATGTAAAAAAAGGTGTCATTGGCTTTTTGAAACGTTCTTAACACATTCCCTAAATCAGCAAGTTGTTCGGGAGTTATGTCTTGTGGGGCTTCAACAGCTAATGTGCTAAAGTCCTGCGTTAAAAGACGCTCTGCAGCATCTTCTGCACTAGCAAATTCAGCATGATTAATAAACAGGTCGATTTCTGGGGGTTTTTTCTCTGCTTCAGATACAACAAACTCTTGAGGACCAGAGTATGTTTCATCACTATTCAAGAATGCAGGCATAGCAAAATTCTAAATCAAATCGAGCAAAGTAAAAAGACTTAATGGCCAAATCTTTATGGGGTATTTATGTATCCAACCTGCAGAATTTTCTCGACAAAGCAAGCTGTAGCATATAGGTCTTTGACAGTTATCTCCTCATTAACCGTGTGGTTTGCATAGCCTCCGTTACTAAAATTCAGAACCTGAATCCCTTTTTCGTAAAAAACATTGGCATCATAACATCCAGTTGCCTTTATCAGATTTGGCTCTATTCCGCACAACCGCGCGATTTTCTGACCATACTGTACAACATTATCTTGATCAGAGAAGGTAAAACCCGGATTTTCGATTTCAAAAGAATGTTCCAAGGTAGCTTCATGGAATGTGCAAGCTGACTCGAACACCTCTTTTACTCTATTATAGGTTTCTTCCAATTCTGGCTTACTGTAACTTCTTACTTCACCCTGCAAAGATAAGGCACCTGGTACGGTATTGCGAGCATCACCCGAATGTACAATTCCAATGTTGCATAATGTGTTTTCGGAATTTTTCCCCAATGTAATTTTTTGCATTGCTTCAGAGAATATAGGCAAAACATTAGTGGCTTCTTCAGGCTTACCTGCATGCGCAGATTTGCCTAAAATACTAAAATCGAATCGTAAATAAAAAGGCGATGCTACAACCAGATTCCCTATTTTCCCACCGGTATCAAAAGAAAACCCTACCTTCGATCTTAAGAGTCTGTAATCAAGGTTTACGGCACCAAGATTCCCCACCTCCTCGGATCTCGTAAAGACAATTTCTAATGAATTTTCAGGAATATCTTCAAAACTTAACACAGCCTCTAAAATGGCAGCCACTCCTGCTTTATTGTCAGCACCAAGAATTGTTTCTCCGGAGCTTTTAATTACACCATTATTTATAAAAGGAGAAATGCCCCTACCAGGTTCTACAGTGTCCATATGTGCAGTTAGCAGTATAGTCTCATTGGATTTTCCTTGTACATACGCAATTATGTTACCGTATGAATCCACTTTGTACTGTATTCCCTTTTCGGCAAGTTTTTTTTCTATAAAAGCCACTACGGCATCTTCATGCCCTGTGGGACTATCTATTTGAACTAAATCAAAAAAAAGATTTGTTAAGTTAATTTCACTAATCATATGTATAAACCTATTTGCTTGAGTGATGATAGGATCGCTCCCAATACCTACCATCATCTCAAGCAGATTCAAAAAACTCTAGTACTGAACCGACCAATGCGGATACCTTACTCGCGCGATACAACATCCCCCATGCGCTTTCTCTGCGGAACATACTCGCCGTGAGAAAAGCACTGGTCTAAAACACGGTGCTGCATAGCATAAGCCCTTGCGAATTTCTGGAGGAATGGTAGAAAACAGTACCTCCCTAAACCCTGCTTGCAAGGAACACTTCAACGCAATAGGGTTTTTTGTGGTACCTACAAGCACCGAATCCCGAAAAAGTTGGCAAATCGCCTTATAAAGCATATTGCCATAGCCGCGCCCGCGATATTCAGGAGGAACAATGCCAGAACCCACCTCAACCCACGTATATCCGTTGGCGTCAGTCCCCAAAGTATAACCAGTTAAAAAACCGGCAGGTAAACCAAAGTCGCTCACAACCACCACACAAGAACCAGAAACCAACTGCGCAAAAATACGCTCATAAGTCTGATCCAGCACATTTTCGCCTTGTTGATTCGCTGCGTGAATCCAGTTGGATACTCGCTCAGCCAACAGGCACAAATCAAGCCCTTGCATATCTCCATGTAAAGTAATCATAAACAATCTCCTTTTTTTGCGGTTTTGCATTATCTTAAAGAAAATTAACTTAAAGTAAATTTTTGGCGAAATTGTAACAAACACATTATTTATGTTATAAATGTAACATGATCAAAGTTGCCGACGTTGTAAAAAATATAATAATATCTGATTCTGTTGCGCTAGAAGCATCTAAAAAGGGTTTGCTCAATATATCTGCCTATGCAAAGAAGATAAAAAAAACTGTGGAAATTCAAGCACACAAGCCGGTAAACAAAGCTACCATTGTAACTTCCCTATCTAGGATTATTCAAAATTTAGAAAAGATCCCCTCCATTTATCCTGATGTAGAAGTTGAGCGCACAATATTAATTTCGCCTCTTTTTGAAATAACTTTGCCAAAAAACACACTTGCCCTAAAAGTAGTAAAGGATTTGTACGCGCAGATTCAACCCTCAAACACCAATTTCGTCACTGTCACCCAAGGTGTTGGTGAAATCACCATAATTGCTTCACATGCCTTACAAGCGCTTATAAAAAACCTATGCAAGAAAAATAGGATTAAGCCTGCGATGGAACTTGAGAACCTGCTTGCTGTGAACATTAAATTCAAAGAGGAATATATTTCTCAGCCAAATATTATATTTGCTTTGTTAAATAAACTTGCCGTTAAAAAAATAAACGTGGTGGAAATAGTCTCTACCTACACAGAATTAACGATAGTAATAGAAAGTAAAAACATGAAAACTGCCTTTGATACGCTTAATAGTTAACCTTTTCTAAGAACACACACAAAGAATCCTTCCATAAATGCGCTTGGAACAACTCGTAGCGCCTTCTGAACCGCCGGATTGTATTTTTTATTCTTCCAAGATGTAACTCCCTGCACAGAATTCTGTAGATCAATAGCTATATCAACCGTCTTTAGGTCACTACAGTTTTTTAGGGCGAAATCTATAACTTCTTCATTTTCCTCTGGAGTAAATGTGCATGTTGAATAAACAATAGTGCCACCGGGTTTGAGCAGGCGGTATGCGGTACGCAACATTTTCTTTTGTAAAAATCCAAATTTTTTGCTCTTTGAGGGATTCCAGTATTTCATTGCCCTACTATTGTTAAAATCAATCATACCTTCTCCACTACATTGTGCATCCAATAAAATCTTATCAAATTGCACATTGGTGTAACGATCCAGAAACTGTGCCGGCTGCTGAAAGTACCCCTCAATATTTGCCCCATAGAGCTCAATAAGCTCTTTAAGTGTAAGCACGCGCTGCCACGACTTATCGTTAACGTACATATGTAATTTATTGCCAACTAGTTCGCATATGTGCAGCGCTTTGCCTCCAGGGGCGGCACACATATCCAAAACGTAGTCATCTTGAGCAGGATTGAGCAAAAGAGGCGGCAATAAGCTAGAGGCATTCTGAACATACAAAAGCCCGCTTTTGAATTCAGCAGAATTCGTAATAAATTCCCTTCCTGAATCAATAAAATAGGCGTTTTTGCACCAATCGATTGCGGTAAACGTAGCACCCACAGAAAGCTTTTTAAGTAGTTCCTGAGGATTCTGTTTTTCTTGCATACATTTATTCGTGTTTATGCGAAAAGAGCTTTTTCTTTCCAGACGCAACATTTGCTCAACTAAAGCCAGATCCACGCCAAAAAGCTGGCTTAGCATTAGCGAGAATTTTTCTCTTTTCTCTTTTTCATAGTCAATAACTGGCATATTGCGATTTTAGCAGGAAATTGGAAAAAACCTAGCTATGCGGATTTTCAAAGCAAATGCTATTATTTAATGGATGCTCACAAAAACTGCCAAGCGACTGTGCCCCTCAATAATCCTGTTCTCAATACTGATTACTCTTTTGATGCTGCTAAGAATAGGCGCGACGAAAGCGAATGCACAAAGTGCCGATACAACCGCACCTGTTACATCCTCAACCAAAACACCTTCATCACCTGATGGTACTAATGGATGGTATAAATCGGTGGTACAATTTGACCTTACTGCCACAGACATACAGAGCGGAATCAAAGAGATTAACTACCGCATTGACAGCGGGTCATGGCAAAAAGTTACTTTCAGTAATTCTCTCAATTTGGTGCAAAATCCATCATTTGAGACACCGGACGCTTCTACATCAGGCCTTAGCATGTGGGAGGCTAGTGTATTAGATGGACTTGTTCAGTATGAGCAAGATGTTGGGGAATCTGCGTCGGGATTCGAAACGGCATCCGCTAGAATTACTTCCACGGGCGGTACATGGCATGGAATCAACAACAAAACCAACTTTGCGGTAACGCAACCTTATGACAGCATGTCCGCTTCGGCGTGGATAAAAACACAAAATCTTACAGGTACAGCATACTTTGTAATCTATGCTATAGCGCCAGATCCTATGGGTGGGCCGGATATTGTTCAGCAAATTGGGCAAAGCGGAACAATCACCGGTACAACTGGATGGACACAAATAAGTTTAAACTTTACGGTGTCTCTAGCGGGAGCTACAGGTGTTTACATGGATATTGGAGGTAACGGTACCGGAATAATTTGGGCTGATGCAATAAGCATAAACTCCTCTACTACTTCTGCAAGTACAACCTTTACCGTTGGATCAGATAGTGCAAATCACACCGTAGAATATTATAGCGTGGACAACGCCGGAAACATCGAAGCATACACCTGTACTAACCCAAAAGTAAACTGCGTAACCTTTAAAAGCGATATGACACCTCCAGGAAACTGGCACGATTCCGGTGCGTTTAGAGGTTTCTTTGGGGCAAGCCACGAGCTTTATGTTTATACCAACGTGGAAGATGCTACATCAGGACTGTCTGTATTTACAGACAAGTATCAATACAAAACAGACAATAACTCTACGTTTGGAAGATATTCCAATATCTCCAGCTGCAGTTCCACATGGCAGAACGACAACTGGGTAATTCTTATATCCCCACCTTTTCAACCTGGAGTCAATAGTGCATACCTTTTAACACCAAAAACTAACTTTTGTAACAGTAATTGGAAGATCTGTAAAATCGTACGTTTTTATGCCGAAGATATGGCAGGCAATTCTGCCTCCAAAGATTTTTGCATAAACGGTCCTTGGATTTCATTTCTTGGAAACGGCTTTGTCAGGTCGAACCACAATATAGATATGCTTTCCGAAGCGCCAGACGATAACACCGATAGCTTAATTGAGGCTGTGGGAAACACCATAAGCTTCTTCAGCTCCTCAAGAAACTGGAAGGTTACAAACTCAACACCTATTACAACACACGACTATGACTATTTTTATGGAATAACACCTTCAAGCAAAACTGCAATCACAGGCAGTGTTGTTTCAAGCTCAGGCGTGTACGAAGTTTCTGGAGACTATGTACTTAGGTCAAATACTATCCCATCTAACTACGACAACAATGTCTTTAATCAAATTGTGTTTGTAGATGGTAATCTAACTATAGATACCGAAATGACCTTGAATAACCAGTCCACAGCTTTATATATAGTTAATGGCAATGTAGAGATATCAAAGAGCGTGAACGATATAGACATCGCAATAATAGCTGAGGGTTTTATAGATACGGCGTATGATATTAACGAAGGAGAAGCGACTAACACATTGAATTTTTCGGGTGTTTACGCTGCAGACACATTTAAGTTCAAACGAACACTCCAAGGAACCAACAACGATGATGTTGCATCAGAAATATTTACATACGGGGCTAAATACCTACTCCAACTAAAGGACTACTTTGGAAACTCCTCAATAAGGTGGAGCTCGGTTGAGTAAAAACCTAATATGTAAATGCCTATATTTTGCGTTTAATCTTGAAAGTATCTTTTAAATCTTCTACCAAATATCCAGCTTGCTCTATCTGTCTACGCAATACATCAGCCTTTTCCCAAATTCCCGCCTTTCGATACTCATTACGTACTTTGGCTAGATCTCTAATTTCTGTAGGAACTTCAAAACCCACGTGATCAGCTAGGTTGAGGCCTAATATTTCATCAAACTTTAGTATGGTCACAATTTTAGATGATTCAGGTACTGTGCTCTTTACCAAATCCCACATAATTGATACGGCTTTGGGAAAATTGAGATCATCGTCTAGTGCAACTTTAAATCTTTGATAATATTCCGAAGCTATGGACGCGCCTTTTTCTTCTTTGTAGGTGCTTATAATCCCATACAGCTTCTTTAACGATACATGAGAGCCTTGAAGAGCTTCCCACGTAAAGTTGAGTTT
>CAYNBT010000003.1:0-25076 GCA_964396025.1 uncultured Candidatus Saccharibacteria bacterium | reverse complement strand
GGAAACCCTCTACCCCATGGTGAATCCCATTCTTGCCATCTAATCTTGTCTTTAGGCGAAAATTTCCATAAAGCAAAATCAGTTGGATTTCTTTTTTGAGGGTTTGGCTCTACTCTAGCCCCCTCATGGATGTTTTCTGCGGTCAAGCCGGAAAGCTCTCCATATTCCTTGAATTTGCTAGTATCAAAATATATGCCGTCAGAAATTTCATACGTAAAACCCTTCATTTCGAGTTTTTTTACCAATTCTATCTGCTGTTGAATATATTGGGTGGCTTTGGTGAATTTCTTAGGTTTTGCCAAATTGAGTTTTTCGTAATTCTTGAGAAAATCCTGTGTATAAAACGCGGCAATGTCACGCGCACTTCTTCCTTCTTTCTCGGCGGTAGATTCTAGTCTATCGTCTCCAGTATCAGCATCACCCAAGTTATCACCGGTTAGGTGACCAACATCGGTGATGTTCATAACAAAGTTCACCTTGTAATCGTTCAGTACCAAGGTCCTATACAAGAAATCGCCAAGTGCATACGTTCTAAAGTTTCCTATTGTTACATAGTCGTAAACGGTTGGTCCGCATAAGTACATAGTTACATTATTTGGGTCTTGCGGGCGGAAATCTTCTAACTGTTTGGAAAGTGAATTGAACAATCTTATTGCCATAAAAGCATTCTAACCGGTTTCTTGGATTTTGCAAAGAAATTGTACTCAAAAAGCTAAAAAACTGAACGTCCTTCAAGAGCTCTGTGTAACGTCACATTGTCTGCGTACTCAATATCTCCCCCTACAGGAATTCCACGTGCTATTCTGGTTATTTTTATACTATCTCCCGCGCCCAACTCTTTGATCAAACGTGAAATATACATGGCGGTTGACTCCCCTTCCATTCCAGTACTTGTAGCCATCACTACCTCTGTTTGATCATGCAGTCTCTCACGTAAACGATTTATGAGTTCACGCAGGTAAATTTCGTCCGGACCAATGTTGTTTAAAGGATCGATCAAACCGTGTAAAACATGATACACGCCTTTGAAACCTGCTTTTTCTAGGGCGAACACATCCATAGGAGTTGAGACAACAGCTATCATAGAATGGTTTCTTTCTGTATCACTGCATACCGTGCATAATTCTTCCTCCCCCACATTCTTACAAATCCTACAAATTGTTGTGTTTGCCTTTAAAGAAGCTAACGAATCAGCAAATCGTTCCAACTCTTCCTGAGGAAAGTGCAAAAGGTAAAACGTTAAACGTTGAGCTGTTTTCGGCCCTATGCCGGGAAGTTTTTCAAAGGATTCAATTAATTTTCCAATAGGACGTGGAATCTTCATAGAAAGTATTATAGCGGAAGTCCGCCGTCAAAGACACTGAGTAATGCGCCGGAATCGGTTGCCATAGGCACAGCAACATTAAAATCAGTCAAAACACCGGATTCATTCTTACCAGCTTTTTGGGGTTTTTCCTTACTCACTGTGCAAAAAATGGCTGTATTGACGGCCAATATCTCTGACATTATTTTCTCAACTAGGCTACGATTTTTAGGAGACTCCAAACGTTCCTTATGGAACGCAAACGCAACCTCAAGACATACGCGAGAACCAATAACTTCAATAGGTTTACAGGCCTTTAGAAGAGCCTTGATACTACTGTTATGTTTGGCGATGCTCTCAATAATAGAATCCCACTTATCTACTATTGCCTCGAGAGGAACTACACTTGGTTCTAGCTCGGCAGTTTCAGCTTCCTCCAAACTCTCAAGCTCAGGCGTCTGATCTGCAGGAGGATTATCATTTGGTTGTGGAATCTCACCATCAGTAACACCCTTATCTTCATCTTCCAAAGGCCTCTTTGAGTTTTTGCTTACTGCCACGGTAGGTACAGGAGGTTTTTTTGGAGAATGAGCTTTAGTTACAATAGTTTCTGATTCAGCAAAATGGCACAATTTGAATGTACATATCTCCAACGGCAATTGAGGAATAAAACTACTCTTAATAGAGTTCTGAGCTTGTACAAAAGCTTCTAGGATACTGACCAGTTGAATATCTGTAGTAAGTGTCAAAACTTTTCTCATCTCATCAAGCTGTTCTGTAGTCACATCAAGCAGATCCTCATAATAACCGGAACGAACATGAAGCAACATTCTCAAATATGTAAGGAATTCTGAAGTCCAGGAGTATAAATCTATTCCAGAATCAAACAATTTCGAAATCTTCCTTAAAGCGTTGGCTGAGTCTGCTACAAGAATATAGTTTAAAAACTCTCCAAACTCATCGCTTGAAGATGAAACCAAGAGTGAGTCCAAATCCACACTTCCCTCTACAACCTGCTGAAGCACCGTTTCAGCATCACGAAAACCCCCGGATGAGAGATCAGCGATTTTCATGAGGAGTTCATTAGAAATCTCTGCCTTTTCCTCATCACATATTGCCTTCAACTTCTTGATTAACTGAGCCTTAGTTGCTCGTTTAAAGCTAAAAACCTGACAGCGGGATTTAATGGTTTCCGGAACTTTGTGTGATTCTGTAGTGCAAAGTATAAAAGTTGCATGTGCGGGCGGCTCCTCCAAAGTCTTCAAGAGAGCATTAAAAGCTTCGTTTGTTAACATATGCACTTCATCAATAATGTATATTTTCTGCTTACCTTGCGCTGGCGCTAGCTTGATTTTATCTTTGAGCTCTCTTATGTCGTCTATGCCACGGTTACTTGCTGCGTCTATCTCTATCAAATCCATGTATGAGCCATTTTTGATTGCTTTACACGCCGCACAACTGTTGCAAGGGTCACCTGCCGAACTAAGGTTTGTACAATTAAGCGCTTTGGCTAGAATTCTTGCGGTTGTGGTTTTTCCTGTTCCCCTAGATCCCACAAATAAGTAGGCGTGCACAGACTTGCCTGACTTAATTTGGTTCATCAATGCCTCAGCTACATGATTAGGCTGAGAAATCTCTGAGAATGTTTGAGGTCTATATTTGGTATAGTACATAAGGCAGAACTAACTTTCTTGGATATGTACTTTAGTATACTTAGATGGTTATTTGGATCAACCAATGTGTATTTGTACTTTACAAAAGGAATTGATAAGGCAGTGACCTTATAAACTCCACCTCGCTAGGAGCAAAGGGCTTGAGTACATAATCTTCTACGCTGTATTTGCTTTCAGCTGGGCGTCCAACACCTATTCTAAAACGCCAAAAATCCTGTGTCCCAACTTTTTCTATGATATCAATAACGCCATGATGCCCTGCACTTCCAGAACCTTGTTTGAGTCTATATTCCCCAAAAGGCAAATCTACATCGTCATGTACTACTACAAGGTTTTCCACAGGTACTTTAAAGTAAGTGAGTAACTTGGCTACCGCGGTACCTGAGTTATTCATAAAAGTTTGGGGTTTTGCCAGAATAAATTTTGCGTTCTTGGCTACTGCAGCGTCAGATTTCTTTTCAATGGCCCAAGAAAGCTCTAAAACTTTGCATAAATTATCAACAAAGATAAAACCAGCATTATGTCGAGTGGTCGTATACTTTTCACCGGGGTTTCCAAGACCAACAATTAGTTTCATATTAATGCTTACTCACAACACCGTGAACACCGTGTTCATCGTCTTCTGGATGATGGACACCAAGCAGGTGTAACATACCGTGCGCCACTAGCTCTGAAAGCTCCTCTTCCGTGGAATTCCCATACTCACTTGCTTGTCGCTCAGCCTGTTCTTTGTTAACAACAATATCTCCCAAAAAATATTCCCCACTAGCCTCTTTCTGGTCTATATTGAACGAAAGCACATCTGTTGGGAAATCCCTGCGAAAATATTTTTTGTTCAGCTCTTGAATTTTCTTATCATCAACAATAGAAATTGAAACAAAGATATTTTTTTCTGAATTTAATTCGGGGCGCTTTTCAAGCATTTAAAGTCTCTTGTGGTAAATATTTTTCCAGAATAGCTTTTTCGTTTAGTTCTCTTGCAGAGTCTTCATGACGCCCCACCTTAGCAAAACCCTCAGAAGACTCAATTCTTTGCTTAATCTGCTTTTTAATGAGTTTTAAGACATGCTCATCATTTAGAGATTCTGAAGACGCCCTAAGTTCTATTTCCTTGTTCTTGATAGCAGAAATCAAGTAACGTAAAACCGACACAGTTAATGCATCGCGATCTTTTTGGGCTGAGTATAAATCCTGCTTAAGTCTTTCGTACATCAATTTATCACTCAAATTACTTGAGCTTATTTAGAATTTCATACTTTCTATTTCGTTCTTTAGTAGTTCTTCTTTTAACTTCGCTAGGTTTTTCGTATCTTTCCCTCTTTTTTAATTCTTTTAAAATCCCTGCACGATGAACTTCCCTGTTAAAGCGTCTCAAAGCTTGTTCTAAAGATTCTCCATGTCTAATTTTAATCTTTGTCATAATGTGGCATATAGATTCGTGTGAATCTTTTCTGATAAAACATCAGAAAATGCCAAATACACCTCCAAACCAATTAATTTAACTTATGTACGTCCTCCGGGTTCGTTCTCGGTTCCCCCCAAAACGTGAAAATGTTCATGCTCAAAGTGATTATACCCCGCCCCATTATTTACTAGTTTATAGCCAGACTTATCAAGGCCCATCTTAGTAATAACCTGATTTATAGCGTCAAACATAGTGTCCCAGTAAGATACCTGACTATAGACGCCCGATATTGTACCAGATTTTTCCCTGTGATGCTTATCCAAAACCAGTACATGAACTGGAGCTACCGGATATTTGTTCTGAATCACCAAGAAATGCTCTGTTTCCAATATTTTTGTGGAAGGTTCCTTGCCGGCGACTATGGCACAAAACAAGCAATTCTCGTCATACATGCTCCGAGTATATAGTTGATCCATAAAGAGTGCAAATAGCATACATGCTTATATGCACAGCAAGACGCAATAAACCTATGTGCTAAAAAAAGCTGGTACAACAACCAAAACTTGAGGGGTAAAATTGTTTTATCCTAAAATTATAGTTTTAAAGTCTTTAAATGTTACCAGTATGATTAAAGCAAACAGAAACATCATGCCCCATTTGTGAACGGTAGCCTCAAACTTGGGTGAAACCTTTTTACCACCACGAATCATCTCTATAAATACGAACAGAAGCCTTCCGCCATCAAGCGCAGGAAATGGCATAATGTTTAACATAGCCAAACTTATTGATAAGAGAGCGGCAAGATCAATTATTCCTAAAAGTGCTGTTTTTCCTCTGTAATCCAAAATGCCGCCCACAGCAGAATAAATGCCTACAGGACCTGAAACACCTGCAGAGACAGGCTCTAGTGATTTATTTTCTACAGAACTGCTAATCAACTTTCCAAAAGTAGACATACTATAACCAAAAACATTGTATGCGTGCATCGGAGCAGCAAATACCTTATTTGAACCCCTTGAGTAATCAAGTGTCACCGCCTTAGAAAGCATCACTCCCAATAAACCCGTGCCATCTTTGTTTTTTGCAGGAATCACAGTAAGAGTCCTCAAAGTCCTATCAGGATCTCTAACATCTAACAACAGTACTTTTACTTCCTTACCCGCTTTGCCCTCTATTTCTCTTCTGATATCAGAATTGTTGTAAACAGGAATATTATCTACCTCGATGATGGTTTCTCCTCTTTCAATGCCGGCTTTCTCAGCAGCGGAACCTTCCATAAATGCTGTAACAACAGTGTTTAGAATTTCTTTGTCGCCAAATCTAAACTCATGCTCAAAAAACAAAGGTATGGTTAAGGATTTAAAGTTGTTGATAAGAAAAAATCCGTAGTAAAGCACTATTGCTAAAAGCAAGTTCATAAATACACCGGCAACCAAAATTACAGCACGTTTGATGGCTGATTTGGCTGCAAAGCTTCGCGGATCATCTGAGCCCTGAAGGTTCTCTTCACCATACAATCTTACAAAGCCGCCAAAAGGTAAAAGGTTAAAGGTATACTCAGTTTCCCCTTTAAATCGCGAAAAAAGCTTGGGAGGAAGCCCAAAACCAAATTCCAGTACTTTTACGCCAAATTTACGAGCAGCAACAAAATGCCCTAATTCATGAATCAAGACCAACAGAGATAAAATTAAAAGGAAAACTATTAATGTCATATTTACTTCTCAAACTATATCTTAAGGATATCAGACTTCTTCTCTTCCCCCAAGGCTTCTATGTTAGAAACTACTGCTCGAACCGTTTCTTCTATTTCATCTTTTCTTGAAAATTTCTCGTCTTCCCCAATAAGTTTATCCGTAAACTCTTTTTCAACCAGCTTCATGGCCTCTTGGCGAATATTCCTGATGGATTGTTTAGATTCTTCAACTTTAGCGGAAACAAGTTTTGCAAATTCTTTTCTGCGTTCTTCAGTAAGCGCCGGGATAGGAATACGTACCAAACCCCCTTCTTCAGCAGGATTCAGTTTCAGTTCGCTTTCTCTAATGGCTTTAGCAATCACAGGGATTAATGTTTTGTCCCAAGGAGAAACCGTAATCATCTGAGGTTCAGGTACCGCAATGGTGCCAAGTTCCTTTACAGACATTACAGAACCATATGCCGTTACTTTTAATTCCTCAACAAGGCTGGGGTTTGCCCTTCCTGTTCGCACCTGTGCTAACTCAGATTTAAAGAAATTTACGGCTGCATCAAGTTTTTTTGAGAGTTCTTGCTTAGTCATTATTCATTTATAGAATACTTTACAAATCTCCTGAGTTCAATCTTTTCGCCTGTTTTAGCAACGGTATCGTTAATGATATCTTGAATTGTTTTACTTGAATCCCTCATGTATTCAGAAGCCAACAAAGCCTCTACTGATTCATAAGCATCTGTACAAACTTGCAATGCGATCTCATGCGTAAGTTTTTTAAAATCTTCGGTCTTTGCCACAAAATCAGTCTCACAAGCAACATGAACTAAACTCCCCATCTTTCCGCCATTGTGAATGTATGAATAGATCAAGCCATCTCCAGCAGTTCTGTCAGCCTTTTTAGCCGCCTTAGCTGAACTTTTAGCTAGCAACGCAGCACGTGCTTTAGAAACATCACCACCGGCATCTTCCAGCGCCTGCTTCACCTCCAAAATCCCTGCTCCTGTTTCTTCTCTCAAAGTTTTTATATCAGTTATAGTACTCATTTTTTAGAACCTTTCTTTGAATCTGTCTTGATAGACAGCTTTAAACTTTTGCTGGCTTCTTTTGGTGCTTTTGGAGTTTTAGGAGCCTTTGCCTTAACAACCTTGGAATCTGTTTTTTCTGGAACACCCAAGTCTTCAACCACATTAGCTTTTTCTACTACCAAACCATCAACCTTACCAACAAGCTTATGAATATCCTTACCTACGGCAAGGTGTGCAGCTTCGTCTGCGGAAACAATCAAAGGTGCCTCAATAGGTGCGGTTGCAACCACTGGTTCAACAATAGGCTCAACTTTCTTTGTGCTTTCAGCATAAACCGCGTAACCAGCTTCTACAGCGTCGGAAATCGCTTTTATGATCAAAGCCACGGATCTTATCGCATCGTCATTACCTGGAATCACATGATTAACACCTGTAGGATCAGAATTTGTGTCCATCAAAGAAACCACTGGAACTCCAGCCTTGTTAGCTTCCCTAATGGAAGTTTTTTCTCTACGAGCATCGACCACAAACAATGCTGCCGGTTTGCCTCTTAAACCTACAATTCCACCTATTTTCTTTTGCATGTCTTCAATTTCCCTGTCGATCATCAAACGCTCTCTTTTTGTGTACATCATCAAATCGCCTGATTCTTTCCTTCTCAAGAAAGTCAGCAATTTATCGATATTCTTTTTTATGATTGGAAAGTTAGTAATTGTTCCACCAACCCACCTATCATTTACAAACAAAGCCCCGCTTCTCTTAGCTTCAAGAGAAATGATGTCTGTTGCCTGCCTCTTGGTACCAACAAAAATGATTTGTCCACCTTTTGAAGCAACTTCATACAAAAAGTCACAGGCATCCTTAAGGAGCTGTTCTGTTTGCTCAAGGTCGATCACGTGGATTCCCATTCTCTGAGCAAAAATGTATGGAGCCATTCTTGGGTTCCATCTTCTAACTTGGTGGCCAAAATGAACGCCACAGTCGAGCAGTTGTTCTATTGAAGGTGTTTTATATTTCTTAGCCATAAATTCCTAAATTAAATTAATTATTTTTGAAGAAAATGTAACGTAAAGCCCTAAACAACGTAATGTATGGTTTGCGTAAATTTTCTTCCTTTTCCTTTAGGTTTAACTTTGCGCTAAGCCGCAACTTGGGGGCTCGCTATAAAACGCGCCAGGAAGATCCAAGGTTCAAAGAGGAGGTTAACATAGTTTTGAAAAAGATTCAATATAATAAACACAAAAAAGCCCCTACTCGCCTGAAAAGACATAGTAAGGGCTATAAAATAGTAAGGGCTATAAACAAGATTCAGTGCTAACTATGCATAACGGAAACCGTCCCGTTCGCATCGTACTCGTAGAACAGCGGCCAAGTTGCACTGTGATACGGTGGCTTAACTGGAAAATCAACAGTACCCTTACCGTTAACAAGTGTGTGAGTAATGTTATCACCGTTTGTGCAAGTCACCTGAATCGTACGTGAGTCCACCACCCGAACCGAATACGGGGTATAGTTCTTTAACTTCTCTGTGGCTCTCCACGCAACCATGATCAAAAAAGCGATGTCGGGCTTCATATCTAGCTCCTTAGATGAATATAACCACGTCTGGCATTGAAAACATCACATACCACTATCGAAAGATAATGTTACCCGTTGCAATATCAACGTCATACCAACAAAACAGGCCACCGTTACCCTCTGGGCGAGTGGCCTCAACGGTATTGCCTCTAAAATGATGTGTCCACACAGATCCGTCAAAACAAGTCACAGCCACTGCCTTCTCTCCAACTATCTTGGCATGAGTAGGGACATAATATGGTTTTATTTGACTCGTCGCACGCATGGAGTACATGACCATAGCGTATATATCCACGTTTCACCTCCGTATTTTTTGTTTCAAACATTATACACTATAGGGCGCTGCCAAGCTTGTACTTCCCTACACCACCAATCAGTTATAATATGCGCTCAGTATGAATAAAGAAGCAAGAGAATATCAAAAAAAAGTCAAACTCTTCAAAGAAGAACTCGCTCAAGTCATAAAAGAAAATTATGGACTTGATGCCCGCAAACTCAAAGAAGCTGGTTTTGGCCACAACACCGCCGTTTTCCTATTCCAAAAAGAAGAAACCCACCTAGTAAAACTCACCAAACCCACGAGCAAAGCCCACGAGCAAAGCATGCTCAAAGACATCCACGTCTCGCACGCACTGCACCAACACTTCCCTACCCCCCTCTACGAAAAAAACTTAGCGGGCAACTACATCACACCCTTCAAGGAATTTATTATTAGAATCAGCACCTTTGTACCTGGATATTCCGCCATAAACATGGACAAAGACACGTTTACCCAAATCATCAAGCTACTCGAGCAAATCCACTCCATAAACCCACAACAACTCAACATTCCACTGGAAAAGCACGCAGAAGCGCAAACCCACACGCTCCTACACGGAGACCTTCTACCCGAAAACGTCCTAATCTCATACGGCCAAATCTCCGGACTAATTGATTTTGAACACGCCGCCCTCGGCGACCCCGAATACGACCTCGCCAAAACCACTGTCTACTCTCTACTCAGAATGGAAACCGAACCCTTCTCCAGCATAATTGACCTCGTCACCCAAACCTACACCGCAAAACTCAACAAACCCCTCCTCACCAAGTACATGAAACAACACCTCACCCACGAGCTAAACATCACACTCGCCAACCCCACCGGCTTCGACAACCTCACACGCTGGCACACCTCCACCATCCAAAGCCGCTTAAACGAGCTCTCCTCACTACAATATTAAATTTTGAAAATTAAGTTGAATTATATTTGGAATTTCCCTGCGGAAAAAAGTCTACAAAAATGATTTGAGGCGAGACGTTAGCGGAGTTAAGTTGTTATACTTAATTTCCTTCTAACGCTCGCCTCTTGTGACACTCTCTAGTTGTAACTAGTCGCCTGTGTCACATTTGATCCAGTAACCATCCCCGCACACTGCCTCGTCAGCATAATCTTCCGCTGTATCAGCAGTGTTGGCGGCGTCTTGCATGGCATCCTGAATCGACTCTTCGATGCGGGCCGGCAGGTCATCCACGAAATCTTCAATGCCAGATTGGCACCGATCATCTGACGGATTCTGTTGGCAGGCATGATGATCTTCCGGCAGTTGGTATGACGGGTTGTAGTTCGTGCCCGTGTCAGGCTGGGATTTTTTGTCTCCACCACCCCCACAAGCAACCAAAACCAACGCCATCAAAACCAAAATTGTGGACAGAACCAAATTCTTGCGTGTCATTATAGACCTCCTACGGTTGGGTGACACTATCATAACGTATAGCAAATCGACTATACGGAGAATTGAATGTTCTCAATTACTATAATAGACCTATAGCAAACAAATGTCAAGTGGTTATTTTGCGGCTAAAGCAGGGGTTATTTGTTGTGAGGGCAGTCTATGGCATCCCAACGCTCTGCGCGCGTAAGTAGCCTTTTAGCCGTAAATAGCCCTAAAAGCAGTTTAGGGCGCGGTTGTGCTATCAACGGCACTTCGGTGTAGAGACAAAGGTTGTTTTTTGTTGTTGGATGGGGCTAAAACAAGGTTTCTACTGTAGCTAGGCTACGGCTGGGGTTTCTTCTTCCCCATCGCCTTTTTTCTCCATGGGGTTTTTCCAGCTGGCGTATTTGCAGTTGGGGTAGTTACTGCAGCCGTAGAAGATGCGGCCTTTGGCCTTTTTTACTATGATGTCGCCTTCGGTGCAGGTAAGGCATTTCATGCCTATTTTGTCTAGGTAGGGCTTGGTGGTTTTGCACTTGGGGTAGTTGCTGCAGGCGATGAATTTGCCGAAGCGGCCTTGTTTGAGGATCATTTGGCCGTCTTCGCAGTTCTCGCATTTACCGTAGTCCTGCAGTTCGTCACCGTTGGTGAGGATGGGTTTGGCGTATTCGCACTCAGGAAAGCCCGAGCAGCTTAGGAATTTGCCGTATTTGCCTAGTTTGATGTAGAGAATGCGGCCACAATCAGGGCATTTTTCGTCGCTTTCGCCTAGTTTTGTCATGTCGGCCTTGCTAAGTTCTTCCTCTTTTTGCTCTAGGATTTGCTCAAAAGGCTCATAAAATTCCCGTATAACAGGCACCCATTTGATTTCTCCCTCGGCTATTTTGTCTAGTCCTTCCTCCATAAGTGCCGTAAATTCGTAGTCTACAATGTTTGGAAAGTGTGTAACCAACATGTCGTTTACCACGTAGGCGACGTCTTCGGGCACAAAATAGCGGCCTTCCTTGCGTACGTAGCCGCGAGCCGTAATGGTAGACATAGTTGGGGCGTAGGTGGAAGGGCGGCCTATGCCTCTTTCTTCCAAAGCTTTGATCAAAGTGGCGTCGGAATAGCGGGCCGGAGGTTGGGTAAAATGTTGTTCCGCTTCTATGTTTTTTGCTTTCACAACGTCCCCTACTTCAAGGTTAGGTAGTTTGTTTTCTGCTTCAATATCATCTTCAAACCCTAGTAATTGCTCAATACCAAGCCATCCATCAAACTTTATAATAGAACCGTTTGCTCTAAAAACATAGCTGTTGTTTGAGGTGATAGAAACGCTGGTTTGATCATAAACTGCTGCAACGGATTGGCTTTCCAATGCTCTTTTAAAGACTAACGAGTATACTTTCACCTCATCTATTCCTAGGTCATGTTTTTTAAGTTCGCTTAGCTTAAGCTGAACATTGGTTGGGCGAATTGCTTCGTGAGCTTCTTGAGCGTTTTTTGATTTGGTTTTGTAAATTACAGGTTCCGCAGGAATATATTCCTTCCCTAGTTCTTTTTTCAAATATTCGCGAGCAATATCAATAAAATCAGCCGAAAGATTCAGAGAATCTGTACGGTGATAAGTAATAAACCCCTGCTCAAAGAGTTTTTGAGCGGCAATCATGGTTTTTTTGGCAGAGAAGCCGTAAATGTTTGCAGCTGCTTGTTGAAGCGTAGAAGTTTTGTACGGAGGATTCGGTTGCCTTTTGCGCTCGGTTTTTTTTACGTCGGTTATTTTGTAAGTTGCTGATGCAAGATCTTCCTTGATTTTTAGGGCTTCGGATTCTTTTGTAATTTCAACCTTGGCACCGGCCTTTTCATAAAGCGTGGCCTCAAATTCTTCTTTTGCTTTTGTAAGGAATTTTGCATCAATGCTCCAATACTCGTCTGCTTTGAAAGCTTGGCGCTCGCGTTCTCGCTCTACTACTAAACGTACGGCCACACTCTGCACGCGGCCTGCAGACAAACCGTAGCGAACCTTCTTCCACAAAAGCGGCGAAAGCTTGTAACCAACCAAACGATCTAGGATTCGGCGAGCTTGCTGAGCGTCCACAAGATCAATGTTTATCTCACCTGCGTGAGCAAAAGCTTCTTCAATGGCGGATTTAGTGATTTCATGAAAAACCACGCGTTCAAATTTTATTTCATCTTTTTTGGATTTTTTGGAAGGCTTTAAAAGCTCGTACAAGTGCCACGCAATCGCCTCCCCTTCTCGATCAGGGTCAGTAGCTAAAACTACTTCCTTGGCGGATTTTAGAGCCTTCTTGAGTATATTTAAATTCTTCTTGGCTTTTTCCGGAACTTCATAAGTTGGGGTGAAATCGTGTTTGGTATCTATTCCAATATCTTTAGTTGGAAGGTCACGTATGTGCCCCATTGAGGCTTGAATGTCGTAATCCGGTCCTAGGATTTTGGACAGAGTTTTTGCTTTTGTGGGTGATTCAACAATCACTAATTTGGTCATATACCTTAAATGAGGATACATTAATCAAAAGTTTTGTCAAAAGTGGGAAGGAAAATGTGAGTGGACTTTTGCGTAAAATCTGGAATGAAAAAGGGGCTAAAAACAAAAACCGGCGAGACTTCAATACATTAAGATTTTACTCTTTTTGTACCGAAGCTCGCCGTTAGGGTGAGGATCAGTTACTAAGCCCGTCTAGGAACTCTTCACTGTACTCCACACCCAAGAAATACGAAATCGAAAGCACCCACCCGTCAATCCAATTGAACTTCCGAGACTTCTTGCTCAACGGATTTGCCTCAGCGAATGCCTTGTCTTCCGCATGAGTACTTTTACTAAACCGTTCGGCTTTCCGTTCGGTCAGTTCAACAAGCACCCACGACAGCCCATTGGCCACAGCCAAAACTGTGATCAAAGATATCACCGCTGGGATAAACCAGAACGCAACAGCGTACGGGTACAGGTTCCCCAGCAAACCAGGCATTGGTAGGGCCGCACCGCCAAAGTATTGCGAGGCCATGGACAATGTCATCCATACACCCGCAAACCCAATGAAGGGAGCACTCAACCCAACTATACCTAACAGCACCATCTTAGGGCGGCTGAGAGACAATCCAACCAGCACGCCAAACACCACAACAATACCACCAACAAACTCTACACCCTCTTTGAGGGCGGAGCCGTTACATCCAAGGAAAGAGCAAAGAAAATCGAACATGATGTGACCTCCTACAGTCATCTTACCGATCCAATAAACACAGCAGGATAGCGCTGTGAAGAACAAACGTTCTCAACTACTATACTACCACCAAAATCCTCTTTTGTAAAGTACTATGGGTTATTTAATAACTGCTTTTGGTTGATTTTACGGCTAAATAGCGCCTGCCAAGGAAGATATCCGCTCTAGAATCATGGGATCTCTGGGCTTGCGTGTTGGCTTAGTTACGCCTTCAGGTCTTGGGTAAGACATGGGAGAAGCAAAGCTCAGAATATCTTGCCCTGTGAAGTTGTTTGGCTCTAAGAGGTATTCGGGTACTTCGCTAGTGTCTCCTGTTGGCTCGAAGGTGCTTTCCCCTACCAAGGTTAGGTCGTGGTTGTCTAGGATTTCTACTGTATGGGGTTTTTCGGCGCCTTCTGGCTGGAACATGACAGATTCTTTGCCTCCAATCATTTCTTCAAGGGAGCTGAAGATAATGTTTGTTCTTAAATGAACGCCTCTGTTTATCTCATTTTGGTTAAACTTTTTGGACATAACGCCTGGGGAATTTTCCATAAACATGTCCAAATTTTGGAGGCTGCGCAAAACTCGGGTGTCGGGATATTGTTTGTCTTGCATGTATGCCTCAGGGTGAAGACTTAGATAAAGATCTGCATAACACAACATTCCGGTAATGCGCGCAATTTGTTCAGTTCGCAGGTGGGAATCTTTTTGAGAACGTTTTAGGGTTTGTTCCAGCACGGCGATGTTTTTGGAGTTTGGTCCAAGTTCCAAGATAAATGCTGCTTTTTCACTAGGCTCCATTTTTTCTAGCTTGGCTAGTTTATCTTCACGAGTTACTGAATCCGGAATAACGATAGAGTTTGTTTCATCTAACCACTTTTGAATTCTTGGGTGGTGATCAAGTTTTTTTGCAACCGGCAAGTAATCGTACGCTTCTTTGTCTAGGACACCCGCGCGATCTAATGTAACAACATCGGCTAGAAAGTAATCAGTTGCGGATTCCACAGCATCTTGGGAAGGTAATTTAAGGTGCTGTGCCTCTCTTTGCTTCATTAACTCTGTTACCATGGCTTTTTGGATTGCTTCCCTGCCGGATTCAAGGGTGTCTGCAATTTCTAGGCGGGTTTTGTTTTCTGCAAGAAGATGTTTTTGATTTCTTCTTCGTTCGGCAATTTTGAGGATTTCGGGATCGGGTTTTTCGGGTTCAGCTACTGTCAAAGAATTGATTGCTTCTGCTTGTTGGCTTTCTTGTTTGTACCAATCAAGATCATCCGTTGACCACCTTGCGGGGCGAGTTTGATGTTGTACCAGCTCATCAAACGCAAGACTGTTTAGGTACAACGCGCTTAACTCTCCAACAATTTGATTGCGGAGTTCTAGTGGAGCACTTCTTGCCTTGTATGCAACATCCTCGACAATACGAACTAAAGCCTGTGTGTGCTTGGCGAGAACTTGTAGAGGTATGGGATGCGAGTTAAGCTCCAACTCCAAGTTGTCGCAAGATGCAATAGTACCTGCAAGATCGTCCTCATCAAGATTTGAAGCTTTTTTGCTTTTCAAAGACATTCTTCCAGCGGTAACTTCCCCTTCTACCGCAACAGACAAATCAGTGATAAAAGTTTGGTATGCAGCTCTAAACTCATCTATGTGATCTTGATCCGGAAAGAGTAGTTGCATACGATCAGGGAGGATATCCAACAAATATAAGTCTGTATCAATGTCCTTTGCTAAGCGTGTTGGGTCAGATTCCCAACTTACCAGCATTGCTTCAACTTTTTGCTTGGGATCACCGTACTTGCGTTCAATTGTTGCGGGGACTGTTTCCGATTTCCGTGCAAAAAAATTGCTGATGTCCTTTGCAAGGTAGCGTGGTTCCATATATGAAGGCAGTGGGCCTTGTTCGGGTAGTTCGGCAAATGCGGGCATGTAGAAATTCTACAGAGTTTTTAGGGAGATTCCTAGTTCTTAGCGCAGCGGGGAACTAGAAGAACCATCTGCGTAAGCAGTTGGTTCTTCATACATTTTGAACTATGTCGTCTAGGCAATCTGTAAGATAGGCTCCTTGCTTAATAAGTTTGTGGACACCTTTTGAGTTGTGGGAAAAAATGCTACCCGGAACTGCAAAAACAGGACGAGATAACTCTAACGAGGCGTCAACAGTATGGAAGGTACCGCTTTTGGCAACAGCCTCTATAACTAGTGTGGCCACAGACATTCCCGCGATGACCTTGTTGCGCGAGATGAATGTCCATTTTTCCGGTTTTTGCTGAGGAGAAAAAGGCGAAACAATTGCTCCAAGATTTTCTTCTATGATTTGCTCGCAAAGACCTACATTCTCAAAATCTTTAAGGTAGTTTATGCCAAAGCCTAAGACTCCTATTGTTTGTTTTGAAAGTTTGAGGCATATTTGGTGCGAAAAAGTATCAATGCCTTGAGCCAAACCAGACACAATCGTAAAATCCAAACTAGCCAGTTCAGCAACCAAGCTTAAAACAACATTTCTCCCGTAATCAGAAAAATGTCTGCTTCCCACCACGGCTATGGCCTTGGAGTTGAGTATAAGTTCGTTACCAAAACAGTAAAGCTCTTTTGGGTTGTTTTTTAGAGCTAAGAGTTGTTGCGGAAAGGTGCTCGAATCATTTGGAATGATCTTGTACATGTAAACACTATCCAAGATTCATCACCCAATGCAAAGGGAGGAGTATCTAACCTGAATAGAATTTTGCTATTTGAACCAAAAATCAAGAAGTTTGCGTGCAATGGGGGCTGCATCATCTGAGCCTGACCCTCCACCCTCTAGAAACACTGTTAGAACGATGCTGGAATTCTCTACAGGGCCGAACACAGTAAACCAAGCATGTGTGGACGCTTTGCCTGCGGCGTCTATATATTCAGCGGTACCTGTCTTCCCTGCCAATTCAATACCCGGATGCTTTTGGGTAAAATCAAACACAGGATAACCAGTGCCGCCCGGATTAACCGCTGCTTTCATTCCTTCAATAATCAATTGGTAGTTCTGCTGTGATATAAGTTTTTGTGCGATTAGCTGAGGTTGTTTTGGACTCTCGCCATCTATCTCTGCTACCACAGCAGGTGTAAAGATTTTTCCACCATTAGCAAAGTATGTAACTCCATTATTGATCTGTAATGGCGTTGTTAATACATCTCCTTGACCAATTGAAGTGATATAGGTGTCGCCCAAATACCACTGTCTATCTTTACCGTCAGGTATATATCCTCTGGATTCCCCTTCCAAATCGATTTTTGTTGGGGCCCCAAAGCCGAATTTTCTTACCCAAGTACTGAGTTTTTCGATACCTAATCCTCGTATGGAACCGTAACCACCGCCTATTGTATAAAAATAAGTATCGTTACTTACCTGAAGCGCTCTGACTAAATCAACTATACCGTGACCATCAAGTTTCCAGTTACGAAACGTATAGCCTGCTACACTTAGAAAACCCTTATCATCAATTGTTGTATCTTTCTTAACTATCTTCTCTTCTAAAGCCCCCGCTGCCACAAACATCTTAAAAACAGAACCTGGAGGATAAATTCCAGAAATGGCACGGTTAAAAAACGGAAAAAGCGTTGAATTTTGCAGGTCATTAAATTCTTTTTGACTGAGTCCCACCGTTAGTTTGTTGGGATCAAAAGAAGGATAACTTACAAGTGCCAGCACTCCACCTGTTTGAGGGTCTTGCGCCACGACAGCTCCTGCCTTAGCCTTGCCCTTTTCTACTGTTTGCTTAAGTGCTTCATATGCCTCTTTCTGAAGATCAATATCCATATTTAACTTTATGTTTCTACCCGGTAGTGGAGGGTACTCACTGAGAAGCACGTAGTTAAGGCTTGCAGAATCAACTTGAACAATTTTTGAACCCTGAAAGCCTGAGAGTATTTCGTTGTAATACTTCTCTACACCCGTCTTTCCTATAATTTGAGGATAAATTGTGTCCGCAAGACCCACATATCCTATGATGTGGGCATAAACGTTCGCATAAATGTAGTCGCGAACTGGTGCAATAGAAAGTTCTAGAGCTTTGTATTTAGCAATTTTAGGTTCAAGAACAACTGTCTGAGACTTGGGAATACCGGATGTGAGTAAAATGCTGCGTTTACCTGATTGGATTTGCCCTAGAATATCCTGTTTTTCTATTTTGACTACAGTAGAAACCAAATCCAGCTCTTCTACACATTTTTTTTGAGCCTCTTTGCTTTTGCACAAATCAACCGAGAGTTCCAGCGAAAAGGAAGGTTTGTTTCTTACAATAACTTTGTTGTTTCTGTCATAGATTACCCCACGCTCAGCCTGAATAGTAAAATTCCTTATGCTGTTTTTTTCTGACAAGGCAAAATATTCGTTCCCTTTTACAAGCTGAAAAATAAAAGCGCGCGAAACAAAAGTAAGGAAGACGAGTAGAAGCGTTATTGCTAGCAAAATTAGGCGGGTAAAGCGATGTTTGGAATCTAAAACAACAGACGTATCTTTTGATTCTAGAACTGTATCTCCCCCAAGTAACGGTAATGAATCTATTTTTTCGAAACCTTTTCTTCTTTTACTCTTACCTGTGGAAAGCGACTCTAAAATAAGGTTTTTCATAATCGGTTCATTTTGATGCTTTTGGAATTGGCAAATATATTGAACTTGTTGAACATATGGCCTAACACAAAACCTGATAACACAGACATGACAGCTGAAACTAGCAGACTCCAAGGATTACGAGGAGTAGAAGTAGCAAAAACTAGCACATATAGTATATGGAAAGCACCTATATAAAAGAAATTTATAAACCTAGCGCGTATCAGAAATCGCTTGGTATAGTGGACTATATAAACTACAACTATAAAAAACACTGAGGATAAACCCAACACATTATTGTTTAAGAACAAATCTAAAACCAGTCCACTATAAAAAGCCACCATAACAGAAGACTCGATTTTGTTACGCATTTCATAAATCAACACGAAGGCTATAATCAGATTTGGGTTAAAAACAGGCCCAAAAAGCTCCAAAAAAAACACGCAATACAGCAGTGACAAGACTATGACAAAAGCTACGATGTTTAGTTGATCTTTCATATGATTAGATTATTACAAAAACCCTTTCTAGCTTCCTAAAATCTATGATTGGCTGCAGTTCTGCAGTTCGAAGGGGTTCGGATATCTCTCCAGAAATTTTTGCTACAACACCTATTACTAAATCAGGAGTAAACAACCCGTCCTTGCCTGACGTCACTATGGTATCCCCTACCCTAATATCCTCATTAGGCAAAATTTTTGTTAATACAACGGAAGTACCGAAACGCCCTGTAACCACACCCTCGGTCTTACCTGTGCTTGTAGTGTCTGAAGCAGACATAGTGACATTTGGGGAAGTAACTAGCGAAACCAAACTTTTTGATTCTTCGACAAGTAAAACCATGCCCAAGAGATTATTGCCTAATATAACACTATTGCCTTCGTTAACTCCGTCTCTGCTACCTTTGTTTATATAGATAGAGCTGCCAGTTAAATCAAGCGGATTCCCCAGCACATCAGCCACCAGTAAGTTTCTATTCTTAGTAGACTTTGATTTTATATTAAGTTGTTCTTTGAGTAGATCATTTTCTTCTTTGAGGTGTGTTAGATCAGATATTTGGGCTTTGAGTTGGATATTTTCCTGCAACAACAATTTGTTTTTTGAATTTATACTGTGCAACTCGGAGTAAAACTCCTTTGTTTCCCTTATTGTAACAGCGAACTCTCTTAAAAAATTGCTTGGGATAAACAAAATCTTGGAACTTAAAGAAGTAAGAGATCCTAGAAGATTAAAATAACTTAGGAGTATAAGAAATGCCGAAACAACCACATAACGCATAAATCGATTGTAACATCAGTTCAGAACCTTTACTCGATTAAGTAACTCCAAATCACTAAGAACTTTACCACAACCTCGCACAACGCATGTTAGAGGATCTTTTGACACAAACACCGGCACTGCTAACTCCTTTGCCATTAGTTTATCTAGCCCTCGAATCAACGAAGTACCTCCTGCCAAAAAAATACCATCCCTTATTATGTCAGGCACCAGCTCCGGCGGCGCTTCCTCAATGGCATCCTTTATAGTACGAATAATGGTGTTTATGGGATCTTTCATAGCCTCACGTAGCTCACCAGGATATACCTCAAGGGACTTTGGTAAACCTGTCTTGAGGTCTCTTCCACGCAAGTGAACTTTTTCTGTTTTTTCGTTGTCAAATTCCATAGCACTACCAAAGTTTATTTTAAGCTCCTCAGCTGTTCTTTCACCAATCAACAAATTATATTTATTTTTAGCGTAATTTACGATTTCCTGATCCAACTCGTCCCCTGCTATGCGAAGCGACTTATTTATGACAATTCCGCCAAGCGAGATGATAGCGATTTCGCTCGTACCACCACCAATATCAACAATCATAGTGGCCTTAGGTTCCCAAACTCTTAAAGAGGCGCCTATTGCTGCAGCCATGGGTTCTTCAATCAAAAACGCCTGTCGTGCTCCCGCGTTCTTTGCCGCATCTACAACGGCTTTTCTTTCTACAGAAGTGATTCCGCTTGGGATACCCAAAACAACTCTTGGACGCGGTATTTTGGGGAATCTGGAAGGCATCTGATGGACTTTCTTTATAAAGTATTCCAACATCTTTTCTGCAACATAAAAATCTGAGATTACCCCATCTTTTAGAGGCCTGATAGCTTGAATTGAAGGCGGCGTTTTCCCCAGCATTCTTTTTGCTTCAGAACCTACCGCCAAAACTTCTTTTGTTTTTTTATGAATAGTTACAACAGTAGGCTCTCTTATCAAAATGCCTTTTCCTTTGACATATACAAGCGTATTCGCTGTTCCAAGATCTATTCCAATGTCATATGACAAATGTCCCAAAATATTTTCAAACATGGCAAAAGGAGTTTAACACAAATTGGGTGTTTAAAAGACTTAAGTGATAAAATACATATATGGCAATAAAAAAGGTTGTACAGACTCCAGATCCAATACTTAAGCAAAAAGCAGCTAAAGTCACGGGGGTGGATTCTGAAGTAAAACAGATCATTGCTGATCTTATAGATACATTGAATGCAGCCACCAATCCGGAGGGCTCCGGTATAGCTGCGCCTCAAATCGGTATTTCTAAACAAATCTGTATAGCCAGACGATTTATTGAAGATCCAAACATTGACGGCAAAACTATCACAAAGGACTATGTGCTCATTAATCCTGAGATTTTAGATGAGTCCGAAGTACTGGATTTGGGATGGGAAGGATGTCTGAGCATTCCAGATATTTATGGCAAGGTTCTGAGGTCAAGGAAACTCAAGGTAGCAGCACTCAACGAAGATGGACAAAGCGTAAAAATCAAAGCCACAGGATTCTTTGCTAGAGTGATTCAACATGAAATTGATCATTTGAATGGAATATTGTTTACAGAAAAATTAGTAGGACAACCTGTGACAGAGGCTGAGTTTGATAAAATCTTAGAACAAGGTAGAGCATGAAATATCCACTAAATATTGCCTTTTTTGGCACGTCAAACAGATCTGTGCCTATATTGAATGCTCTTCACAATAACTTCAACCTAAAACTTTGTATAACCAAAACAGACCGCAAAGTAGGCAGAAAGCAGACTCTGGAAGCAACAAAAGTAAAGGAATGGGCACTTGAGCATAAAATTGATTTTCTGGAAATCCAATCTACAAAAGGTCCTGAACAAGAAAAAATACTTTCTAAACTTAAAGAATGTAAGATAGATCTTGGGGTGGTCGCAGATTTTAGCTATATGATTCCAAAAAGCATTATCAACGAGCCAAGACTAAAGTTGATCAACGTACATTTTTCTCTACTACCCAAATATAGAGGCGCATGCCCTGTTCAATTTGCAATTATGAATGGTGATACTAAAACAGGTGTGACATATTTTGTCATGAATGAAGGTATGGATACGGGGGACATTTTGCAAACAGTCCCCTACCAACTAACCGGGCATGAAACTAGCGCAAAACTGTTTGAGATGTTATTTGAACTAGCCGCTGACAATATCTCCAATACGATAACTGGTTACAGTGAAGGAAAACTAGCCCCCCATGCACAAGATCATAATCAGGCGACTTACACATATTCAAAGACTAATCCAAGCAAAACCTTTATTTTTAAGGAAGATGCGCAGATAGACTGGAAACAACCACATAGCACGATTTACAACCAAATCAGGGCATTTTTTCCTTGGCCGATTAGCTGGACATATCTGGAAGAATTGGAGAATTTGGGCATAAATATTAAAGATGGCAAAAACGGCAATTTAAAGGTAAAAGTAATATCTGCAGAGTTAAAGGACAATCGGCTTATACCGTTACAAGTTCAGGTAGAAGGCTCAAAAGCTATGAGTTGGAAGGATTTTTTGAACGGTTATTGCGCGTAATGAAAAGTTTTAGGCTTGGGAGGCTGTTATTTCTAATGCAGCACGTGCCTCTTGCTTGAGTTTTTTTAGGCAAGCGGTACAAAGCTTGAGTTTTAGTGGAGTTCCGTTTACTTCTAACCTCTTTGTGTGCAAATTGGGTAATTGCTTTGTAAGAGTTCTACGGCTAACACGCTGTCCAATTCCCGTGGAGATAAGGTTTCCTCTTTTATATGTTTTTTGACAGATGTCACAAATCCTAGACATAACGTGTTAATTTGTACCATTTTCCAAACACTTTGGCAACAAGTTTAGCGGGTAAATGGCAATGCTAAATGCATTTAGCATAAAATTGTTGTGTGATACAATTCCAATGCGTATTATGCCTGAGTAGCTCAGCTGGCAAGAGATCTGCACCTAAATGCTTTGCTACAAATTAGTATAGATGTTTGCCTGAGTAGCTCAGCTGGCAGAGCAGCCCTCTTGTAAGGGGCAGGTCAGGAGTTCGAATCTCCTCTCAGGCTCCAGAAACTTTTCCCTTGCCGGGATACCGAAGCGGCCAAACGGAGCGGTCTGTAAAACCGTTGACGCAAGTCTACGCAGGTTCGAGTCCTGCTCCCGGCACCAAGACAGGCCTGGGTAGTTCAGCGGCAGAACGCTTCCATGGTAAGGAAGAAGTCGAGGGTTCAATTCCCTCCCCAGGCTCCACTAAACTAGCCGCACAAGTTAATTTAGGCTTTTTTGTTACTTGACGAAAAAGGCGCCTTTAGATACACTTCCATCGCTATGGCAAAGAAAACCAACAGGGTGATCTTGGGTTTGTTGTGCAAGGACTGCGGCAGACAAAACTATGTCACTCAAAAAAATAAAATAAACACAGCCGACAAAGTCACCATCAAGAAGTTCTGTGGTGGCTGCAAAAAGACAACCGAGCACAAAGAAAAAGCCAAGCTTAAGTAAACCCTAGATACCCAGATCTGCTACAATTCGCATAACAAAAATAGAGGGAGAAAATAATCGAATGGGCATATTCACACTTGAAACGGTTAACCCAAGAGACATAGATGTGATAGCAGTAGAGGCCACTAGACATTTCAGGATGGAGGAAATTACGCTTGTTATCGCCAATATCTTGCGCTATGCCCAAATAAGTAACACTTGGGACAGCATTACTTATGAGGAATACCTTGCAAATCGATACCACATTTTGCAAGGAAGACCTAATATAGATTTGGTGTTGATACACCGATATCTGATATCAGGTGGATACATAATGTACACTGACGGGCGCTTTGCAATCACGGACCGTCTAATCTACACTTTACGCGGTTGCGTAGATAGCGATGTAGTAAGGCACGATTAAACCAAGGCGCGACGATTTTTCAGCAAAGGCAATTGCTCTATCTTTACTTGGGGCAATTGCCTTTTTTTATTGACTAATTTTGTAGAAAAAGGTGCGTATCACGAGTTTGATTAGTGGGTGGTATAATTTCACTTGTCATAGGGGTGTAGCTCAGGTGGTAGAGCATCGGTCTCCAAAACCGAGTGTCGGGGGTTCGAGTCCCTCCACCCCTGCCAGATATCCGCAAAACAACACGAAACCCTGTTTAAACAAGAATCATTAATATTGATATTTGTTTAAACAGGTGTTATGATTCAAAAATGATACAAAAAACCTTTGAAATTGGTAACAGCACTGCATTAACCGTTCCAAAACATTCAGGAATTAAACCAGGCACTCAAGTGAAATTTACACAAGTAAAAAATAAATTGATTTATGAAATAATCAGTGACCATTACCCTACCCTGCAAGAAAAGCGCATTAAAAATACTAGCGGCGCCTTTACTTTAAATGTTCCAAACCTTCAGCAAGCGTTAAAGGTATTGAAGGATAACCCATATGACGGGAAAATCCGTATTTCTTGACACCAGCTTCTTAATCGCCTCCCAAGTAAAAGGGCATGAATTCCTAGAAAGAACTATAAAACTTAGAAATGAGTTTTTGAACGAAAACACTAAAGTGTTAACAAGCCCACTGGTGTTAGATGAGTTCTGGTATGTCCTTACCGGACTAGCAAAAAGTGCAGACAAAAGCGTAAATGCTGAAAAAGTTTTTGAACAAATAAAACATGCAACTAGAAACATATTCACAATTGACGGATTAACTTTACTAGACGTAGATTTAACCCAGAAGGAGCTACTAGAAACTCTCGAGATTATGCATAGGTATAACCTTAGACCGAGAGATGCGATGATTGTTAAACTAATGATAAAGTCCAAGTTAACCTATATCGCGAGCTTTGATAAGGATTTTGATCGCATCGGCGGTATAACTAGAATGTATTAGACATATAAAAGGCGGCTCCTAAGTTTCTGGAGAAGGCCTCTTTCTTTGTAAAAGAAACCTTCTCCAATTTTCGCTCAAAAATCAACTCGTGAGTATATATTCTTCAACAAAAAGTTGTTGAATCATAAGATCGCGGCCAGGATACAAAGCGCGCATTGCGAAAAGTAAACTACTTAAATCCTCACTTGCCCCTACCACAACACCATCAAGAAATGCTAGGTATGTACCCTCAGGATACTGAGCAAGCAACTCGGGTTTCATTTGTAGATAGGCAGCGTATTCTTTCGGTAGGTCCGGTACAATTTGTAACATGTTCATTCTCCTTGCAATGGTTTAGCCAATTATAGCACCATATATTTTGTGTATGACAAATTATGCTAGAATCAGGTTATATTTTTGCTGGAAAGTTTTTGGCTTATCAACTACAATACTTAACTGAACACGAAAAAGGAGACGTACATGGGATTTTCTTTGCGCAGGAGCCTACTCTCACCCGCAGCAAAAAGGAAGCTCAGATTACACGAGTATATGCAAGGAGTGACTTATATTCACTATGGTGGAAATACTTACTTCCTCACCCCAAATGACAAGTACATCTTAGAAGATGCGTTATCAAGAAGTTATCTGTCTAAGGAAGAAGATACGCTGTGTTTGGAATTGAGACAGCCAACAGGCGCAGGCACCGGTCAGATGTTTAAATTTGATATAGAAACCATAATTGCTTGTCTAGAAGAGATGTACAATAGAAAA
>CAYNBT010000002.1:27110-127132 GCA_964396025.1 uncultured Candidatus Saccharibacteria bacterium | reverse complement strand
ATGTTGAGAATTATCGCCCATATTGAGGAGGACACAATGAATCCGGTTTATTTTCACATGGCGCTTTGGACTATAGCGGGAGCTGCTTTACTAGGATTGTTGTTAAAGCTTTATCTGGACAATTCCTACTCGGATAGCGAGATTTCTTGGCGCGAATATGCCGCAGGCACTGCAATCATCGCGCTCGTGCTCACACCGATTGTTGTTGCCGTAGGGTCAGGAATGGCACGTGATTCGTTAAAGAGTTTTAATCAAAACATTAACGCAGTGGTGTACGCCACCGAAATACAACGGATACAGTGTTACAAAGATGGACCTTGTGCTTACACATATCTCTGTGATCCTGTAACTGTATACCGTAGTTGCGATAGCGACGGAGATGGCTCAAGTGACGACACCTGCTGGGAAACTGATTGGGACTCTTGCCCATACTTCACAGAAGAGTGGGTTCCGATCATCCGCACTAATGTAGACAGCTGGACCGGACGTAATCCTGTGGTGGGACCTCATGTAGTACCAAGCACGGAACATCGCATTCTATGGAGCGCCGGCGTTCAAGCACCAAGCAGCACAATAGAACAACACAGTGTGCTGCCCCAAGTCTTTCTGGATATTCAACGGCAAATGATGGAAGGCACTGTGGCACCAACATGGGTTGTACGCAACACATATGAGTCTTACGTGTTGGCAAGCAATGTAGAAGATCCAAGCGTTTGGCAAAACGATATAAGCAGATTGCAAAGCAAAGGCTTGATGCCTGTAATGCAAACCACTGTGGATGCTTATGGACAAGCTTCTCGTGTGTATTTTTCCGGAATGTCCAATCCCCCGGACTACTGGGAATATCAATTGCTGATAAATCGTTTGGATAGTGCGTTCGGTGACATGCTCCAAGGCGACCTTCACGTTGTAATTATCAACAAGGGCGGTCTTGATATGAGTATGCAGGCGCTGACACATTCCATTAAGTACCACTGGCAGAACACAGCCGTTTACGGGGACAATACCTTTGCCAAAAACGGGGTTCTGGTTGTACTGGAAACATTGGACAACATCTATATATCCCGAGCGGGAATGGTAACAGGGATGCCTGAAGAGTCCTTTGATATTCAATACAATTTGGATCTTCAGAATGCCATTGAAGAAGCATTCAACGGAAAAGGTGTTCCCATTAATCCCGCCGCAATTTTTGGCGTAGTGGAAACTCCATTTAAGGGAACGATAGGCACGTGCGATTTCTTTAATTGCACGCGCGTGCTTGGAAATCACACTGTGCAAGGAGGTGTGTTATCGCCAATTATATTTGGCTTAACAAACCCAGACTTAGCGTTCCAACGCATAAGCATGAGCGCAGAAGATCCCGATGACGTAGGACCCGGTTTTGTGGACTTGGATAAGATGATTGTTCCAACCTCAGCACAACAGGAAATAATCGTCGTGTTGGGAATCGTACTTTCATCAATCATCTGGGGTTTCTTTATCTATAGCGAAGATTATTGGAAACCTTATTCGCGTAGGGCGGTCTACCGAGATTACAGCGATTTTTATCGCTAGATTTTAACCCACCTGAGGCTACAAACCAAAGGTGGGTTTCTTTTTCTCATTGGTTTTTGGCACCTTAGATGTTAATTTCTATATATGGGTTCTATGAGAATGTTTTTTAGAAATAATTTAAGAGTGTTACTATCTGTGATCCTTATTATGGTGTTTACGATCTGGGCGCTCATATTCATTTACAAGTCTTCTTTCTTAGTTGGAGAACTCAGGTATTTTAGCCTTTTTGATGATGCAATGATCTCAATGAAATACGCTTGGAATTTAGCAAACGGTAGAGGACTGGTTTGGTCGGGCGGTGCACCTGTTGAGGGTTACACAAATTTTTTATGGACATTAATCATGGCAGTGGTGAACTTTTTTTTCGAAAAAAGGCATGCGGTATTAATCATGCACTTGCTAGGCATACCTACTATAATCTCAATTCTTTGGGCTACAAAGCAGTTAGCAGAAGAAATCGATCTAACAGAAAAAAAATACTCTCATGTACATACAATCATATACTTACTTATTGTTGTAACGCACTACCCATTACTCTACTGGACTCTCATGGGAATGGAAGTAGGTATCATAACTTTAATGGCAACACTTGGGATGCTATATCTTGTTAAGTGGCTCAAGCAAGGAAAACCAAAATATCTGTTAATTCTTAATTCTATTCTGGGATTAGCTTATCTAACAAGGCCCGATACACTGTATTTCTCAGCACTCTTCATTGGCGTATACTTTTGCACAGAGTATTTACGGAAAAATAACGTAATCTTCCTAAAACGCGATTGGAAGTATTTTTCACCACTGATTGCAAGCTTTACATTTCTTTTAGTCTTTAGATTCTTTTATTATGGAGAATTGGTACCAAACACGGTGGTACTTAAAGTGTTTGGACACAGTTTAGGGTTAAGAATTGATAACGGATTCCGCTACATGGCTCTGTACCTAAGAGAAAATTACATCATCTTTGGGGTAGGATTGGCAGCGCTTATCTATAATCCCAGTAGGTATAAATCTTTGTTGTTAGTGTTCTTTTTTGCAACTTGTGCCTATCAAATATTTGTGGGAGGAGATCCGTGGCCATACTGGAGGATGCTAGCACCGGCAATTCCCGTTACGGCAATTGCTGTTTCAGCTGAAATAATCAGTATTGCACAACTACTTGCTCAAAGATTAAATCTAAAAAAACATGCTAAAAAACTAGTTTACACGTTTTCCATGATAATCACTTTCTTAATCATCTTTACACAAAATGAAAAATTCTGGCCCGAAATCTTGCTAAAAGAACAAGCGTATCAGGCACAGTACAACGAAATTAATGTTAAATATGCGTTAAACCTAAAAGAATTCTCAATGCCTGCGGCGCAGGTAGGAGTATTTTGGGCAGGTTCAGTGCCCTACTACGCCGAGCGTGATGGAATTGATTTCTTAGGAAAAAGTGACAAATACATTGCGCACTTAGAACCCCATATTGAACCGATCAAGCCAAAGGATGGACTTATATTTTATCCTGGACATAACAAGTACGATTTAAGATACACCATCATCAAGTTACAACCAGACGTTCTTGAAAGGGCAGATTGGGGTTCAGAATCGGTATACGACGACGTGGATTTCAACTATGGTTTTGTAGTTTACAAAGGTACAGAGTACTTAGTAAAAAACAATTCAGAAAATATCAAATGGGAACTTGTCACAAAAATTGCGAAATAAGCACATCTTGCACGCAAGATGTGCCCATGATATAAAGGACAAAGTCTAGCGAAAAGGAGTGAACAATGTTCAACAGACGGAATTTGGCAAAGGTTCTGCTGATTTTGGTCCTTTTTGGTGTGCTGGTATCTCTGGGAGGCACCGATATTGCACAGGCGGCAACTTGCACACGTACAGGGTATCCTGGTTGGAACAATGGGATTACACATAACAAATGGATCAGTGTAAGCCCCACCAACATCCCTACCAATGGATATTTTTTGTACTACAACCAATTCACGCATGGATGGAGTAGCGTCCGGTGGAATGCTTGGGGTATATACGGCTCATACGTAAAGTTTGGGGTCGATACTTCATGGACATGGACACACCCATACTGGAAAGTTACGCCATGGCGCTATGTGTATAACTGTTAGCGCATAAATCCCACGCAGGTGTAAAACCAAAATTTTACACCTGCATTTTCATTTCAACGATAGACAATTGAATACTATGCTGCCTCATGAGCAATACAATAAAGATATCCATTAAAGTCCGTGACTACATGCCAATGAAATTCTTTGTAACTACCATCTTTACACATAATCCTGCATTTAAAATTGGTAGCGACTTCACCATTACTAAGTTTCTGTAACGAATCCTTTGCACGAAATAAATCTGCCGGATGTACAAGAGAAAAAAACTGTTTATTAAGCAGTTCAGGCATAGTCCATGTTAAGGTTTTTTCAAAGGAATTACTTAGCTTTACAAAATATCCCTGCACGGTAACGATGCAAAGCAATTCTTGTGAAATACCAAAAAAGGTGTCGAGTTGTCCCTTGATAAGACTCTGCATTTTTTCATCAGTTATATCTCTTTCAATGCCTACAAAATAAACCAGTTCCCCATGTTTGTTTAGGATGGGTGAAATTTTCACGTATGCATGATAAATCTCCCCATTTTTGCGTCTGTTTTTGATCTCACCTGAAAACGTTTTTTTGTCCACTTTTAGAGTATCCCAAAGATTCTTGTAAAATTCTTTTGGCATAAGCCCTCCCCATAAGGAAGCATCGCCGGCTTTCTTTCCTACAATATCTTTGTGCAAAAAACCAGTAATGTTTTCTACAATTGGATTTGCATACAAAATGATTCCGTCAGGATCGGTGATAACCACATGATCACTCACACTGTCCAAAGCTAACTTGTATTTTCTTAGTTCTGAGGTTGCCTGATGTACTGAATATAATGCAGTTTCTCTGGATGCTGCGAACATTTTATAAACATAAAGTGTTAAGAACACCAAGAGGAGTCCTAACAATAACAACATAAGAGTCATATAGTTGCTGGAAGCAGGTATATGGAGCGAAGGGTCGTAAAAATACCTAATCAAAAAAGTTTCATTTGCAAAAGGTATGTGATATTCATTGATTGTACTACTATCAAAGAGATTTACATTAGTGTCAACTGAAGAAGGCACTTGATACTCATGTACTTTCTTATACAAGCCCTGCGTATTTCTTATCAAAATTTCTACCTTAGAGTATGGTTGTAACAATGAGGGAGAAAAGATAGATTCATACAGCCTTTTTGAAGACAGATACGCCACAAAAAAACCAGCTACCTTATCTTTGGAATCATAGTGTGGCTGGACAAGCACCATATCGGCTGCTGCAGCTTCCTGCGGATTTACATTTGATAGATGAATCATAGAAATTTCTCGTGTATCTCTTTTTGAGGATAAACTTTTAGCAAGATGCGGCACAGTTGAATAGTCAAAACCAACATAACGATTAACAGGCTGCGGGGAATATATATAAGTTAGAGGTAAAGAAGTATCCAATAGGCGGATGTATTCTAGAGAAATCAATTCTGGAGGAGGATTGGAAAAGAAATATGTGTCAAAAAAATTTACCCAAACTGCCTGTGTAACATTAGCGGTACGTTCCATAAGCTGTTTAGGCAAATCAAGCAATAAGTGTGTTTTATCAAATTTAGATAAAACCTGTCTATGGAAATCAGCAATGCGCACCGTCTGTGCCTGCATGTTTTCGTTTTCAACATAAACTCTTAAATTTGACCATAAAAACAAGACTAAAAAAACAGAAAGTAAACAAATAAAATAAGCCAAATAGTTTGAGAATTTTTTTACACCCATAATTACTTGCATCTTAATCCAACATTTTCACTATTTAAAGTAAGATTTGATTACGTCAATCAGTGTAGCGTTATCATATTCTGTTTTCACAATAAAACGATCGGCGCCTATGCCCAATGCCTCATTTCTCATAACGTCTACACCAGCATTAGTCAGCATAAGAACTGGAATTGCTTTTGTTTGATCGTTTGCTTTCAACCGTTTTAGAGTCTCAATACCGTCCAGTTTAGGCATCATGATATCCAAAAGTATTACTTCTGGGTTCAATTCACCAGCCATCTGGATACCTATAAGGCCATCATTTGCTATATGCGTCTCGAAACCCGCATCAGCGAAAACATCTTTATACATGGAAGCTACAGAGAGGTCATCTTCAATTAATAAGATTTTATGCATATATTCCTTAACTTTTAACTTTTGGTAGTGTAAAAGCAAACGTACTACCAGAACCAACAACCGACTTCTCCAATGAAATTGTGCCCTTCATAGAGTCAACTAACAATTTGGCTATATAAAGCTCAAGACCTGTTCCGCCAACAGTATCTCTTGTATATATATCTGGAGACGCTTGTTGAAACTTTCTAAATAATAAACTCTGATCTTTTTCTGAGATACCACTTCCTGTATCTGAAACAAATACTTTCACGCTGTTACTAATGTTCTCAATACGTAGAGTTATACCCCCTTCTGAAGTATATTTTAGAGCATTCTTTAGCATAATGGATAAGACTTGTTTCACTTTCTCTTTGTCGGCCAGCACATCGATGCTGATATTGTCAGGTATATCAACATGGATAACTAAATTTTTACTGTTCGCTTGAGCTCTAAAATTTTCTGCTTCACTTTTCATCAAGTCAATAATGTTCAACGGACCAATGTTAAATGTTAGTTTATTTTGTTCTAGCAATGCAACGGTCAAAAGATTGTTAACAATACTGATAATTTTTTCGTTTGCTAACTGAATATGGGATAAAATCTCGAGCATGTCTTTGCTCTGGGTATTACCGTCGAGGCGTGAGCGTAACATCGAAACATAACCTTTAATCACAGTCAAAGGAGTCCTAAGCTCATGTGAAGCAATGCTAAAAAACTCGTCTTTTGATCTTTCATGGATAGCAGAATCAGTTATGTCAGAAATTAAAATCAACACTCCGGTTACTCTACCTACAGTCGCAACCTTCACAGGAGCAATAAACATATTTAGCACTTTATTTTCCCACTCCAACTCATTCAAGCGATGAGTCTTCGAGTCCGCAACGCAACTCTCAAGCAATGAACTTATATCTACAGATCCTTCAAAAGCCTTTAGTAGGGATTCCTTACCAAATTCGCCTGCAAAATCTCCCATGTGTAGTAGATCTTGGGAGAGTTGATTTTTAAGTATGATGTTGCCATTAAGGTCCAAAACCATAAACGCGCTTGGACTAGTGTTTATAGCAGCAAGCAAGCGGGCGTGTTCTTCTTGTAAGGCAAAGGTACGTTCCTGAACCAAATTCTCAACATTCTTCTTTTCTTCGGAAAGTCTTTGAGTGAGCTTTGTTTGCTCATTCCTTGACCCCTCAATATTTTTGAGCATTTCATTTATATAAACAGCTAAGGTGTCCAATTCGTCATTACCATACACGCGAACCCTCAAATTTCCATCCTTACTGTCTTTGAGTTTATTTATGTCGTGCATTAGTCTTTCCAAGCGTTTTACAAAAATTCTCTTTATGAGAAACATAACGGCAATGCTTGAAAACAAACCTACTGCTGCCATGACATACATAAACCTTATACTCATGGTTTGTGATTGCGAGTATAACTCTCTGCTGGTGGTTACTTTAACTATCCCTACAGTATTACCTAACAAATCGGTGAGCTTGGAATAGATATCAAGTGAAGAAGAGTTGTTACGAACTACACATGTAACATTTGTGTAAAGACAATCATTGTAAAGCTGTAGTACGTCAGAGCTAAGATCCTGGATGTTGTATATCCTTGTATCAAGTTTTGTGGACTCGATTAGCTCATTTAAAATCTCTGAATCAAGATATCGCGCCATCAACAAGGTGCCCATAACAGGTCCGTTTTTCTCGCTGGTTATAACAGGGCGAATGGAAACAAATGTGATTTGCCCATCTAGGTAAAGAAATCCTGTTTTATACTCTTCAGGAGTAGAAAAGGTTGTTAGAGTGTAACTAGAGGATATTATCTCGAAAAGATCGGCGGGTATGGGTATTTCAAGAAAATTCTCTAGTGAAATCCCCTTCTTAAACAAGATTTTCTTGTCTTTGTCCAGTATCAGTACAAAATTAACACCTGTGCTGATAAAAGTTTCGTCTACAAAATTTGATTTTATGTATGCTGAATTTGGTTTTTGAACATAATTGTAAGTATCATCCCAACCAGCGTAATCTGCGTTAAGCACATCTATAGAGGAAAGCCTTGTATCTAAAGAGGCTCGTAATTTTTGCATGTCCTCTTGAGATTTGGCATCTTCTAACCTTAAAGTATTAGTTTGTAAGTCAAGTTTAGAAAAGACATAGATGGAACCTATGGATACAAAATTTACCAGAAATATAAAAAGGGCAAGTTTTTTTCCCAAACTCATATATGTTTATATGATAGTTACTACAAATAGATAATGCAATATATCGATAAAAAAGTATTTCAATCCGGTTAGTTTGGAGCTAGAATTAATCAGATATGTAAGTCCTGCCATGAAATTAAATTTACGCTCCAACAAATTTTCAAGAAAACTCCAGAAAGTCCTGTTTAGAAGGCGTGTTTATGCTGTTCAAACAGTGTACTTTCTTATTCCTGCAATAGCTGCTGTTTTGATTTTTAGTAATGTGTTGTCAAAACTGTTCGCAGCTGGGGACACAAGTTATACTTGGAACTTCACTAGTGGCGGTGATTACTCACTATCCGACAGCAGCTTGGTAGAAGTTACAGGAACAGCAGCGCGTTTAAAAGTACAAAACTACACGTCAGATTCCAGTACGGCATTGTTGATGCACCTAGACGAATCCTCAGGCACTGATGTGGACGACGACTCAAGCAACTCTAACAATGGCACTGCTTCAACTGCATCGTGGACTACCGGAAATTTGAACAATGGATATTCAGCAGATGGATTAACTAAAAAAATAAGTGTGGCTGACTCAGCTTCGCTCTCACTAAGTCAGGCCAACACTCTCGAGGCGTGGACAAAATTCGGCACAAGTTTTTCTGCCGGAAGCACGGAGCAAGAACAAGGCATTGTAGACAAAGGAGACTATCAACTTTACTACGACAACGAAACCGGAAAGGTAACCTACGAACTTGCGAGTTCCGCTGAGACAGCTTGGACTCAACGAGCCGGAATAGATATAAACAGCAGCTGGGATCTTAACGGAAAGTTCGCGGTACTATCCTCCGTGGTAATAGGTTCCAACATTTATGCGGGGCTTGGCAATGCCGTGGGTGATGCTGAAGTATGGAAATGGGACGGCACCGTATGGTCACAAATAGGGGGTGACGGAGATAACTCTAGCTGGGCAGATCAAACATTCGAAAGCGTGCTTTCGCTAGCGGCAAACGGAACTACTCTTTACGCAGGTCTTGGTACAACTGCTGGAGACGCAGAAGTTTGGAGTTGTGACACATCTACTAGTTGCGCAGACTGGACTAAAATAGGCGGCGACGCAGTAAACTCCAGCTGGGCAGTAGGTACATTTGAGGAAGTGCTTTCAATGACATACCTTGGAAGCTACCTTTATGCCGGACTTGGCAATACAGCAAACGATGCCGAGGTTTGGAGATGGAACGGCAGTACGTGGACACAAATTGGAGGAGATAGTTTAAACTCTGGCTGGACCACGGGCTTTGAGGGAGTATATGCGCTCACCAACGATGCAACAAACGTATATGCAGCTTTAGGTAACACTACTACGGATGCGGAAGTCTGGAGATGGAATGGTAGTGCTTGGACCAAGATCGGAGGCGATGGAACAAATTCAAGCTGGAATACAAACTACGAACAAGTTTTAAGTTTAACTTACTTTAGTAGTAACTTGTACGCAGGCATAGGCAATAGCGCAAACGATGCAGAGGTGTGGATATGGAATGGTTCTGCATGGTCTCAAATCGGAGGAGACAGTCTTAACTCCGGCTGGACTACCAACTACGAAGGTGTATATGCACTAACAAATGACGGCACCAACTTGTATGCGGGACTCGGAAACACAGCGGGAGACAACGAGGTTTGGAGTTGGAATGGCTCCGCTTGGACCAAAATAGGCGGCGACGCTATAAACTCCGGTTTTACAAACACGCATACCCATATAAACACACTAACGTACTACAGCAGCACACTTTATACAGGGCTAACCAGTGCGAGTGCTTCCGGAGAAATGTGGAGTTGGAACGGAAGCGCATGGACAAGAATAGGCGGAAACTACATAAACAAGAGCTGGGGCTTTTACAATTTGCAAAGCGTAGAACTACTTAAAACTTATAATGGAAAATTGTATGCAGGACTTGGCTATTCTACAGCCGGCAATGCTGTAGTTATGGAATACGATGGCAGTAGCTGGACAATTGTGGGGGGCCAAGGTGTAAACAGTAGCTGGGCGGCAGCAACATACGAAGGAGTGTATTCGATGCATGCATATGGAGGAAACCTTTACGTGGGGTTGGGTTCGACTGCAAACGATGCAGAAGTCTGGAGCTACAACGGCAGTACATGGACACAAGTTGGAGGCGATAGCTTAAACTCAGGTTGGACCACCGGATACGAAACCGTTCAAAGCATGGCATCTTATGGAGGCTATTTATATGCTGGATTGGGACTATCTGCAAATGATGCAGAGGTTTGGAGATGGAACGGCAGTGCGTGGACCAAAATAGGTGGCGACAGTACCAACTCAGGATGGACTACTAACTACGAAGCAGTTTACAGTATGACCGGCTACGGGGGCAACCTATACGCAGGGTTAGGTAACACCGCAGGAGATGCAGAAGTTTGGAGTTGGAGTGGTTCTGCATGGACCAAAATTGGTGGAGACAGCATAAACTCCGGATGGGCATCTCTGCACGAGCAAGTCGATTCAATGATTGTGTACAACGGTGATTTGTATGTCGGACTAGGTACTACAGCAGGCGATGCAGACTTGTGGAAATGGGATGGAAGCGTGTGGTCGCAAATAGGAGGAGATGATATAAGCAGTAGTTGGACCTCCGGAACATACGAGCGATTGCGTGCATTAACAATATACAACGGAGACCTATACGCAGGACTTGGTACTACTGCAGGAGAATCAGAGGTCTGGAAGTATAGTGGGTCTACTTGGTCTCAAATAGGTGGTGATGCCCTTAACTCCAGCTGGGACATAAATGCCTCCGAAAGTGTACACGCACTAGCAGTCTACAAAGGAAAGCTGTACGCAGGACTTGGAGAAACAGCAAACTTAGATGCTGCAATATGGTCATACGGAAACAACGGATATTTACAATCGGCTACGGCAACCCAAAATACCAGCTGGCATCATATCGCAGCAACATATGACGGCAGCACTATGAAAATCTATATCGATGGAACATTGGACAATTCTTCAAGTATTTCATTGTCGCTTCCCAATTCCGATAGGAGTGTTTTAATTGGCACAACCTACGGAAGCAAAAAGCAAGGCGCAACTCAAGGCTTTTTCAGCGGAACCTTGGATGAAATCAGAATCAGCAATACGGCCCGATCTTCTTTCACTACAAGTGCTTTTACCAGTAGCGCACAAACGGTACAAAACGCAGCAGCAGCGTTTACCGAAGATGTGGCAACATGGGCAGGATTTGTAACTTCAGAAACTCTAAACGGAGGAACCATCACATACCGCTTAAGCACCGATGGAGGCACTGTATGGCAGTATTGGGACGGTGATTCGTGGGCAACATCTGCCTCAACAAGTAGCGCAAACTCTGCGGCTGATATAAACACAAACATAGGTACACTTGCAGTTACATCAAGCGGAATAAAATGGCAGGCCATTCTTGACGGTGACGGCACGCAACAGGTCACCTTAAGCTCCGTAACTGTGGAAGCAAACTCTGACACAACTAATCCAACTCCTCCAAGTAGCATTACGGCTCTTAATCAGTCGGGTGGCGGAATCAGCCTAACCACAAACACATGGTACAGCTATGCTACACCATATTTCTCTTGGAGTGGTGCAGGTGATACGGGCGGGGCAGGTATCGCGGGGTATTATGTATACTTTGGAACAGATGTCACTGCTGTGCCATCAACCGCCGGTGCATTTCAGGCAGGGTCAACTTATTCTGCATCCAGTTTAAGTAGCGGCAGCACTTACTACCTAAGAATTCAAACTAAAGATAATGCTCAAAATGTGAGCACAACCTATGCCGCATTTATATATAAGTACGATGCAACCAATCCAAGTAATCCAAGCACAGTGACAGTAACTCCTTCGGGATATGCATCAACAAATTCGTTTACATTTGCTTGGCCAAGCTCAGGAGATGGAATTGCCTCGGATACTGGAGCCGGTATTGCTGGATATCAATACAAAACAGGTGCGGGTTCTGGAGATTTAAGTGATTGGTCCGACACTACAGTGGCAACTACTGTGGAAATCGCTGATGCGGCTTATCAGACCGGTGCAAACACATTCTACTTAAGAGTCATTGATAATGCAGGTAACACTTCTGCAACACCACTGCAGGCTACATATTATTACGGAGGGGACGGACCATCGGCTCCACAGTTCGTAACAGCAACCCCAAGCACTAACACGTCAAATTCGTTCGCCTTCTCTTGGCAAATTCCGGCAACATACTCTGGCGATTCTGGAGACCTAACCTACTGCTACACAATCAATACACTTCCGGCTTTAGCAACTTGCACATATTCCAGCGCAGGAGCTACTTCATTATCTGCCAGCGCATTTGCTACGCAAGTCGGGTTGAATACTTTTTATATCGCTGCAAAAAACGGCGATGACGTTGGAGGTTCTATCAATTATGGAAGTTATGCCAGCGTGTCATTTACAGCAAATACTTCTGCACCAGGTATTCCACTGAATTTGGAAATCTCAGACGTTTCAATAAAAAGCACCGAAGCATGGAGACTAGCATTATCTTGGACAGCACCAACAGACGTGGGATCAGGAGTGGATAGTTACAAAATATATAGATCAACAGATGATTCTACGTACACGTTACTTGCAAGCACAACAGGACTCGCCTACATAGACACCAGCCTAAGCGAACAAGTTTACTATTACAAGATCAAAGCGTGCGACAGCGTTGCAAACTGTGGGGCCTTAACAAGCTCAGTGTCATTACTACCGACTGGAAGATTCACAGAAGCGGCAACCCTAGAATCAGAACCGGAAGTCACAAACATTACCACTAAAGCTGCTACCATCTCGTGGTCAACAGACCGAACGAGCGACTCGAAAGTACAGTATGGAGAAAGTTCCGGAGATTATTTTGACGAAGAAGCATCCAACTCGGATCAAGTCACCGCGCATGAAATCAGCCTGACCAACCTAAGCCCCGGCACGGAATATTACACCGTAGCAAAGTGGACTGACGAAGACGGAAACACCGGCACAAGCGATGAGTTCACATTTGAAACAGCCCCAGCTCCAACCGTTACAGACCCAACAGCAAAAACGATTGGAATAGACCGCGTAACATTGCAATTTACGGTGGCCGATGCGTCTTCAGTAAAGATATATTACGGAACCTCTGCAGCATTCGGATATTCTGTAGAGCTCTCAACCTCAACCAGCGAAACCACATACAACACCGTGCTTGAAGACCTGACAGACGGAACAAAGTACTACTATAAAATCAATACATTCGATACCGAAGATGAGGAGTACGAAGGCAACACTCTCACCTTTGAAACGCTACCAAGGCCCAAGATTACAGGCGTGAAGATTCAGCAAGTCAAAGGCTCGGCGCAACCAAGCGTACTTGTGAGCTGGACAACCAATACTGAAGTGTCTTCAATAGTGACTTACTATCCTGCAGGCAGACCTGCAGAAGTTCGTGACGAGGTAAATGTTGAGCTAACTAAGGATCAACATAGAACTTTTATTAAAGGATTACTACCGGAAACCACATACACGCTTATTGTGAAAGGAAGAGATAAATCTGGAAATGAAGCGGCAAGCGACCCGCAAACAATCACCACCGCCACCGACACAAGGCCACCTCTAATAGCCGATCTTAATATAGAAGGTAGCGTGGTGTTATCCAAAGAAAAAGAGCCAACCGCACAGCTTGTCGTGAGTTGGAACACAGACGAGCCCGCAACCTCGCAGGTTGAGTTTGGAGAAGGCACGGGATCGACATATTCGCAAAAAAGCCAAGAAGACAAAAACCTAACGTTTAACCATGTGGTTGTGATTTCAGGACTTAATCCCTCTAGAGTGTATCACTTGCGAGCTTTATCAAACGACAAAGCATCTAACGAGGGTATTTCAGTGGATACTGTATCAATCACACCAAAAGCTTCTGATAATGCGCTAAACTTAGTAATTACAAATCTTGGTGAAGTATTTGGATTCTTAGGTGGAATCAAGTGATATGGATAATCTTCCTGTAGTAATAAAAACACAAGATCTTTTTAAATCATACAAGGTTGGCGACCAACAAATTCAGGTCATAAAAGGCATCAACTTTGAGATTCACAAAGGGGATTTCGCAGTTATCATTGGACCCTCTGGTTCAGGAAAATCAACTCTCCTGCACATGATATTAGGTTTGGAAGTTCCCACATCAGGCAAGGTTTACTGTCTCGACACAGATTTATACGCAATGCCAAACGAAGATGCGCGCTCCGGATTTAGAAAGAAACATGTAGGCATGGTTTACCAACAACCAAACTGGATTAAATCATTGAGTGTGGTAGAAAATGTGGCGTTTCCACTTTCATTACTTGGAATGGAAAAAGGCGAGGCTATAAAAAAAGCTTGGCATTCTATCTTACAGATGCAAATGAGCAACTGGGTCAATTACTTCCCTACCGAACTCTCCGGAGGGCAACAACAAAAGATTGCATTGGCACGAGCTTTGGTAACGGATCCCGAAATCATAATTGCAGACGAACCAACTGGAAATTTGGATTTTGAAAGCGGCCAAGAACTAATGAAACTGCTGCTAAAATTGAACGATGAAGGGAAAACTATCCTAATGGTCACGCACGACCTTGAGTATCTTAAGTATGCTAAAACTGCAGTAAGAATATTTGACGGCAAAGTGGTAGAAACAATCTCAGGCGAAGATAAGAAAAAGTTTGAGGGCACCATTAATACAAAACGCGGCGAAAAACTTGTAACAGAATATGAAACAAAAGCATCTTTCAATCCAATGGGACCTGCACAATCTAACGACTCCAAACCACAAGAAACACAGACGCCGCCGGCTCCTAACGAGCCAATGACAAAGGATGTTGCACCAGAAGTTAAGGTTGATGTACAACAAGTTGCCACAGCTTCCCCCACCGAAACCACACCGTTAGAATCAGCAAAAACAGTAGCGCCAAAAAACCATAAACGCATGTTTGTTAGAAAAAAACCTGAGGTCAAGGCAATATGATAAATATAGTGATCCGCGTTAAACAACTTATCACCGTTTTTATCCAAAAACTGCACGAGGCGATCAGTTTTGCAAAGTACTTTGCAAACGAATTTTTGGCTTTTAATTTACTGATATTTCTATACGTTATCAACACGGTAGTGGTGCATCGACTTCACAAATTCACATTTATTCCTAAAGTCTGGTTAAGTAGAATTCAGGGCGGGTATTCCAGAATGTATCTCACATTGGCTGGAAAACTTGATCAGCATACAGGAGAGACTATCTCAAAGTTGGATCTTATTCAGCTTGCAATAAGAAATATGCAAGTAAAAAAGGTTCGTACACTTATAACAATTGGAGGTGTATCTATAGGCATAGGGGCAATTGTATTTTTGGTATCGTTGGGTTATGGATTGCAAAGGCTCGTCATATCGCGTGTGGCAAGATTAGATGAACTTAGGCAAACAGATGTAGCCGCCCAAGCAGGTTCGCGCATAACTATCGATGACAAGACCATGTCTGATATAAAAAGTTACACCAACGTCGAAGAGGTATATCCATTAATTGCGGTTGTAGGTAGGGTGAATTATAAAAATTCTGTATCAGATATGGCAGTTTATGGTGTAACCACTGGCTATCTGGAAAAATCGGCCATTAAGCCTGTGCAGGGCAAAATATTTGACAGTAACGATATCTCAGTCAAACCTTCCAAAGAAAATAAGGAAGCTGCAAACACACCATCACAAGAAGTTGCAGGCGCCACAAGCATCAACCTCAAAATTAACGAAGAACTGGGTAAAGTGGTAGTAAAAATACATCCTAACGAATGGATTCGAGTTCGCGCAGGACCCAACCCGAGTGCACAGCTACTGGGTTACACAAAAAGAATGGAAGGTACTCAAACCGGTATGGAAGTTGTGGGAGCTACTTATATCTCAGACAACACAAACGGAAAATTTGCAAAAAACGAAGCTGGCGAATATTTTGGAAAGTGGGTAAAGGCAACAGTCTATTTATGGGATAAGCAAGAATGCGACGACAAAAAATCAGACTGTATAGATGGAGAATACTTAGTACAAAGGGATAACAATGAGGCACAGGCACAAAAAGAAGGCTATATGGCCGAAGTAAACCTCACCGCATACGACCCAAAAAAACCAAGCGTCTTGGCCGAAACAGATACACGAGAAACTACGGGTAGCATCGTGATTGAGGATGGAGAGTGGGTTCAGGTAGTGGAAGAATCTTCGGCATCAGGCTCTGAAAACGTCAAAAAAACAATGCTTGCCTCAACTTCTGTAAAAAAAGCGGTGGTTAATAGAGCCATGCTAAAGATTCTTGGGATAGAAGAAACCAAAGCAGTAGGAACAACTTTTAAGACTTCCTTTGTTGTGCCTACACAACTTATGGCCAATACAACTCAGCGCGTGGAATCAGAGCCGGAAGAATATGAGATTATAGGAGTAACACCAGACGACAGCACCCCGGTCTTTTATGTGGCTTTTGTAGACTTAAGATCATTGGGCATTACCAAATTCTCACAGCTAAAAGTGTTGGCCAAAGAACAAGAAGCATTAGGTACTATCAGAAAGCAAATTGAAGCGGCAGGATTAAACACGCAATCGGTAGCTGATACAGTGGAACAAATCACCAACTTGTTCGCAACATTAAGATTTGTCTTAGGAATTATGGGAATGATCGCGTTAGGAGTCGCCTCGCTGGGAATGTTTAATACCCTCACAATATCGTTGCTTGAACGCTCTAGAGAAGTGGGGTTAATGAAGGCTATGGGTATGACCACAGCAGAAGTGCAAGAGTTGTTTTTGACCGAATCCATGATCATGGGTTTTTGCGCAGGTATGGCAGGATTGCTCATTGGTTTTATTGGAGGTAAGTTGGTAAGTCTTGTTCTTACATTCTTTTCGGTTCTGGGAGGGCAGGGTTTTGTGGACATCGCTTATATCCCACCCTCTTTTACTCTAGTGATCGTTATTTTGTCCTTTGTAGTTGGTATGTTCACGGGAATTTTCCCGGCACGACGCTCAAAGAAGATTTCTGCCCTAGACGCCCTACGTTACGAATAATCCTCTTGAATTGACATTGTAAAAACTATAGGTACAATACGGGGAATCTTATTGGCAAATACTTTTATAGGAGCGGGACATGTTAGCAACAGAGATCCAAACGTCTTTCAGAAGAATGTTTATTCGAGGTGGAAAAGACGATAATCTTTTTTCATTTGTAGTTGGGCACATATCTTTACTCATATTTTCAGTGATTGCTTCCACATTGGCAGTGCATCTGCTTCTGGAGTTCCTCAGCATACCAGAGCTAGCTTTTGTCAAAGATTATGCAAACATTGAGGTCATGGGGTTCTTGGCACTACTTATCTGGGTGCACGAACTCTCTCACCTAGCATTAATGAGACAACACGGGGCAAAGGTGTTTGGGTTGCTGCTTCCGCCAATCGGTGGTTTTATGGTCACAGATAGGGAACTAGATGCTCAGGCGATGATTCCAACGGGACTCGCAGGACCAGCCTCTGGACTCGTAGCTTTACCGCTATTGATTGTTGGTGTGTGGCAAGACTCACCTCATATGGTACTTATGGCATGTGTATGGGCAGGTGTTAACTGGCTAAACCTATTACCATTAATTCCACTAGATGGTGGTGGAATCGTCAAAGTAATTCTGCAGGCATGGGTCAGCCACAAAACAGCAAGAAACATAATGTCAGCAATCACTATCACTATGCTGGCGGGTATCGCCCTGAAGATTCCAGACAAGAGAGCATTGGTGATTCCCATTGTGCTCACACTTATGATGACTTTGATGGCCAAATTAGCAGAAAGAGCATTTTCAAAGTTCGGCTTAGGAAACAGCGAAACAACGTGTGTTCCTGCGAAGAGACTCACCAGGCAACAGGCTCCAAAAGCAATTGGCATGTACCTTTTTTGGCTAGCGATTCTCACTAGCATTATGGTTACATCTATCATAGTATTCGCGAATATGTGATGGAGAAAAATTTAAAGGCATAGCGTTCAGGTTTTGAAAGCTATGCCTTTTTTTGGTCAGTTTAGTTAGAAGTCAAGGTAACAAGCATCACAACTGCCACGACTGCATAAAGTATATAGCCATTGGCAAAAGATATGTTTTCCTTAGCTAGAACAAAACGATCCTTATATCTAGTAGCCATTGAGCGCATTCGGAGAGCTGTGACAAGCAACTGTACAAAATCCACAAGCCCGTCAGCAATACCCACCGAAACATGCAGAAGAAACAGAAACGTGAGCGAATCCAAAAAGCCTCGTACTATACCGTGTTCAGCAACAAGCTGGTTGATAATCTCCTGAAACGACATGCCGGCATCTAACGACACAATATCGTCAACATAAAGATAACCCTCAAGAGGAATACCAAATACGCCAAAAGTCTCGTTAGACACACGTGCAAAGGCTAAATACAAGAGTAAAAGCGCCAGCAGCAGTACTAGAGGTAGTAGGGCGAATTTTAGCATCTTCTTGCCGTTCCACGATGGATTCATATGCTCAAGCTCAATATATGGCACGAATAATCCACCAAAGATAAGATTATGCCCTTTGTACTGAAATCTCTTGAAAAGCAGTTCTGGTCCCGGACCGGCCAAACCCACACATAGTACCTCAAGACCAAACCACTTGGCATATGCATAGGCAACTACTACGCGAACAAAGAAAACGATCCACAAAGAAACATAAAGTACAGCAATTGCAGGCATGAAAACCTCCGTAAATAGTTTTTACCCTTTTTTCCCAAGTTTTTTGTCCAGCTTTTCTCCCGAGGCATCTATGAAAACGATTGCCGAGAACGTTACGGCTACAGGTACGGCGATCAATATTACAACAAAAAGAAACCCTGCAGTAACAGCAAGATTTCCTCTTATGAATCCGTACTCAGAAATAACATCGTCAACAACTGCCTGCACCGAATCGGGAACCGGCTCGGAATTTGATGAATCCGCGGAAGGAAAGTCATCCGCAAACAACAAACTTGTGGTTTCCACAAAATCTTTGGGACTTAGCACAAAAATCATATAAACCATGATCACAAACAGCAGCTGCACAATGGGAGCAAAACCCCTAATCAAGACTTGCTTCAATGACATATTATCTGGAGGTGAAACAAGCGTAACGAAGGGCAAAAACCCCCAACCAATCTCAAAGCCATATCCTGCAACTTCAGTCTTCTTGATAGTAAGGCGGTCAGCAATCCCTCCAAAACCGAATTTCTGCACCCCAATGCCAAGGGCCTTTGCGTACAAAAACGCCCCAATAACCCATAAAAGAGAGAAAATCCAAAAAGCTGCGTAGAGCAGTATAACTGCAAACATAGCATCCTCCTTTGTTTTTTTGTGATTATACACAGTGGGCAAACCTTAAGCAAAAACGGTTTGCGGTAATCTACATCATGCCAAAGACCAAAAAAGGCAAAAAAAATGCATACCACAAACAGATTTGATGTCTGTAGGTGGTATGCGTAAGGGTTAGGCGTAAGCGTAGCTCATGCTTTTGGCCCCAGCGAACAGTCTGGCAATTTCATCCAGCGGTGGAGGCTCAGGAACTTGAGGTGCCTGCAGAAGTGCATCTGCCACAACGTGCCGGTAGATGATTCCACTTCTTGCGCGAACCCGAGCACGAAGAGCACGACCCCGGGGTTTGAGCATAACCCACGTGGTAACCTTCGGCACTTCCCGCACTTCCGTTAACATGCGATCAAAAGGCGTATCCTGCGGCATGTTTCGGGGATTTGCCACATAGAGCATAAGCTCCGAATGAAATCCGGAAACAATATCCATTGCCTTTTCAGCACAAGCTAGCCTGGCAGATGCTCCAAACTCGCAAGTCATGTCTGCGGCATCTTTTAGGTACTCACGAGCCTCATCTTGTACTTCCTCAAAAGAGGTAACCGCTTGCGCCGTGAGACACAGTAAACGATCTTTCTCGAGCAACTCCTCCACACCTAAGTAAAGTTGCCAGATGATGATATCGGCCAACTTTGCTAAGGTTTGGCAGGCATAGCCCAAACAACGCGCGGGGTTCTGATCAAGGTCTGATTCGGCCATACACATTGAAAGAATCTCAACCTTTTCGGCCAGAAGAGGATCTTCCAGCAAGAACGCAAAACGTGTGCGCAAGTCAGCAAATTGCTGCCGAGCTTCAAACAAATTGCGTATCTTTCCATAACGTCTAACGATTGTGCCATCTATCATGATGTTTCGTCTCCAGTATTTATACAGACACGGTAAGAAATATTCACGAATTTTACACTATGGGGCTTGATTTGGCAATATATGCTGTTTTAAGGCAAAAAAAACACGGTACTAAGGGTTTGTTACCTTTTGTACCGTGTTTGCTAGAGATCTTTCAGTCAAGCGCTATTGCCACTGTGCCAGCCGTTGAGAAGCGCGGGTTTTCTCAGCTTTCCATTGGTTCGCCTTCTTTTTACCCTTGCCCTTGCCATTGCTATGTCCATTACCCTGTGCTCCCGCACCAAAGTAATCATAGCTCTGTGGCTGTGGTTGAGGACGAGCCACCCGGCGCAGTTCCGCCTCACGGCGCTGATTTAGTGCGTGAGTGCGTTTAAAAAACTTCTTGCACTCTCTCACACGCTCCACAAGGTCAGAACCTTCCGCGACTTCGGCCAAAAATCCAATGTATTCCTCATGCGCCAGCTTGAAAACCTCCACCGCACGAGTATCCTTGAAGAAATCAATGAACCAGGACTCAACGAACGCGTACAGCATCTCTGACGTGCACACGTTCAACTCGTCAATGGCTTGGTTGATAATGCCAAGGTCCAGATTTTGCCGGCCTGCGTCAACGAGATTCTGAAGCCGATCCAGCGTCCAACGATCAATGGTGAGATTCCACTCAGAGAAAAACGCGAGTAGTTTCTCATACACTTCCATACGACGACGCACCTCAGGCAAGGCATACCGCACCTGATCGTACAGATCATTGCAAACCTGCCAAGCCTTAACAGCGTTCCAATTCCGTTTCCCTAACGGGGTTTCCGGATCCTGGGCCGCTGTCAAATGGTCGGCAACTCCTGCCAAAGGCCATCCCATCGTTGTGCGTAGCCACACAGTAGCAATGGCTGCCTCAAGGCTGAAACGAGCAATCGAGAACTCCAAGGCTCCGTTCACAACAAGGTCAGCCTCACGAGCACTGACAGCTTTGTTGAACGCCCGCAGGATCTGCGCAACTTCCGGATGGTCGGAACCAATTCCTAAGTTACGCTCCAGACCAACTAGAGCTTTCTCCAACTGTTCGGCCTGGTACGGATACTTGACACTGATTTGAGAGTGAGACATGTGATTTCCTCCACCAATTGAATTAACCGACAATGATGATATGTAAAACTGCCCGCAAGTATATACTATAGGGCTGCATATGTCAAGGGTTTAGATTGTTAAATCAACATCAATGATTGTATATGAGGTTGAAGGCGACAAGATGCACTGGAATATAGGGGTGGTGAGGATTTAAAACTAGCAAAAGACGCACAGAAACAAAAAAGGTGCATCCCGTGAAATCAACTAGGCCATAAGGCTTTGTTATTCACTGGATACACCTTTGAATACGATACTTATTTCTTACTGGGGCTACTGCACTCAACTGCGTTCAAGTTGACGGGCGCGGCGGGCAGCCTCTGTTTGAGGGCGCATTAACTTTTTAGCTTTCCGCTCAGCAGTCCGCTCAACTTCACGTTGGATCTCAGTAACAACATCCAACGCGGCGTTAACCCGAGCACCTCCCTTGAGATTAGCGTTTTCCGCTTTATCAAGAGAATGCGTGAGAGAACGCTCGAAATGCTCATATTGCCCCTCAGGCATATTGCCCTCAAGCCACTTCATTTTCTTGGGGATATAAGTCTTCAGCAAGAAGTCCAGCGCTACGCTGTTGAGGTTTTCCACAACAGTCCAAGCACGGGAAGGATAATTGCAGCGCCGCGCAAAACCAAGCATTTCCGAGTCGTCTTCCTTGTACTCCACTACGTAACCCAACGACTCGAGTTGGCCCACCAAACGAAAGTAAACACGTTCGGCGCGATCTATGGACATAGACTTCTTACGCTCTCGCGCGAAGTGATCCACATAGACCGAATGCAAGATTTCGTACGCACGACGCGCATGAGCACAACGCTGCCCAAGAGAATAGGCATGGCTGCATGCCTTCTCTTCCAAAGCATACGCAGTGCGGGCGCGCTGATAAAGATGGGGATCAAGAACATGTTCTCGAACGATCTCTGCGCGAATCCAGAACAGTTGAAGATATTCCTCACGGGCCTCAATATTGAGGTACGCAACCAGCGCCCAAGCTTGAGCATCGGTCGCAATCGCAGGAAGTAACTGTTCAGCCCGGACTACCATCAAGCTAGCAGAACAATACCCCGGAAAGTGCTTTTTCAGCCCTTCCAAGATAATACCGACAATAACAGTCTGCTTTTCGTAAGCCATGGTTTCCTGTCCTTTGCCCTAAAGGCAATATATTGAGAGACTATAAAATTAGAAATATTGTACACTATAGGATAGTAGTTGTCTAGAGAATTGTAAGTATAAGGAGAACAAGTAAAAATGGTTAAAAAGGTGTACAGAAACATTTAAGCGCAATGTAGAAGAGGTTAGTCTTTTACATTGCGCTTTTGCGGGAGAAGGATGGCGTCTAGGAGCGATTTTTCTCAAAGACGGCCAGCCACTCGCGAAAACCTACGAAGCAATCCATGAGAATCTGTGCTCCTACGCAGGGTTCCTCAGGGTATGCGGTGCGCGCTACCTCGACTTTAGCCTTCAGGCGATGGTCAATGTAGAGCAAATGCTTTTCAACAAAAAGGTCGGCTTTGGGGCCGAACATCTTTTTGAAGGTGCGCGCAACGTGATTTGCCTGCTTCCGTGCCCATTCAGCGGAAAAAGCGGCTTCGATCTTTTTAGCATCAGCCATTAGCTTATCCAAACCTGGGTAAGCTTTTTCGCTGAAAGGCGCTAAAAACGCTAGCACCTCTTGGGCAAAACTTTTCGCTTCTTCGATTTGCCCAAAATTCCGCCCATTCAACTGAGATAATACTGTGTTCATGGCTTTCCTCCGGCCTGTGGCCTTTATATGGGGATCTAATTTGTCCCCTTCACTAAACGATTATGGAACAATTATATACTATAGGCCTCCTCCTGTCAAGACCCATAGCTGTATACGTTTCTTTCCCCTTTCCACACCTCCCTCACATCAACCCTGCGTCTACTCCCCACAAGCATACACTTCAAAAAAACGCACAACCTTTCCAACTCCATTGACACCCCCACACTTCCACGTTACTATGCCAGTGCATGAATAAATTTGGTTCACAAAAATATCAAAGGTGGCATTATCTAACTCGTTAAGCGGGCTACCTTGTGTTTTTTGTAACTAAATTTTTAAGTGATTAAATAGAAAAGCAAAAAAGATTTATAAAGGTACCCGCACAAGCGGGTTTTTTTGTACCTTGAAAACTTGATCGTTCCTTTGGAGCAACTTGGATTTTTGAAATTTCTTACCTGCTACTTAACTTTGCACAAATCCAGATTGCTCTAAAGGAGCTACACTAACCCGCCATAGTAATGGCAAATCATAAGGAGACAAGATGAAACGAGTCAAAGTGTTTTCCAAGTCCAAGTTCAATGCTTTAAAGCAGCGCAGTATGATCGAAGGCGTGCAATACTTGATTTCTCCGGAGAAGCTTGCCCTTTACTCCAACGGAAATCGAATCTTTACACAGGCCAGTGAGGTTTTGCATGACGAGTGTTTTCGGTTGCCCAATGATTTGGTTGCAGTAGACAACATTGGTTGCAGTGGAATTTTCTCTTTGGGCAAGACAAGCGTAGAACCAATGATTGAAGGAATCCAAGCATTATTTTGGCAAATTGCGGTTCCGCTCGCCCAGTTAAGCGCGCAGTGGTTCTTGCAAAATCTAAGCCCTCACACGTTTACGCGTTTGGAGGTAGAAGATTTTATACGCAATCCACGCGCACAGTATGTTTCCACCGGAACCCTCATGCGAACAGACGCTGTGGTTAGTTCAAGTGGACAGGTTTTGTCTTGCGACAACAATCTCATTCCGCTGGGGACTTCGGATCTTTTGGTTTACAGTAACTTGCTAGGATTTGGGCAAAATCTTGGGTATCTGTGGGAGTTAAGTGCATTGCAAGGCATTGGGGGCATTGTGACTCAAACCGCGCATCCTGCATGGATGGGGCACTTTTACATCGCCAAGCAAGTTATGGAACAAACCAGTAGTCCGTTCTTTGTTCTTCCTGCTCAGGTTTTTGATGCGTATGGGGCTGTGAACGCTAATGCGCTCCGCCAGTTCTATCTTCAACTTGATCCTGCAGCGCTGGAGTTTCTGCCCAAAAAGGATTTTGTGCCAAACTTTGTGGTTCGCTTCATGCGCGAAAAATTGAACTTCAATCAACACACGCATGTGGTAAATCCTTACGGGCAATATTTTCTGGAAAGTCACCTGCTTTCTGCACTTTTGTTTGTTGTGGGAATCGACGAGATTTTGGAAGAATATGGAATTGCAGATTGCGCAGAAACAGTTCGTGCAGCACATGTGCCTTGTTTGGTAGCAAAGTGGTTCGGGAGTGATTTGTACATTGCTACAAGTGTTTACACAAACGGCCAAGGAATTGAGGTGGAATGGATTCCGGCACAGGAAACAGCGAATATGTTTTCGCAAACACTGGAATACTTGAACCTCCCTCAAAAGTCGAATTGGTTCGTAAAGGGTGCAGCCAGCAGTGGAAAGAAATCCGTGCGATTTACCGCAAAACAATCTCCTCAAGCTGGGCTGTACAACAAGATTGTGGCAGAAGCGCAAAAGATTATTCCTCAGGGTGAGGCGTTTGTGCTTCAACCGCGAATAGACTCCACAGTAAGCACTAGCCTTACAACTACAGAACGCGCCAAACTGGAGATTTTTCTGGCAGGACCGCAACTGGAACTTGTAGGCAAAAGTCTGCTCACCTCGCCCATGGACCGCTTAGCTGTGCACGGCGCAAGTGACACCAAGATGTGGTTAGTGAAATAGCTTCTTTGAGTAGTTAAGTTAAGGGACATAGGTAAGCCATGTAAGAATAGTCGTGGGGACTTATCAAACGGCTACCTATGTCCTTTGCACATGTTAGCATATAGAAAGAAAAATATGGAAAAAACTGAATTGTTAAAAAAACTGGTAGAAATACCCTCTTTTGGTGAGGGTGATTTATTGCGCGAAAAAAACGTTTGCGACTGGTTGGAAGATTACTGCAAGCAAAACTTACGCGACTTTTCTGTGGAAAAATTCAAAGCAAAAAACGGCATAAACACGCTTTTGGTGCTTGGATCACAAAAACCTAGCGTAGTGCTGGCTTGCCACATGGACACAGTTCCGCCCTCAAAACAAGAACAAACCCAGCTTACTATAATAGGAGACAAAGCTTTTGGATTAGGCACTAAAGACATGAAAGCAGGTTGCGTGGCCGCGCTCGTTACCGCAAAAAACTCTAAAAACAAAGCAAACGTGGGCATCTTGTTTTACAGCGACGAGGAATACACACAGCAAGGAATTCAAGAGGCCACTCAAATTCTAAAACAAAAACAAATCAAACCTAAACTCATTGTGTCACCTGAATCTCGCTTTAACATTGGCTACGGCGCAAGGGGAATTATTGTGGCAAAAATTACTGTGAAAGGCTTGCGCGCACACTCTTCTCGCCCAAAGCTCGGCAAAGACGCAATAAAGGGTTTTTTCAAAATTGTTCAAACACTAGAGAAAAACTTTGGCAAAACTAATGGGCTGGGAAAAACAACTTTCACTATTTCTTACATTAACGGAGGTTTGCTTGATGATAACGGAGAGGTCAAAATTGGAGCAAGCAGCATACCAGACATTTGCGAAGGTGTCATTTCTGTAAGAAACAGCCAGAATGATTTTGATGGAAAAATCATGGCAGAGAAAATTCAGGATTATGCTCAACAACTTGGCTTGCAGATCGACAGTACAGTAACGGAAGATTTTCCCCCTCGACTTGTAAACAAGAAGTTTGTGCAAGATTTAGTAAAACAGACCCAAAAGCTTTTGGGGATGAAACTAGAGCTTGGGGATCCAAAACTCGCCGGATACAACGATGCCGCCATTCTTGCCAAACAACTTGATTGCCCAGTTATCAACTTTGGACCTTATGGGGAAGATAATCACACCGCAGGCGAGTGGGTAAGTCTTCAAAGCATAGACAAAACAGTTAAGATTCTGCGGGCTTGGATAGAAAACCTATAACCCACAATGCTATAATGCCGCAAACACAAAAGGAGGCAAAAGTGAGCGAATCAGACATTGAACTGTTGCTAAAGCGTGCTCATGATCTTTCACGCACAGTAAGGCTAACGTTTAAACAGCCACTCTTATGCGGAGATACATTGGTAGGTATTTTAATTGATCCTCCATTCGCAAAATTTGTTGAGGGCATTCCCCTGCTAGCGATAACCTTTGCACCTCAAGCAGGGCAAGAAGAAACACCGTGGTTACTGCAGTGCGACAACATTGCACTAGTAGAATTTGTATAAATAAGATAAGGAGAAACCCAGATGACCATACACAATGATTTGAGTGTACAGGATTTCGTTGACGCTGTTGTTGGACCTTGGGTCGAAAGATTAAATCCCAATCTAGGTCTGTCCGTAAGCGCAGTTGTTCAAAATGCAAGAAAAAATGTGTTACCTTCACAAGCTATCTTGTTAAAAACTCCACACAACTTAGCTAGTATCCACGCTACCCAGAAAGGCGGACAACAGTATGTTACCTGCAACGCACCGCGCTTGCTCAAAGAGTTTCAATTGCGCATTGAAGTAACGTCCACTTATCAGGTTTTGTTCCTAAAAAGGCATACAATTTTACACATTGGCGAAGCTAGATATAAGTTGGTACCGGAACTGAACGACGCTACAAACGTATGGACTTTTTACGCTACTGAAATGTAAATGAGTAAAAGATAAAAAGTAGTTCAAATACTTGAATAAAGGCGTGTTGATGAATTTCTCATAACACGCCTTTTTATAACCTCAAAGAGTCACTAGACCGTGGGCTCTGTCTCTAACAAAGCGAGCAATTTGTTTACAGGGTGCTCCGGATCCTCAGCAAGCCCCTGCTGTAACTTCTCAGGATTCCATTCTCCCAGATACAAACTACCCCAACCACTTGGAATAGCGCTTGCAACAATGTCTTGGCTATATTTGAGTGGTTCGGATAAATCAACCGGATCCTTTAGCGGTACTTCAGCATCACCGTTGACCAAATATGTGGGCGCAAAACGACCTGCTTTTTTAGTAGGATCGTAAGCTAAGTGAAGATACCCAAATTTTGGCGAATGCCAAATCTCAAGCCCATATAGCAACATGGAAACCTCCTTACATATCTTTACAAGATGTATACAAAACACCACGTCTAAAGCGTCTGTAGCCATCTCAGCAGAACATTTACAGGGTGGTCGTGATTGTGAATGTCAGCTAGCGCACTTCGCAATGCCAATTGATCCCATTCTCCCAAATACAAACGCCCCGGATTACGATAAACCTCTTTAGGCAAAGGGATTCCATCAGTAAAATGCAAACTTAAGTCCACACACTCTTCATGAGAAAAACTCTGGATTGCACGGTTAAGCTCAGGATATGTGGACGCACCAATCAAGTAAACCGGTCCATGCGTCGCACTAGTGCCAACATACACAACGTAATACATCAATGTTTTACCAGTGTACAGCTCAAAACCCGTGGAACGATCATTCTGCATAGCCATAGCAACCTCCGTAAGATTTTCTGGATTATAGGGGGATGGCGCAGAGATGTCAAAGCAAGGTTTTTTCTTGGCTGAAATTCAGTGCTATTATAGTAAACGTGAAATATCTTGTTATGTCCGATCTACACTTGTTACCTAGTTTTGTTCCGACCAAATATGAATTCCTCCAAAAACTCATTTCGCAGTGCGAACAGTTGATAATCAATGGAGACTTGTGGAGTTACTATCACAACAGTTTTGACGACTTTTTCAATTCAGAATGGAACAAGTTGTTCCCGTTAATGTTAAGTAAAAACGCAATTTACATTTATGGAAATCATGATGAAGCTAGGTGGTCAGATAGCAGAGTTAATCAGTTTAGCAAAATACAGACTGACCAATACAAAATTCAAACTGAATCTAACACTTTTTACATTGTGCACGGGCACAGGATTCTCTATGGTAATGCAGGACCCAATATACTTGCATTGAATATCAAAAAAGCAGTGCATTTTGAAAAACTAAGATATTTTATTGAAGCGCGTTTGATAGGTACAACAAGCACTTCACCATTCCTAACTATTCTAAACAAAAAACTAAAAAAATATGCAATTGAGCACTTAAAACAAGGAGAGATTTTGGTAACAGGACACACCCATCATCCAGAAGTGGATTTGGAAAACAGGTTTATTAACGAGGGTTTTGTAAATTTTGGGTTGGCGCATTACTTGGAAATAAACGAGGATAGTTTTGAGTTAAAATTTGCAAAGTACTAACACCGATGTTAAGGGTAAATAACCCCAGACTCTTTGATACTGGGGTTAGGTGAGGTGGTTGGTATTATGCATAGATAGCTGTACCATAGCCTCGGTAAATTTCCGCAAAACCAGCTGCCGGCATTGTTGTTCGAGCGTCTGCATAAGATACTTTTACCGGATCTGTATACACCACGCGCTGTGTAACTTCCTCAACCACTACTATATGAGATCCAATACCACCTGAAACAGGGTTCACATACACAGTAGAGGGCAAGAAATATGCCAACTTGCCTGTACGAAACATACTATAAACCTCATCAAATGTTGCAGTAACCAGCCCTGCGTGAAATCCAAATTGCTGGAACAACCATGCAGAACAACGATGATCGTACCCATAGCGCAGACTGTAAGTAGGCAGATACTGATCTGCGTTCGGGGGTAACACAACAACATCAGAGGTAATCTCATTATCGCGCAAATCACCATAAGCAATTGGGATCAACGCCTGATTCCCTGCCAAGGTAAATGGACGACACAGGATCTCCCTTGTTGTCTTACGGCCCTTAACAATCAAATCCAAAAACCTTTCCAGATTCTTGTCTAGCACATATTCCCCGAGATTACCTAACCTAGAGATAACCATAGCGGCAGACGTGACACCACAAGTTAAGCGCCGCAACAAAGGATCCTCAAACGCCCACAACTGAGAGTAAAAATTGGGTGAGTCAATCATGTCAACCTCCTTGAGATTTTTCTTATCATAACAAAACGCCTACCATTTGCAACTTTGCGTTTGGGAACCAAATAGAATAAAATTAGATCCTGCCAAACGCTTTATGAACACCAAATCTGCATATCAATTCAAACTGAGCTTACCTATAGCATTAAGCAAAAGCGCTTGCGGCCCGTGTTGCATTGCCCAAACCTTGTGGCAATTGGACCCTCATAGCAACATCTCCGCAGAGGCTGTTACAAAAGAGTTTGTAAAATTCAATAAATTCTCCAAACCGTTCATCCAAGCTCAAATGGAACATAAGGGTGATTTATTTGAAGTGCCTGTAATGTTCTCAGGCAACCAACCGTTGGAGGATGCAGCAAAGGCAAAGGAAATAGTAGAAAGTTTTGGCGGCGATAAAGAACAGAACGATCGTTACACGCTAACATTCAAGGAACCAAACAACACCGAGTATCTGCCTACTTTTTTGCTGGACAGGGGGTCTGATGCTCGTGGAATCAGAGCCTTTCTGGAATCAAAGGGTTTAATGTCTACCCTGCACGAGCTCAAAGCAACGGATCAACCTACACAAGCGAATACAATGTTTTTTAACACACCTGATGCATTTATGAGTTCTCTGATCGAGGCCCTCCACACACTTAGTAGCAACAGCATGATAATTGCCTCCGTAAACATGCACAAACTACCACATTTAGAAGATGTTATAAGGACTAAATATTCTCATGGTTGGCAGATAAGCACGCATCTAGTATGTGTAACAGGAGCGGGCAAAGGAATTGTTAAGGTCTTGGATCCTGCTTACGAAGCAAACCAGATCGAGTTATCTTTAGATGTCTTTGTGAAGGCCGTAACGGAAAAAGATAACGGACGCGCACACTTTGTATACACAACAAGACTAGATTAATTTAACCATCGTTTATCTTGACGCACCAAAAGCCTGCAGGCATCATTCGGATCCTTGAGAAGCAATCTCACTATCTTTTCCATACGGGCTCCTTGGGAGCCTTTTACCAATACCACATCATTTTTTCCAAGATTTAAGTCAACGGATTTTTGGAACTCGTCAAATTTCGTTGAGTTTTCAATCCAATATTTATTGTGAACATCTGCATTTTCAAAAATGATCTTGGCTAACATTCCAGAACAGATAAGAACGTCAACACCTGCATCGCTTAGCTGCTTGGCCACAGCCTTGTGAGCAGATTCTTCTCGCTCTCCTAACTCCAGCATATCCCCCAAAATAGCTATTTTTCTTTGTCCCGGAAAAGAGTGTAAAACCTTAAGTGCCTGATGCATGGATTCGGGACCTGCGTTATAGGTGTCATCAATGATAGTGCTTCCTGCATGTCCTTCTAGTTTGTTTAATCTTCCCTTGGGCAAAGTCACGCCAGGTAGCGCGTCTATGATCTCGTCTTTGGACATTCCTAAGGTCTTTGCCACACCTATAGCCGCCAGCAAGTTCATTTTGTTGTGCTCACCCAAAATATTAGTGTGGTCTAACGAGATATTCGAAAAATTAAAATCAGCAGCAGTGTCCGGACCAAACCATAAAATACGCGTGTCTGGGTATTTCTTTGCTTCCTCAAGACAATGTGCATTAGCATGATTTAGAAGCACTGCGCCACCTACTTTGAGTTCGTCCACTATACCAAACTTGGTTTTAACAATGTTTTCCATAGATCCTAAGTTTCCAAGATGCATTTCATTTATCGTTGTGATTACAGCAATGTCAGGTGGAAACATACGTGCAGTTCTTGCAATTTCTCCGTATTGATCCATACCCATTTCTGCAACGAAGACGTCACAAGCTAGAGGCATGTCGTTAAGAACATTAGTACTTAATCCCAATTTTGTATTAAGATTCCCCACAGCTACTTTAAATTTTTTTGAGAGAATAGAACTCACAAATGCAACCGTGGATGATTTGCCCGATGAACCTGTAACGGCTACAATCTTTGGCTTAATCTTGTTTAACTTGAGTGAACAAAGCTGATAGATTTCTTCTTCTTCCAAAACACCAGCAGCACCAAGCTCCAAAGCCTTAGCTATAAAATCATGACCATCAAACTTTTCGCCTTTTATGGCTGCAAAATAGTCACCATGTTGCAGAAGTCTTGTATCCAGAGTAACTCTAAACTTACCTTCTAAAACTGCATTCTTAATATTTGATGACAGCATGGGAACATTATACCAATTAACTACTTTGTGGTATTTTCATATGGTGCAGAATAAAAAAGACATGTACCTAAAACTCTTCAAAAACGGTATTTTATGCATAATCTTCCTAATAGCAATTGCAGATAGAATTCCAATGTTCTCCCAAATTGGAAAAGATATAGAAGCATACACAGACGCCTCCACCGACCTACTGGAGGGCCGAAACCCTTATGAGCGTACAGTGCAATCATTCAACAATCCTAATGATCCCGGAAGTCACGGGTTTGCATATCTTCCAATGCTGATGTACATAAACAGCGTTGCCATTATATTGTCGCTGCTAACAAAAGTGCCTACAGTGTTCTTACAAAAAATACCAGTTTTGCTTGCCGATATAGGTGTTGGCATTCTGCTGTACAAGCTTTTGTATCAGAAGAATTATGCTGTGCTACTTGCTGCGTTGTGGATTTGGTTTTGGAATCCATATTTTTACTTCAAACAAAATTATGTGTATATGGACCCACTTCCGATATTTTTTATGCTGGCAGCATTAGTTACATTAAAAAAGGACAGTGTTGTTTCCGGAACTTTTTTTGCAATAGCAGTGTCTGTAAAAACCTTCCCTATTATTGCACTACCCGTGCTCTTGTTAAAAAGCAAAAACCCCAAGCATTTTTTGGCGGCAGCAATTATCACAGGCTTAGCGATTTGTGCACCGTTTTTTTATGATATTAGAACATTTTTGGAAGGCTCAGTTTTGATTCACGGAGAGAGATTTATTCAGGGCAGACCGTTTTTGTTTTATATTAGTTACTTTTATGATGTTGAACTTTTTCAGATAATCCCATTCAAGGTTTATACCTACTTGGCAATGTTTAGCGGACCCATACTTAGTGTGTTATTAATACTGCTTGCGTCTCTTTTGCGTACTGGCAAAGTGTTTGAATTATTACAGGATGAATACATATTGATTACTATAACGTTTTTGTGCTTTTACTTGTTTACGCCGGTGTTGAATAGAACATACCTTATGTGGTTCTTACCTGTGTTTTTGCTTGGTACATATTCTTATGCCAGCACATTGCAATCGTCAAAGATCAAGGCATTTCTTACCTTTCTGTTGGTGGCGGGGGGGTTTTGGTTGTTTTATTACAGTTACTTATTACCTTGGCGCGACGGATTTCATATTTGGCGCCCATAAAAAAGGGAAACTCTTTGTGGAATTTCCCTAAATATTTTGACTCTTAGTTTTTACGCTCAACAGCCCCTTCATAGATTTGTCTACCTATCTCATTTGCATACTCATTGATAGCATAACCCATTCGCGCTTGTGCCCTGATATAATGCATCATATCAAAAAGGATTTCTGCGAGTATATATTGAGGATACTCATCCTTGGACGTATAACCAGCGGCAAGTGCGTTAGCGTGTAGTGAGAGCTGGTTCTGCCTGTAAATATGACCAACATTTACTATCGCTAGCGTTTGTATGGCCCCACAAGCGCAGTGAAAAATAATATCAACACTATCTTCATGCACAGCTAAACCATGAACAAAAAGATGAGGGTAAAGATGCGCAGGACAGGTCATTAAATCAAAAACATCGGATGGTATACTTTGTCTAAAAGCAAATCTAAAGGGATCATTAATCGGACGTACCGTAATCACAAACTCAGCTTGATAACACATAGACACCCTCCTTAAGGGTTAAAGTGAATTCTAATGTGATCGTATACTATAGGTGCTAAATTTGCAAATGCGACTATACCTGTTCTCTAGTGCTGTATGGTTTACGACCTGAACTCTCAAAATAGGTCCGCATCATAAGTTCGCCAAGCATACCAAACATGATTGATTGGATACCCACAATAATCATGAGTGCCGAGGCAATCAGTAAGGGCCTGTTGCCGATGCTGTATCCCAAAACCTTTAGCACAAAAAGATAAAATCCTGCCAAACCCCCTACTCCTGAAATTACAGCACCCGTAAAACCAAACAATCTACCGGGCATCATGTAAAAAGGTTTCTTGGCAAAGTAGATCATAAACGCCAAAGTCATTAGATCAAGTAGTACTTTGATCGTGCGTTTGTGTCCGGAGTAAGCCGAAACCCCAAAATCGCGATCTTTAAATTCCACATCAAATTCCGTCATTTTTGCGCCAAACACAGAAGCATAATCGGGAATAAACCTGTGCATTTCGCCATAGAAATTGAGGTTTTCCACGATAACTCTGGTAAAACCTTTCATCCCAGAACCACGATCAAGCATTTGCACTCCCGAAATCTTTGCAATCAGTTTATTTGCTAATCCGCTTTTGACCTGTCTTGCAGCTTTTTCCTCATTCCAACGGCCGCTTCTGTTGGTGTTTACAAAATCGTAACCTTCTTCCAGTTTATCTATAACCTTATGAATATTTTCTAGAGGTATTTCTAAATCTGCCGAAACCGTAATCACAAAATCGCCTTTAGACAAATCAAATCCCGCTTGATACGCAGCGCTTTGCCCAAAGTTTGTCATAAGATTTATACCCCGCACCATATTTTCTCTCGCCGCATAACTTTTTATCACGCCCCATGTCCCATCTTTACTACCATCGTTTACAGCAATTATTTCAAAATCATAAGATCTGGAGTTTTTAGCCAATACCAGCAAATCATCTAATGTTCTGTTGATATTTTTCTCCTCGTTATAGCAAGGAATTACGATTGAAATTAGTTTCTTGTGTTCCATATGTTTTTAGACATTAGTCATCTGCTGATACCACAGGGGCATTAGCTTGAAAATTTCTACTTGGCGCCTTACGCCTTCATACATGTCCATTTGTGGATTGTAATTTAGCATACGCTGAGCTTTGCTTATATTTGCGCTTGAAACCACGTCTGCTTTGTCCGCATCAACAATTTTGTAAGGAACGGGTTTTCCATATGCCTTTTGTATTGCATCAAGCCAAACACTTATAGGCAGAGGGTTAGAGGTTCCAATATTGAATACTTCAAATTTAAAATCCGCATCAAGTGCTAACAAAATACCATTCACCTCATCGTCGATATATGTACTGTCCTTTGCTGTCTCAAGACCTTTTTTTCCATAAATGGTTAGCTCTTTGTTGTTATGTACATAATTAATTGCGCGCTGGTGAATCATGCCATAAGGACGTTGCAGTGGACCATAGATCGGACCAAAGATTCTAATGACCGTAACCGCAAGATCAAACACCGAAGTAAAAGCGTGGCTAATCACTTCCCCAGCTACTTTGGAAGCCCCATACACAGAAACAGCACGCGAGACATCGTCAGATTCTTCAACTTTCTTGTCGTCGCGATTTCCATACACCGAGGACGAGGAGCCAAAGATAAACTTTTTAACGCCATGCTTTACACACAGATCTAAAAGGTTAGTGGTTCCTTGCACATTCACATTTGTATAAAGAAGTGGATTTTTTGTTGAATACGGAACTCCGGCCATAGCACCCAAGTGGATAACGGCGTCAAACTGGTGCAAAGCAAACAATTGTTCCAGTAAAGGATAGTTTGTTATGTCCACTTCCTCAAAAACAAAGTTTGATTGAGCTACGCGGGTAGCCTCGGGATAATACTTTACTAACGCAGTATAAACTGGAGAAATGAGCTCATTGCTATATGTTTCAGGGGATAACCCTGCCGCTAGTCTGGTTAGATCTACATTGAATTCTTTACAATCCCGTCCATAGTAATCACTAAAGTTATCTATGCCTACAACCTCATCCCCACGCCACAGCAATTTACGGCTAACATAACTGGCAATAAAACCTGCTGCTCCAGTGACAAGAATTTTCATATGTGTATTTTACAACTAGCAGGCAAAGGGTTCTAGGGTTAATTGCTTTAATTTAGAGATTTTTCCTTGCGTTCACTTATATTGGGTTCTGATCCATACAAAGGAACGTCCAAATCTTTCAACTCTTTTTTTCCTAATGCCCAACTAAGCGTGTTAGCAACTGTTACGCCATTTCTGAGACCGGTGTATGAGCCAGGACCCAAAACAGGCTTAACTTCAGAAACATCAGCTAACTTCAGATTATTCTCTGTAAGGAGTTCCTTGATTGCAGATACAATATCTAGATCACCCTCCTTGGAAGCCACCAACGTTTCTATACCGCCTGTAACCTTAAAAAGAGCAACGATCGCCTCACGTCTTTTAGTTGAATCTATTTGTATTTTCCACATATATTTTTCGGTTTCCATCTTCCAAAAGTGTAAATCTAATTTTTATTGTATTTGCAGGCAGTTGTTGCTCAAGAAACTCGGGCCACTCTACCACGAGTATAGAATCTGACTCGCCAAAAAGCTCGTGTATGCCCAAATCAGCAAGTTCCACTTCATTAGCTAGTCTATATAAATCCGCATGATGTACCTTACAAATCCCATTCATACCGTTCCCTTGATAGCAACGCGCAATTACAAAGGTCGGACTCTGAACTCTTGCGTTTATATTCAAACCCTGCACTAAGAAGTTAGTAAAAGTGGTTTTACCAGCCCCTAGATCCCCATATAACGCCAAAACATCGCCCGGAACCAGCCTAGAAGCTATTCGTTTAGCCAAATCTTGAGTTTGTTCGGCAGAAAGTGAAAGTATTTCCATAAAACAACGGCAGTTACAACTGCTGCGGACGTATCCACAGCTACATCAATTATATTACCTGATCGTGTCAAGACAAACGTCTGATGAAACTCATCCAAAACCCCATACAAGGATGTTAAAGCAGCTGCACCTGCAGGGTTTTTGGTGGCCCTGTAGAAAGTGAAGCATAACAGAGAAAACACTACTGTATGCGCAAATTTGTGAGCTGAGTAATCTACATCTCCGTTTCCGGACACAGAGGCACCGGGCAAGGATGAAGACACAAAAATAAGTGTGCACATTAGTATAGATGGAAGCCATCTTTTTAAAACCTGCATCCACCAATTCTACCATCCCCATACTTTACTAGCCGAAGATTCGTTTTGCTCATCTAGGTTACTGTTTAACGAACTCAGATAATTTTGTACATAGTAGGCACTCCAAACCGTGTACTGAGGGGAATAATAAAGTTTAGCTGTAATAGGATCTTGGAAAATTAGATTGAAAATCTTTTTTGGAAAGCCTGATTTGCTAAAACGCATTTTGATGCTGCCCGAAACTTGAGGCAACTGTGACCACAAACCGACATTTTCTACCCAGCGCTGCATTCTAGAATCCCATACCTGCATGCCTCCCACTGTAGCATTTGGACGTACTCTAAACGAATCCTCTGAATCTAAAAGTAGATTAACTTCCCTTGATTCGCCCAACAAGTGTGTTTCCAACTTGACGGAAGGAGTTGATTCCTTAGCATCCACTTCAGGACAATTCAAAAACACGCGTATAAAAACCACAAACATCACTACTGTTTGTATTATTTTGTTGCACATACTCGGAATCTATACTTCCTGCAGAGTAAGATAAAGGGCTAAGTTTCTAACAGAAATAGAATTACTGAAGATGCCAATAGATTGTTCGCTCATTGTCTCCGTGATCAATAATCGCTCCCTTACCGATGGAGTTGTTTAGCCCAGGGCAGTAAACTTTGGCATCCTGTGCATAATACAGCACCCCATCCTTAGCTGCTTTCACCGGTGCACCTGACCATTGAGAACTGCTCACAATGTCCAGTGCGTCGTGCCCGGGAATTCCAAAATTGTTCATATAAAAGGAGTAGTTTTCACCAAAGTATTGTGTTATTTGCCAGTTGGAAACCGGCCACTTCAGATTACCTTTATTTAACTCAGGAAGAGGATCCCTAGAACGGCCATCTTTAACATACCCAAAGTGCAAATGTGGTCCTGAAGAACACCCTGTATTACCCATGAAACCAATTACATCCCCTTCCTCAACCTCTTCGCCATCACCGGAAGGCAAATCAATGGCAAGTTGCAAGGCAGCTAGCTCTGACTTTACTTGAGCAAGAAGCTGCTGATATTTGTTTTCGTCATTCTCGGTTTTTCTAAGTAATTCTTCCTTATCCTTCTTTTGGCGCTCAAGTTCATTCTGATAACTTACTAAGTTGTTTTTTTCTTGCTCGATCTGTGCCTTCAGATCTTCCGCTTGAGCCTTTTTTTGCTCAAACAAGGTTTTTTGAAGACTAAAATCTTCTTTTGTCCTTTTCATTTCTTTTACCAATTTTGTGTCTTGAATTTCCATTGATTTTAGATATTTGGTTTTTTGCACCAAATTGTTGAGTGTAGTACCTCCCAAAAGAACTACTAGAGGCGAACTATCGTATACTTTGTAGCGTGTACGCATGCGTTCAGACAAAACGTCCTGCTGGTAATCAATTGATTCTCCTAGGCGTTCAATACGATTCCTAAGTTTTTCAATGTCATTACCTAATCTACCTATTTGTGAGGTTTTTTGCTCAATTTGGGCTAGCACAGACTGAACTTTTAATTCCAAAATGCTAATCTGACTGTTGGCGTATTCAATATCTTTTGAAAGGCTCTGTTCCTGCTTTTCCAGTTTTCCAATCTTCTTTTCATATTCTTCTATCTTTTCTTGTAAATCTTCGATTTTGCTTTCCAATTCCTCATCAGGTGCTGGAGTATCTTCTTCTGTACCACCAAAGGGCATGTAATGCGCCAACACCGCAGGAGCTGCAGAAAAGACAACTAAGGTTATTAGTGAAAATACGATTACTGTCCTTAATCTCATAAATGTAACTAGTATTTAAGATACTTTTTAATGGCGTTCTTACTGCCAAAATAGCCTAGGATTATACCAACTAGGTTTAGGAGTACAAAAAGCAAAGCGATGTACACATAAACATTGATTTTTAGACCCGGGACAAAACTGAACATGACCAGTCCTGAATCCGCAATAGCAGAAGACGAAAGCAGAACTAATAGAGAAGGTACTAGAATTATAGTAGCCAAAACAGAAGATACTAAACAATAGAAAACTCCCTGCACTATCAACGGATACTGTACATAGTTATCGGAGGCCCCCACCAACTTTAGAATTTCTAACTCTGTGCCCTTAGAATTAATGGTCATCCTTAATGCCACAGTGATAACCGCAAAAGAAATAATCAAAAAAGCCACAACCAAAACAGCACCTACAATATTTATCACCAAACCTATTCGTCGAAAATTCTCGATAACATCTCTAAAGAATTTTACCTCTTCCACGCCATCCTTTTTTCCCAATTCGCCTGCAAGGGCAGCCAAATCCCCTACCTTTGTGGCTCTGATTTCCAAACTAGCAGGCAAGATACTTGCTGTTAGGGATTCTAGTAGAACTGGTTCATTTTTGTTTAAGTCAGTAAAAATTTTAAACGCAGCCTCTTTTGAAACATAAGTAACATCGAGTACACGTTCATCTTTTTTGAGACTATTTTGTAATGCCAATATATTCTTCGCGGGAAAGTCGTCTTTAAAAAAGACCGTAATCTGAGCTTGATCTTCAAGTCTACGCAGTACTGTTTGAGTTAGGGTAAAAATGGTTATAAAGGATCCCATTATAAGGAATGTGAGAGTGATAACCAAGATATTTGTAACTACTAACAATCTTTCTCTTTTCAGAAGTATGGAAATATTCTTTAACACTTTATCCATGATATTTTCCTCCTTGTTTGTCCCAAACCAACTGCCCTTTTTCCAATTTAATAACTCGTTTTTTCATTCTGTCTACAATATGCTGATCATGTGTGGACATTAAAACAGTTGTACCCAAGGCATTTATTTTCTCCAGAATATCTAAAACCTCCAAAGTCGCAAGCGGATCAATCATCCCGGTAGGTTCATCTGCAACCAAAATGTCTGGCTCATGTGCAAATGCACGCGCAATGGAAAGTCGCTGCAATTCTCCCCCGGAAAGTTGTGAAGGGAAGCTTTCCATTTTGTCAAAAAGTCCCACGAGATTTAGAACGTTAGGTACTATCTCCTTTATCTCCACATCTGGCGTATCTACAACATCTAGAGCGATTGCCACATTTTCAAAAACACTCTTTGATTTTAAAACTTTGAAATCCTGAAACACAACGCCCACTCTGCGACGAAGATCCGGTATAGCACTTAAAGGTACGTCAGCTACATTTTGATCGTTAAGAAGGACAACTCCATCAGAAGGCACCTCTTCTCTGATAAGCATTTTAATGAGAGTGGATTTTCCTGCGCCAGACGGTCCGATCAAAAAAATAAACTCGCCTGGTTCAACAGTAAAAGAAACACCATCTAGTGCTTTTACACTGTTGGCATACTCTTTGCTAACTTGATTAAAGTTGATTTGACTCATATTAGTTTGATTGCTTCAGTACAACCCTTTCAACTGTAAGTATATCTTCTCCTGTAGGTGACTTGGAAATATCCCCGTACAATTTGCCCCAATGACCTTCGGCTACAACAAGCTTTTGATCCTGAGCTTTAAGCAAAAACAGTAACTTTCCATTAGGATCGACTAAGATATATGAGACATTTTGACCTGGATAACGCATGGGGTCAACATAGGATATTCTACCTTCATAATACTTTTCTTCTGGTTGATTAAAAGCCGGCTGATTCATATCTTCATCATTGAGCTGTGGACCAGTTAAGTAGCCCAATACCAAACCAAAGAGTATAAAACATATAAAAGTTCCAAAAAGGAACATGTAAAAGTAGTGAGACTTTTTTTCTTCTTTTAAGCCCGCGTAGTAGGAATCGGCTTTGGAGTTCATGTCCTTGAGCAGATTTAACATAACACTGCTATTATAGGCGAGCTGATTTAATCTTGCAAAACATAGTTTTTAATACTATAGTCGCAGTACTCTCCTGCCAAACTTTAAGATATGAAAAATCTGGAAGTAAAGGCAATTATCTCTAATAAAAATTCAAAGGACGAAACATTTACGCTGTATCTTCTGGATAAGGAGTCTAGCATATTACTTCCTCTAGAGATTGACTCTGTTTCTGCTCAGATTATCACCATATCGCAACAGGGCTTTCCAGCAAAAAGACCTCAAATACACGATGCGTTGAGTAAGATTTTGGAACTTTTTCATGCAGAAATACTTAGTACTGTTATCACAGGTTTCACTGATGGGATATTTCACTCAAGTATAAAGATTCAGCATTGTACAGATATAAGATCTGTTGATGTAAGACTTTCTGATGCAGTGGCGCTTGCCGTAAGACTCAACAAGCCTATCATGGTAGATGAGGGGTTGTTGGAGTTGTTTGGTATTAAACTCTCTGAAGAACTTGTGAATTCCAACAATCTGCTCAGCGAAGATATGTAGCAACATTGGAGTTGTGTTCAGCTAAAGTTCTTGCGTAGTGTGTAATTCCCTTGCTATCTGTTAGGTAGAAATTAAAGTCAGTGATCTTGTGATTTACAACCGACTCCAAGGCATCAAATCCTGGATTTGATATAGGAAGTGGGGGCAAACCAACTAACTTGCGCGTATTGTAAGGGCTCTCACTGTCCAAATCTGCTTGATACAATACTACCGGCCAAAAATCTACGGTTTCAACCTGTTCTTTAGAAGGTATGCACAGAGCAATGGAAGTCACTGCAGGGCAAATTCTACTTGTATCAACAGCGTATTGTGTTGTAGCATCCGCTCCCAATAATTCATCATTTTTCAAACGTTTAATTAATATTCCCGCAACAATAGGGCGATCTGACTTAGCATGAACTTCTCTTTCTACAATAGAGGCTAGGATTACAGCTTGCTCCTTGGATAAACCTGCTTTTTGAAGATTAGTTTCTGTGAGAAGATCTTCTGTTTTATTGCTGAAGTTGTTTCGCAACAATTCAACCAACTCACTTTCATCAATTGATGCACTGATGTTGTATGTATCTGGAAACAGATACCCCTCATAAGGTCGTGCTATTCGTATAAAATTCTCGAAATCCACTTTCTCGAGATTTTCTGCAGCCTCAAGAGCAAACTCCTCAAGTCGCCAACCTTCTAAAAAGGTTATAGGTTTGTCATTAGTTCCATGTTTGAAAAGATCTGCTAAGAAAACTGCACTCGCACCGGCCGGAATCTTATAAACGCCAGCCTGTATTTTCGTATGAGATCCAGACAGCACCAAATACAGTTTAAACATAAATTCAGAGTTTATCAGGTCTTGCCTGTACAAACCTTTTGAGATTTCTTCTAGGCTCATACCCGAATCAATCGTAAAACTTGAATCATCTATGGTTTGCGCCGGGCGATTTATTGCAACAGAGTAATAAAGAAAACTGAAAATAGGGAGTCCTACGAACGTAAAAAAAACCAAAGCAATTAAAAGTAGGCGTTTTTGAGCTGCATTAAGTATATGAAACTTTGCAGGATCTAAGTCAGTCATGTGAGTATATTAACATAGCGGCTAAGTTAATTCATCAGAGTGAGCAGCTTGAAAGTGCTATAATGCTGGTGGAAACAGGGTGATCGCTCAGTCAGAAATGGCTGGGAGGAAAGTCCAGACTGCATAGAGCAAGAGGACGGAGGGCAACCTCCGACAGGTAACTGCTAGTGTTCTTTGGCGAAAGCTTAAAGAAACAGAGAATGAATCAACATTCTTTGAGAGCAACAGGGACGACCGATGTTCTAAACCGCAAGGCACGAACAACGGATGAAACGGGCAATCCTACTCGCAGCAATCCGCGAACTCACCGCTTGAGCCGGCTCGGCAAGGTGTAAGGACGGAGCATAGATAGATGATCGCCAAGCACTTAGGTGCCCAACAGAATCTGGCTTATTGTTTCCAAAAAAATAGCTGTTCCAATGGCACTAAAGACAAACAAAGGAGTGAGTCAACGGTTACTTATACGAATGAGCTATAAGATGTTTTACAACTATGAATAGAATCATAGTGACCGGAACGGCCACAATAGCGCCAACAACTCCAAAGAAGTTACTTCCCACCAAAAGCGCTAAAAGAATTACAAGAGGGCTAAATCCGGAAACCTTTTGCATAACCTTTGGTACTAAAATATTGTTCTCTAGCTGCTGAATCAATATAAACAGTGCCACTGCCGCTAAACCTTTGAGAGGCGAAATAGAAAAACCAACTACGGCCGCAAGGACTGCAGAAACTAGCGGTCCTAACATTGGAACTATCTCTAACAAACCCGAGATTAATCCTAAGGCCAGAGGGTAATCTATTCCTAAGATCAAAAGACCAATAAAACTTGCTAACCCCACCAAAACCATCAGGGTAATTTGCCCTCTGAACCAGTGGCCAACACTTACTTCGATTTCAGCAAGGACACTTCTTACTTCCGGTTGAGCCTCTGTAGGCAACGCATTAAAGAAACGATGCTTGATGTTCTCCCAATCCATAGACATGTATAAAGCAATAATAAGCACGCTAACTACTGTGAGAATATTGGAAAAAAATGAGACAGTAACCGCAACCACATTCCCTGAAATCTCCGAAAAGTTTGGTGCCACTGTGGAAATCAATTCAAAGACTTTGGTTATACTTGTGGTTTCTAGGCCAGGAATTCTACCAGAAGCCGACAATAAACCTGCTATTAATGTTTGGGCTTGCGTTATCACAGGAGGTAGACCCACGGTCAATACAAGCAAAATTATGATGACGGCCACGGTGAACGCTACAGGAACAGCGATAGCTCGAGGAATTGGGCGATCAAACAATGTCTGCCGCATTAAAAATTGTACAGAAGGCTCCAATGCCAGTACGAACAAAGCAGCAATAAGGAGTAGTGCCAAAATCGGTCCGAGTTTTACAACAACAAAGAGTGCGATAAATAGAGCAACGGTAAAAAGTACTGTCTTGATTGATACTACAATTTCTTTATCCATATAGTGACTTTATAATACAAGATCTAAGGCATTTTTGCTAAGGTTTGTGCTAGCAATATCAAGCCAGTTTATGTTCTTGTTGCGTTTGAACCAGGTTTGCTGACGTCTTATATAGGAATGCAAATCAAATTGGATCCGGCTTAGCATCTCCTCAATAGTAATCTTATCTTTCAAATGTTCTAACACCGTTTTGTACACTATTCCTTGCATAGGCCTAGTATCTTCCAAACCAAGTGAAAGCAAGTGATGAACCTCATCCAACAATCCATGCGTGATTATTTCTTGAGCCCACGTGTCCACACGCTTGTACAAAGAATCCCTACTGGAAGTCAACCCCAACCAAGTAAATTCAACTTCTGGTAAATTCACTGCAGTATCTACAGAGGATCTATGTAAAGAATTGTGTTGCGGCTGATTTAGCTCTATTGCCCTAATCAACCTAGCCGGATTGGCCTTGTCGATTCTTTTTAGAGTTTCATGATTTAAATGCCCCAACTTTTCTACAAGTTCAGCAACTGTAAGCTTAGATAATTCCTCACGCAGTTGAGGGTCTGGCGAAACTCCAGCAAGCGTGATCCTATTAGTCAGGACATCCAGATAGAACCCGGTACCACCTACAATAAACACATACGGATACTTCTTGCTAAGAATATTCACAGTTGAGGCAGCAAAGTTTTTGTAATCATATGCAGAAAATTCCTGCCTTGCACCAACAAGATCGTAACCCCAAATAGTGACACCATCAACTAGCCAGGTATCAGTGGCTTTTTTTATTGAATGTGTCTGTACCGAATCAACCGGTACCTTACCTGTACCTATATCAAAATCTCTATAAATCTGACGGGAATCAGCCGAAACTATAACACCATTAAGTTTTTGGCAAAGGTTAAGCGCGAGAGAAGTTTTTCCGGTACTGGTAGGCCCAGTGATGATAACAACGCGAGATTTACTCATAAGTTGTTCGTTTCCTTTGGCTTTGTTTCTTTCCAAATACTATTGAGATAACTATGACGCCAACGCTTTTCTGTAAGACTAACATCGTCGCCAAAAAATTTCTCTGCAGGAGTACCCTTTCTCGCAGAATATATTGAAATAAATGCAACATTGAACGGTACCGTTTTAAAAAGTTCTACTGTATCCATAAATTGCTCTCGAGTTTCACCGGGAAATCCCACAATTATATCTGTGCCAAATTCCACAGACGGTTTGGCTTGTTTGATAAGCCTAGTAAGTGCTACAAAATCTTCTATGGTATGTCGCCTATTCATTCTTTTGAGTACTTCATTATTTCCTGACTGCACGGCAATGTGTAAGTAGTTGGAGATTTTTGGCAACCTTAGGGTTTCTATCAAGTCTTGTGTAAAATCAAAAGGATTTGAAGACAAAAAGTCTATTTTAGTAACTTGGGGTAAGTCATGAATCTCCCTCAAAAGCTCAGCAAACGGAATCTTCTGATCCCCGCCCGCACGAATTTCGAATTTTTCACTCATATTTAACCCCCAAGAATTTACGTTTTGGCCACATAAAGTAAACTCTGTAAATCCGCGCCTAATCAAGTGGTTAATCTCTGTCAAAATAGCTGTCTTTGTCCGCGAAATTTCCCGACCGCGTGCGTAAGGTACCACGCAGAAGGTGCAGAAATTGTCGCAACCATAAGAAATATTCACAAAGGCGTGTTTTGCGGAATTATGTACCGGATTGATTGAAGCAAAATCGAACTTAGATAATGCCCACTCATCAAGTAATTTATGCTCGAACAAAATGTTTGGGATTTCTGTTACTTGGGATGGATTTATGTATGCATCTACCCATGGAGTCTTTTTGCGAAGCTCGTCGAATTTGTATCTCTGACGTTCCCCTGTTACTGAGCCAACCATACAACCCGCCATGATAATAAATGGTTTTTTATCGTTTTTTTCCAGGCTGGCCTTAACCAACTTTCCAACACCGTAGGCCTTATCTTCGCTTTTTTGCCGAATAGAGCAGGTGTTTACTATAAAAACATCTGTAGAATCAAAGCTTTCCGCTTTCTCAAAACCCAAGGCTTCCAAAATCCCTGCCATAGTGCTGGAGTCTGCTTCATTAGCCTGACACCCCAATGTCTTGATTAAGTATCTCTTGGGAACAAACGTAGACATTAAGACAAACCCTCTCCAACTTCGGTCTCAGGTGGTAAAAACACAAGAATAGGTTTTTTAGCGTGATCAATGCCTAAAGACAACAGCATACCCTCAGAAATTAGACCAGCCATTTTTCTATATGCAAGATTTACAACAAACAATGTCTTTTTTCCCATAAAATCCTCGGGGGAGTACCACTTTTGCATACCTGTCAAAATGTTTCTCTGGAAATCTCCAAAATCTACTGAAAGTTTAAGTAGTTTTTCGGATTCTTGTACACGTTCAGCATTTGTTATTAAACCAACGCGAACATCAAGTTTGGAAAACTCATCATAAGTTATATCTGGCTTTAAAACGGCGTTCATATGGAGCAAATCTTACCATAAAGATAGCTATTGACACATAGTCAATCATCTGTTATATTGTCCTGTTCCGCCAGAGTGCTGTGTGGTTCAGAAAGGCATATATGGAGATAAAAAATAAGAAACTACACCTAAATATCAAAGGCAATTTACAAAAGTTCCACTTTAAGTTCTTTGCTAAAATACAGGCTAAAAGGCTTGGCTTACTAACACACAAAATAATTAACACCCATGAAGGAAACATTGAAATCGTTGTTGAAGGTGAAAACACCAAACTGTGGGAAATGGTTAAGTGGTGCAAAAAGGGACCTGTATTCTCGAACGTCAACGAGGTTGCATTGCAGTTCTCTACTGTTGAAGTACCTGCAAACGTCTAATTTCCTCCATCAGGCTTTTTACCCTTGGATTCCCAATATGTTTTTAATCTATCTGCGTAGTCGTTCATACGATCAGTAAGGTCGTAGTCAAACGAACCTGCTAAACCGTCAAAACTTTGAAAAAAGTGTGGTACTTCTTCCGGATAGCTGGTTTTTAAAACATTCCCATCCCAAATTACAAATACAGTTGCTTTTGCAGCAACAGCGGCTTGCGCGCCGGGCACAGAATCCTCGAACACAAGCAATTCTTTCGCTGAAATACTTAGCTTGGACATAACAAGTTTGTATATCTCGGGATCGGGTTTTGGAGACTTAACATCGTTACCAGTTACAACAAGGTCAAAGGTCTCAGAGACTTCGACTTTTTTGAGAACAGCATCAACAATGTATTTTGGCGCATTCGATGCCAAAACAATCTTTAATTTTTTGTTGGCTTTAAGATCCGTGACCAATTCAAAAAACCCTGCTGTGGGTTCAAAATCTTCGGTCATTTCCAACAGGCGAAGGAATTCTTGTTCTGTGTGCGAAGTCAGTTCCGCAGCACTTAGTTTTGATGAAATATCAAAGTCAGAAAGTATTGTATTCCATTTACCTTGCAAGGAAAAACCTGTGTATTTTTCATGTGGCACATTATATGCGCCCATCACGCTAAGTACTCTTGAGAATGCTGCGTTCCAAAGGGGAATCGTATATACAAACGTCCCATCCATATCAAAACAAACTGCTTTTTTACCAATAAGAAATTGTTTATACATAGATTACCTAGGTACTTTTAATCCTAATGCAGTAATGATAGCTAGATAAACAAACACAATAGGACCAAATAACATGTTCACCGGAATTTTGTACCATTCCTCCACAGTAGTAATGTATAGATAGATAGCGTAAATAAAACCAAATCCAAGATATAGATATAAAAATATCATACTTTCAGGTTATCAAAGTATTAAGTTTAACGCAAAGTTTTTTTGTGATAGTATCTAAATATGGACATCGACAATCTTACAAATTCAACAGAAAGTAGCGTTATATTTACTTGCCCCAATTGCGGAGTGATTGCACAAGAAGATGTAGTCTTTTTATGTAACAGCTGCAACCAGAACGATTTGATCTTTAAGGACAACATGTATATGTGCCCGGCATGTTTAAAACCTGGGCATAACTTTCAATGTATGCTCTGCGATTCAAAAGACGTTACGATGAAGCACAAGAAAAGCTAGGCGTTTTCTCTGTAGTATTTTTTTAAAATAATAGCGGCGGATAAGTCATCTAAAGATTTTCTTCTTTTCATAGAAATATTCAAGTCAATTGCCTCACCTAAAGCTTCATGCGTAGACATATATTCATCTACAAAAACTGTGGGGAGTTTAAGATAGACTCTTAACAATTTGGCAAACTGCCGAACTTTTAGGCACTGAGGTGTCTCCTGCCCATCAGAGTTTTTAGGTAACCCAAACACAAGTTGTGTTACCTTATTCTCTACCACCACCCTAGCAATCTCCTGCACCGCAATATGAGAGTTTTTGCCCGAAACCACCTTTAAGGGCGTGACTAAACCAGCCCTACCAAAAGCCAAGCCAATGTTAGTCTCGCCGTAATCAATACCCAAGGCAATTTGTTCTCTTTTTGCTGATGAAGTGGCTTTCATGCTTAATTTAAGCTGATCTCAAGGCTTATATTCTCCTCGGATACGGGCATTCTGCCAAAGAATGGGATATTTGGGGAAATACTTAATTCAAAATTGTTTATGTTCTGTATGTTGTTTAATAAATCTCTTGCATCATTCAACTTTTTTCCTCTAAGTTTAGTTTTTAATTCTTGTTCATTTATACCTGGCACTACATATGCCTTAAGAGTTACCTGTAGATCAGCCTCAGAAGAAGATAGAACAGTATCATCTGAATTACCTAAAATCTCAACGCTGATTGATTTGTTTTTGGCAGAAAGTTTAAATCCGTCTGGAATGAAACTATCAACCAAAGTGTCTAGCAGTTTATTCAACTCATCTGTAGAATAGGCCAAACCAAAAGCTTTAACTTCCATATCCAGATTTAACGTATCGGTTTCGTCGTCGAGTTCTGCCGAAAACTTTTTGGAAACAATGGAGGTGGCGGTTGATCCATCAATTAGTTTGTACTTTACGCCTTGCTTAGCTTTTAGGATGCTTTCGCTGTTTTCAGTAAGTTTCTTTTGAAGTTCTTCCTCAAGTTTCAGTAAGTCTGCCTCTGCAACTACTTTTACTTCAGAGCTTTCTCCGCCGGAAAAATCGGCGTCTGCCGCCGCAACTACCTCAGATTTTTTGTAATCGTCAAAGGTCAGCGTACTACCCTTATCTATGTTAGAATCTTCACCAATCTCTGTGGCTTCTACATCCACTGTTGCCTCACCGGGCACTGTGGGACTGCCTGGTACACCGGGTTCTTTCAAGGTTTCAGCAGGAACAACCACAGAACTTTTGGTTTTATACGTTAAATCGTAATCGTCTTCATTAAAATAAACTTCGGTACCTTTACCAAACTCTTTCTCTTGATCAGTATAATTGTAAATTTTGATCTTGCCTGACGCAGTTTCTCCCACAATTTTGATTCCTGTTGGCTCCATGGACGCAGTGTCTGCCACTACAGCTTCTACCTTCCTCCCATTCAATATTCTTTCTTTAGCAGAAGTAGCCTTGTCCAAAACTACTTTTATAGAAATACTTTTAATCAAGGGCTGCGAATCAACAGAGATCTTTACAAATGCTTGCGGGACCTGCGTTACCAGCAAATAACCCATTCCACCTAGCAAACTCAAAACTACAAAAATTAGCAGCACTTTACTAAAATTTCCACCACCAGAAAACATGCTAAATTTAGGCAAGCTGGGGAGAGATCCAATTAGTCTGGAGATAACACTCTCTTTGGGAGTGATACTATGGCGCGAAGGCGTAAACTCTCTAGATACGAATTCGTCTTGCGGGCGAGTACCAGATAAAATACTTTCAATCAACGCGGCGCCGTTTTCATCTAAAGTTTTGAAATTTAGCGATTTACCCAAATTATCTGCCTCCTTTTGCAAAACCTTTAGATTCACGATGTTATCAAACAAAACAGAGCCTTCGGGTATTTCCAGCTCCACAACCGTATCTTGAGAATTTTCCAATTTCTCAAGAATTTTTAAAATATCATCATGAATTTCTAAGATAAGTTTTTTCATTTATTCAATCATTCCTTGCATTTTTAAAAAAATCACGCTTAATGATAAAGGCATGATATCCTCTAGAGAATCGCACAAACCTGTGGTGTCTTTCACAAAAACGAGGTCAGCGATACTAAGTTTTGCAAACTCAGGAGGCGACTTAAATGGGATTGATTTGGTCCAAGGCTGACTGGATAAAACATCAATCATTTCGGGCAATTCAGCCCCACCACCCGCGATATAAACTGACGACGCAAATGTTTTAACACCCACAAATTCACCAAACAATAGTTCTAGTCCGCTCACCCAAAGTGCAGAAACTTTCTCAATACCTTCCTGCACAGGCACAAGTTCTGTTTCCGTAAGATTTGAATAAGAGTACTGTTTTTTCTTTTCCTCTGCCCCAAAATAAGTTAAACCAGTTTTCCTGCTTATTTCTTGAGAAAAATGATATCCACCCAAAGGCAAGGTTTTCTGAGAAACCAACCCACCACCAAATACTACCCCCACATCAGTTAAATCACTACCCATATCCAAAAGCACACCATCAAAATGCCTGCCAAATTTATGTTTAAGGGATTCTGTTAGCGTATACATAAGCGAACCTATGGATAAGATTTTTAACCTAGCCTTTTTGGCAATTTGCTGAAGGGCCTTCACATTAAATGTTGGAGTAAAACAAGTAAAAAGAGCTGTTTCCAAAACATCACCATCCATACCTAATGTTTTTATTACTCTTTTACCGTCAAGTTTGGAATAAACAAAGGAGGACGTAATCAAATCCAAATCCATATCTGTGTTTCCAGTAAGATAGGAAAGTTGAGCCTGTGCACTTTCTTGGGAGGTTTCCAACATCTTTTGGTAAATTTCTTCTGTTTCTTTCTGAGAAACAGGGTCTTGAGAATGCCTTGTAGCTTTTACTGTTGTAACGTTTGAAATGCAAAGCTCCCCACTCAAGCCGAATATAGCTTGCCGCACAGGCCTTTGAATATCTTGGGTAATGTCTGTTACAGACTCTGCCAAAAGCTGTGAGATCACATCTATATCGATAAGAACTCCGCCACGAACTATTCCAGGTTCCAGCTTTTTTTTGTAGACACTGATCACTTCAACAAATGGGCCTGACTCGTTTTCAAAAACCTCTAGAGCGTAACATTTTATGGCAGATGAACTTATATCAACCGCTAAAAAAAGATTGGGATCTGCTTGCTTAAATAGAGATGGCAGTTTAAACATTGTACAAATTATATTTTATGCGCGCTGCAAAAACAAATCCATTTTTGCCGATATTGACAATATAACGTTTATTGATACAATTCCTGAAATGCGTTTGACCAGAATGTAGTGCTACTCTGGGAGCAGCCTGCGAAAGCAGTGCCGTGAACTTACACGTTAACAAGGGCTGCATAACAGCCGTAAAGTTTTTGCAAGAAATTGCAAAAAGAAACAAGGTGGTACCACGGGATTCCTACCAGAAGCCTCGTCCTTGTACATTAGTCTATGATTAGTGTGCATAGATGAGGTTTTTTTGTTTAAATTAAATTAGTTAAGGCAACGAAATATATATGAAAAGTTCAAAAGAAATACTAAACACCTATCTAGATTTTATGAAGTCAAAAGGGCACAAACTCGTACCTAATGTGTCTCTAGTTCCAGAAAACGACCCTACCCTGTTATTTGTAAACTCAGGAATGTTCCCTTTGGTCCCATATTTATCCGGCGAAAAACATCCGCTTGGCAGCCGCATTGTAAACGTGCAACGCTGCTTACGATTTGATGATTTGGAAGAAGTTGGGGACTACAACCATACAGTCGCCTTTCATATGATTGGCAACTGGAGTTTAGGGGACTACTTTAAAAAAGAACAATTACCTTGGATCTATGAATTTTTTATAGAAAAGCTTGGGCTGGATCCTCAACGCATTTTTGCCACCGTCTTTGAAGGCGACTCAGATGCCCCAAAGGACACCGAATCCATCGAACTTCTAAAAAATATTTTTGCTAAATACGGAATCAAAGCTGAAGTTGGAACCAGAATCTATGCTTACGGAAAAAAGGACAACTGGTGGAAACGTGGCGAAGCCATTGGTGAGCTTGGCGGTCCAGACAGCGAAGTTTTTTATTATCTAGGGGAGGGATCAGGCGAGGGCAAAGATCCTGCAGTTTACGATAAAGATTATCTCGAAATTGGTAACAGCGTTTTTATGCAATACAAAAAAACTGAAACCAGCTGGGAAGAGTTAAGCCAACGCAATGTAGACTTTGGTGGAGGTTTGGAACGAATCGCACTTGCGGTGCAAGACAAAAGAGATATTTTTGAAACAGATAATTTTTGGCCGATCATAGAAAAGATTCAAGAACTAAGTAATCTCAGATATCACGAAAACGAAGAATCAACAAAATGCATGAGAATACTGGCAGATCATATTCGAGCCGCTACGTTTTTGGCAATGGACAGCGTGAAACCATCAAATAAAGATCAAGGCTACGTATTGCGCCGAATACTGCGAAGAATGGTTCGCACAGGAAAAAAGCTAGGAATCGAAAGCGGTGTATCTGTAAACCTTGTTAGCACTGTGGTGAAAAATTTCTCATGGATCTACCCGGAACTTGAACATAAAGAAAAGGATATTGTAGAGACATTTGCGCAAGAAGAAGAAAAGTTCAGAAAAGTGCTTAACCTTGGAGCTAAAGAAGCAGAAAAGTTTTTACGCGAAGGAACTGAGAGTGTGGAAGAACTTTCCAAAGCAGCCTTTGATCTGTTCCAATCCGTAGGGTATCCAATGGAAATGTTTTTGGAAGATGTAAGAGATAAAAAGATCGCTGTAGATTTGAAAGAACTTAACAAATCATTTGAGAATCTGTTTAAGCTTCACCAAGCTCAATCAAGGCAAGGAGCAGAACAAAAATTCAAAGGTGGTCTTGCAGATCACAGCGAACAAGTAGTGAAATTCCACACAGCAACACACTTGTTGCATTGGGCATTACGCGAAATTCTAGGCAAACATGTTAAACAGATGGGCAGCAATATCACAGGAGAAAGAGCTAGATTCGACTTTTCTCATCACGAGAAACTCACTGACGAAGAAGTTTTGCGCGTGGAAAACTTAATTAATGAAAAAATATCCGAACAACACAACGTGGGCTTTGAAATCATGAGTAAAGACGAAGCGGAAAAAACCGGTGCTATGCACTTTTTTGGCGAAAAGTACGGAGACGAAGTAAAAGTCTACTATATTGGAAAAAACCTTGAACACGCTTTTAGCAAGGAATTCTGTGGAGGACCTCACGTTCAAAATTTGTCAGAATTAGGGCAAGTTAAGATAGAAAAGCAAAAATCTTTGGGTAAGGATCTTCAGAGGGTTTATTTGGTGTTTAGGTGAAAATTAACCACTATACTGCGGCTGCATTATTCTGCAATTGCTCAGCATAAGCCATAACTACATCACTATTGTACGGAACTTCTGTTGACAAGCTAAAGGTGTCATTCGCGAGGAGAATAAACGAAGCATCTATGCCCCGCTCCTGTCCCAGCTGAATAAGGTCGTCTGGTAAGCGAACCGCAGCATTGAATGTTGCTGCGGTTTCTGCAGCGGATGTAACATAATTCACAGCCAAAGCTGTCTCACGCATAACGTCTTTATTTACAGTGGCATCGGCATAACTATCTAGAAAGGCCTGCTGTGCACCACTAATGCGGTGTAATGCTCTATATGCAACAATAGCTTGCGCCGACTGTGCGGAAGAAGCAGGCTGATTGCGCAAATTATCAATGGTCTCTTTTATAAATTGAGCTTGGGCGTCAAATGCATCCTCAGGCACCTGAGCACCGTACTTACTTTCAGCAGCTAGAGCTCGTGCAGCCTCCAAGTTTCCTTCTAAGCTGGTTTGTAAGGTGTCTAGTCTAGCTGGGGTAATTTCGACCGCAACAGCTTCAAGACCTTGTTCATTCTTCCTACGGTTGCTATCAAGATTAGCAATCACCTTTGCAGCGCTCTCAGGGGATAGTTCTTTTTTTAGAGCTTCCATTTCCGCAAAAATCCTAGCTCCTTCCGAAGTAATACTTCCATTAACATCCATATAGTCGGAAGGTATGAAATTACCTTCAACAGCACGTTTGTTTCTAGCAGCCACGAGTACTGACGTAGCCTCAACAATTTTGGCAGCCGATAGATAGGACTCCGCAATACTCTGACGTACTTCGTCGTCTGCATATCTTAATTTAACAGCTTCTTTAACCACAGAACGGGTCTCAAAATCAAGAGTAGCACCTGAGACCATCGCGTTATAAACATCTTGTTGGGACATATCATCTGAGGCATTTTCCAAAGAACCAAAATAATCTAGGACACGCTCAACCTCCATAACTCTTGCGTTTGCTCTAGCAATTTTTGAGTCAATAGCGTTAACGTTTGTATTGTATGCAAACGCATTCATCTCTTGCTGCGTAGGTTTCCTATTGTAAATATTCACAAACTTTGTCAAAAATACAGGATCCAAGCTATCAGGCGATGTTGGAGGCAGTACTAGTTCCGGAAGATATGCAACTTCCCAATTTGTCTGATCGCTTATAATAGTAAGAGCAGTATTTAACTCCACGGCATTCCAAACATCCTGAGGCAAGAGTCCAGACATTGTGGCATAGGCATACATATCTCCCACAGCCATCTTATGTTTGTCCTTTGCTCTAGCTACTAACTTCTCGCCTCTTTTTAATTCTACGGATAAATCATGCGTAGGGCGTGCAATCGCCTCATACATGGCATCCATATCTGCAGTGATGTATTTGCTCGCTGCCTCAGCAGAAGAAGCAGTTTTATCGATCTCTGCATTTTGCTTCATTTCCTCAACACGCAACTGAATTCTATGATCCAGATTAGCCAAATAATCATTGAGTACTTCCGGATTGCTCTGTTCTACAGTTTCAAGCCTTTTCACTTCCATAGCCACATCATTCAAAACTATCTTTTTGTAAAAATACTCGCTGGCAATTTCCTGCTTTGCAGCATTTAGTTCGGCCATATAAGCAGGGCTGTGATCATAAACGTCCTGATCGGTAAGTGTAGAAAGTCCCAAAGCACGTCGCTCCAAGACACGCTGTGTGGCTTTATCGTTGTATCTGTTTAGTTTGCCGTAGTTTCTTCCAATATCTTCGTAATGGGCATTTACATTCTCTTGGGATTCCTTTATTGAGTTTATCAATGTCTCATTTTTTGGTTCTGCGGTTTCTAACCTGGCCAAGTATGCCTCCACAGCAGATCGGACTTGTACATGGGCACGCTCTGGCATCAAATCGTCACCAGCGATTTCGTTTACAAATTGCTCTCTGAACTTCTTCCTGCCCGCCTGGGCCTTTTTCTCGTAGTAAGCATCAACTATGGCTTTTGGATTGTTACCTTCTGGAGGTGGAGGGCCCTCGTATGATTTCACGGCAAGTGTGACATTACTCAACGCTTTTAGATAGGTTTCCTTGTCCATGAGGATTACCTGCATTTTGGGCGCTGGATCCCCTTCTTCTTGAATCAGTTGAGGAACTTGGTATTTATTACCTCCCTCGACCGCTACAGCTGCACGTAACTGTTGCATTCGTTCATATTCTCCAATTATTTCTGACTTTATTCCTGTATGGCAGAATCCCGTTTGTTTGTAGTAGGCTGCCTCAACGCCACCGACTTTGTCGTATTTTAAATCTACTTTGTAATAAACTTCGTTTGAGCACTGAACTTTTCTTAAGTAAGTTCTGCCGTCTTGCCCAACCACAGCTATCTGTTTTTCCATGAGGAAGATTTCGTTTTGAACAGGTTTTGCAGCTTCATAGCCTTTTTTAGTTCCAAAAAAGCCGCTTCTCTTTTCAACCTCTACAAGTGGCCCTGCACCTTTGCTCACGTCCACAATCAAACCACCATCGGCAGCATGTTTTTCTTGCCAATTTAGCCATGGGTTTTCCACGGGTCCGGGGATTTCATTGTATTTTTCCCATTTGTTTTGCAGGGGATCTTGAGGCAAAAATGAATCAAAGGTCTCAACCAAGTTTAGCCATTTTTGATAGCGTTCGTGCTCTTTTGTTGCAGCAATTTCTTTATCCTGCTCTACTGTATTGCCCGGTGCATAATTGTTCTCATTGGCAAAATCTTTAAAAGGCATCGGATTTACTTGAGAAATATCGTGTAAAGCATGAAAAAGTTTTGACGCTTCTTCTTTACTTAGTCTGAGATTATTTTCTGAAGCCGGCCTTACATACTGATTCGTAAATTCCTGCTCGTTGTTTAAATCAGCAAAAGAATTATTGGCAGACATTGCCTCCATATACATTTGTAAAGCAAAGCCTATCTTTGGATTTTGTTCACTAACATGAGGAGCATACTCGTTGACGAACATAACTATCTCTCTTATGGTGCCTTTGTATGCCTCGTCAAACACTACCTCAGCTCTACCCGCATTTTCTAATGCCAGCAATACCACGTCGTTTGCATCATTTTCTTGTGGTCTAAAACTTTTAATGTGATCGCTAAAATCTGTGCATGCCGCAATAAACTCTGCTGCATTGACCCCTTCGAGTTTCTTAAGTTCTTCTGCAGCTGTCTTGAGCCTTACATCTGTGCGCTTTACCAAATCCGTGATATCTAAGTCTTCCGGATTGCTTTTTTTAAGAATTTCAGCTTCACGTGCCTTAGTTTCGGCTGAGCCAGTAGTCTCAAGTACATCGCGCAGGGTGGCTAGCTCATCAGGTTGTGTATCTCGGCGATTTTGGGCAGTCATAGTATTAGTTAAAAACTTTCATATTAAAACCTGATCTCCCTTTTCAGTTGAGGAGGAGCTTGTATGGGCGGCTCGTCAAAACCGGCACGCTTGTTTATAAACTCTTCCACTTCGGCAACTGGGCGACCATAAGTCATTCTAGAACGCTGACGTATTTCTTGTCCAATGTTTTGATTTTTTGAAAACTCACCGTATATAAGAGAAAGGTCATTACGCTCTTTATCCCAAGGCACTTGCATTGAAAATGGAATTGATGGGTGCCCATCTATCAACAATCTTACACAAGCACTTCCCATAGGATTGTTGATCAAGTCATTGGCCTCAAAAATCGGCGAAAACTGCGTGGCCAAATATTCTGAATCATCTATACCAATTCGGAACGAAGCCATAGTTCCCACGTTACCAAAAATTGCTGTTTTGATCTCATCAGAAAGTTGCGCAATAAACTGGTTGGCTACTATCAAGTTAAGTTTATATTTTCTAGCTTCAGATAAGATTGTGGCAAAATCGGGCGTAGCAAAGTTTTGGAACTCATCTACATACAGGTAAAAATCAGGGAATTGAATTCCCTGACCTAGTAACGTAGCACGCTGCAGAGCAGCCATCAAAATCCTTGGAACAATGATCAAACCCAAGAACGTGGCATTTTCTTCACCAATTTTCCCTTTGGATAAATCGGCAAGGAAGATCTTTTTCTCTGCCATAATTTTGGAGAAGTCCAATGCCGATTTTGGCTGACCCAGAATATTGCGCATGGTGCTTTCGGTGATAAACCTATCAAACTTTGAAACAAAGTAGCCCATGGTTTCGCTCTTGTGGAAGTCGCTGGTTTTGGCAACCTCATCAGTCCAATAACGTTTTACCAAAGGATCTTTTACCAAAGGCAAGAATTTTTTGGAATACTCGTTATCAATCAATAAACGTAATACATCAACCAATGTAGCCTCTCTATCTACCATCGCTGTAAGCATAATGTTTCTAACAGCACGTTCAAGCTTTGGTCCAATAATTCCTTGGCGATTTGGGTCATATAGCTTGTACAACAAACCAATAAAAGCGTTGATCAACATATTCTTTTGTTCCTCAGTTTGCCATTCAAGTATGTTTAGACCTAACGGCCGCTGTGTATCGGAAACATCAAACAAGATCACATCGTCTTTACGTTCCTCAGGAATTCTTTGCAAAATATCATCTATATCACTACCGTGAGGGTCAATAAGCGCTACACCTTTACCCGCTTTGATGTCCTGAAGGACCAGAGCTTTCAAAAATTCTGATTTTCCTGTACCGGTTTGCCCTATAATATACATGTGCCTACGGCGATCCCCGTCTTTCATGTGTACCGGTGTGACAGTACCACGGTATTGATTCTGCCCAAGCAATATCCCCTCTTTTGGTACATTCGCAGGTGCAGGTGCCTTTCTAGCACCAAGCCAGATAATATTTGGGGTTTGGATGTTTTTGTTTGGAAAATGAAACACAGTGGCCATTTCAGAGATATTCAAGACAGAAGTATTCTTTTTCAAGGAGATATCAAACAGCGGGATAAACCATTCAACAGCGCGCATTCTTCTGTGAATAAAGTCATCAATAAATTTTTTTGATGATTTGAGACGCTTGGCCACAAACCTGTTGTAATTTACATCAGTGAACTGTTCAAATGCTGTCTCTAGGGCTCTGAGATGGGCATCAGAGGTAAACTTATCACTAGAGATTGAAACTACCCTTATCACAGTATCAAAACCGGGTTTTGAAATTTTCTTTTCTACACCCTCCAAATGAGCTGTATCAATATTGACCTGTTTGTTCGGATCGTTTGCACGGTTTTTGATTTTACCAATATAGCTCTTACCAGATTTACGCCAATTCTCTGAAGCTGGCTTTACAAGAAATTGCACCGTAAGCACATCATCTGGACCCAGCTTGCTCATGGAACTGGTGATAGCACTAAGTGCGTCACCACCAATGTCCTCATGGTTCTTGATCGGATAATAATCCGGACCCGAAAGTCCAAGCTCCATGATTGCTGTATGTGCACCACGATCCCAGATTTCTTCTGGATCGATAATATCAATTTCGGCAGTTGGATAAGCTGCGTTTATCTGCTTTTCAACATGTAGTGCAATATCATCGGGGACCACAACATAGAAAGCAATACCTTCGACTTTTGAAACAATTTCAAATGAAATCCTATGTTGCCCAGTCTTGAGTGTATCCCAAAATGATTTCTTAAACCCCATAAAACTGGAAAACATATGCTCGGCGGCTTTTATCTCGATCTCGTTTTGAGGAGGAAGTTTTATTTGTAAGAATGTGAGCTTAAATTGGTTTGAAGCTTCATACTCTCTTCTTTTTTTACCAATGTAATATTTGAAAACAATAGTCCCAATCATCAGCGCAACCAAACCTGCTATCCAAAGCCACATAATAGTGTTGATCGAGCTATTTATGTTCATGGGCAATTTCCACTCCAGCAATAAACTCTTCTTCGTTCTTATCTGCATCAAGAGTTACAGGGTCGGCATTGGGTTTTACCTTTGCAAGTGATTCATGATTAGTTCTCTTGTCTACAATTGATTCAACAACAGGCATAGCTTTTGGCAGCGGTACAACGTTTTCGGCAAGAGGGTCTTCACTCAAAACAACCGTTGGGGCGGGTGATATAGTTTCAACAGTTTCAGGAGTTTTATAAACTTCTGGCGCCAACTCTACAGGTTGTTCTACAGTCTGTTCTACAGGCTGCTCTACAACAGGCTCGGGAGTATGCTCAACTGAGATAGGTGCAACAACAGGGATCTCAACATGAACCCCACTTTCGCCGGATACCGAAGCGCTTGGTTGAAAACTTAAATCAGGCGAATTAGGCTGAATATTAGGATCAGATGTATTTTGTGCATTTGTATCCATAGTTAGTATTTTATACCATACGTGAATAAACCACTATACTCGCAGCAACACTTAATCCACCATATTATGCTAACTTTAGGATTTTCTTGCTCCCTTAAAGAGCTTTCTTTTCTTGGAGGATTTGGCTGATTTCTCAGCACCTTCAACTAACTGATCTTCAGCAAACAGCTGCTGTATTTGCTCAACAGTATCAGATGCTTTTTTAGCATAATCTTCTTTGGCACTTTGAAGTTTCTTACGCGTGTCTTCACCCTTTGCAGGTGCCAATAAGACCCCTGCTGCTATACCAAGTATTGCACCAAAAAGCATGCCAGTCGTAAATCCACCAGAATGTGGCGAATGATGTTTGTTATCACACATCGCTATTGTCATCTCTCAAATTTTTTAAGTTTTTGAACGCTTTAATGCCTTCAGATAAAGCACTGGTTACAGTAATGATGGTAGAAATGGGACTTGAAAGAGAAGAGCTGAAAGTATCTACAGTTTCCAAAACAGAGTTAACGCGTTTGACCGTTTGACGAACATCTCTAAGCACCAATACCACATAGACACCAACCACTAACAAATTGATGGTCAAAAGAGAAAGTATGATTACGATTACAACCTGTATATCCAATGAATTTACATTGCTACAAACACAAACAGATCAAGTGATCTATACAAGTTTGGGCAGATGTATAAAAATACTAAATTCAGTATTGCATTCTCAAAAAAATCAGTCAAGCCTATTGGTACTAGACTCAGAAGATTCCGTAACTGCACGAGCTTCTTCTATGGTTCCTGAAGTAACAGGTCGATAAATAACCGTTCGGATAACTTCTGCCTTTTTCCCTTCTCTGTTGTAAGAAGTAAATGAAAAAACGTTGAGTCCTGGATTGAGTTTTACTGTTGTAGCAAAGATACCATTCTTGCTCAATGGTATGTTTTGATTATTGACCATAACACTGGCGCCAAAGTCTATACGACCTTGTATATTTATCACATCCTTTGAAGTTATCAGATCGTTTGTAGGGGAGTAAATATCAAATACAGGTAGGTCAGAATAAGTCTTGTACTGATAAAAGACGTATGTGAAAAAACCAACAATCAACGCAACTGCTATAACAAAAAAACCTTGTGCTGGAGAAAAAGTTAATCTTTTGTAGCGAACATTTTTTAGTGGAACAAACCCCGCAAGGCCGAACTCGCCTCCAAATTCTCTGCGCCAAAGCGCTAGCACGGTTGTTACATCCAACTCAAGAAAATCAGCATAGTTTCGTAAAAAGCCAAGGGCATGTATCTTATCTTTAAATACAGTAGTATCACCAGATTCTAGGGCTTTAAGATACTTTGGATGAATTTTGATGAATTTGTTAACGTCATCCAAACTCCACTTCTTTGCTTTTCTTTGCGAATATAAGATCTGTCCAACACTTTTCATATTATGGTTAGCTTAAGGTTGAAGGAGACTAAAATACTTCCTCAGCATAATCCTCATCAGAAGTTATATCATCAATAGGTCCTGATGCACCACCAGGAACTAAGATTTCCCTGGGTTTGCTCCCCTTTGCGGGTCCGATGATATTTTTTGCTTCGAGTTCGTCCAAAATTCGAGCAGCTCTAGCATACCCAACCGACAATCTCCTTTGCAAAAGCGAGGCAGATGCTTTGTTAGCTGAGACTACAATTTCAACGGCCTCATTGAATAAATCGTCTGTTGAATCTCCACCAGCCGAGATACTTTTATCTTTCTCTGGCCCCTGGGTAAGAATATCGGCGGCATAGTCAGGACCAACACCAAAACTCTTTAGATAATTTACCAGCTTAGCTATTTCAGCATCAGTTACCATAGCACCTTGCACGCGCACAGGCTTGGAAACATCAGGCGGCACAAACAACATATCACCTTTGCCCATCAATTTTTCTGCGCCAGGTTGGTCTATAATGACACGGGAATCAATGTTTGACGTTACGTTGAAGGCAATCCTACAAGGGATGTTAGCTTTTATCAATCCCGTCACCACATTTGTAGAAGGTCGTTGGGTAGTGAGTACAAGATGAATACCTGTAGCCCTTGCTAACTGAGCTATCCTAATGATAGATTTCTCCACTGAGGCTGGGTCCGCCACCATAATTTCGCCTAACTCATCTACAATGATCATAATGTACGGCAAGGCTTGAAAGCCAGATTTCTCATTGTAGCTTTCTATATTTCTTGCTTTGGCACTCTCAAAAAGCTTGTATCTTCTTTCCATCTCAGCTACTGCCCATTTGAACACGGACGCGGCTTTTTCTATATCTGTAACCACCGGTGTGTACAAGTGCGGTATATCTCCATAATGGATCAACTCCACTCTCTTAGGATCAACCAAAATAAACTTGCATTCATTAGGGCTGCAGCGATACAACAACGAAAACATCAAAGAATGTAAAAATACGGATTTACCTGAACCTGTAGCTCCTGCCACGAGCAAGTGAGGCATCTTACCTATATCGTAAACTAGAGTTTGCCCTCCAACATCTTTACCTAGTACTATGCCCAGTTTGGACTTAACACCTCGCATTGCATCTGAGACAAAAACATCCTTAAAAGAAACTGGTACACGGGTGTTATTTGGAACCTCAATACCTATTAAGGACTTGCCCGGAATTGGAGCCTCTATTCTAACTGAACCCGTAGGCGAAGCCAACGACAGAGCTAAGTCATACTGCAAACTAGAGATTTTAGTGATTTTAGTTCCGGAATCGGCTTCTAGAGCATAACGAGTCACTGTTGGACCATAGTCAATATCTCGCACCCTTACAACAACACCAAAAGAACGTAGTGTGTCTTCAATTATTTTAGCCCGAGCTTTTACATCACCGCGATCTATTGGAGCATTTGATGATTCCTGCAGTAGTTCCAAAGGTGGCAGCTCCCATACTTTGTCTGAATAGGGTAGTCCCGGCTGCGACAGTGAGTTAAATCCAGCACCTTTGCCCTTAGGCATGTCAGCCATTGCGGGTACATTCTGGGGTTCTGCCATAGTGGGAATAACTTCAATTACAGGTTCTGCCTCAAAATGTTTCTTTTTAGTGCTGTGATGTGCAGGCTCATTATCTTCAGCATCCTCATTATCTAACCCCAGATCAAGCCCAGAAGAAATATGAACATCCATTTCGGAATGCTTCTTTTCTGCATAAGAAGATCCACTCTTCCTAAAGGAAAGTTTTTCACGCAACTCATTAACTCGACCAAAAAACTCGTCAAAGGAAAGATCAAACAAAAATATTGCAGAAACCATCAAAGTTCCTAGAAGCACCAAAAAACCGCCATACTTACTTACGGTGTTTGAAAGAAGTTGAGCGAGTTGATAACCAACAATTCCCCCACCAACACCTTCTTGAGCCATATTTAACGCATTATCTGGTGAATAAAAAATGTGGAATAGGCCAGCCAAGCTTACGAGTGCCCCTATAAGTCCAAAAAGAATACGAACTTCTACAAAAGGCAGTTTTAATGACTTGATATAGAGCATACCCCAAATTGCTAGAATTGGCGGAATTAGAATTGAAGAAAACCCGAATGCACCCCGTAATACAGATTGAATATTTTGATTGAGGCTATAGTCAGGAGCAAAAAACGAAATAAAGCTCAAACCTGCAAGTATAACCAACAATACCGAAAAAATTGATGTCAAAGCTCCCGGCTTGATTTTGAGTTTTATTGACCTCTTTCTACCCCGTTTTGATTTGGACATTGAAGATATGATAACAAATATTAGTACTGTTTTCCTGCACGAGACTTTGTTTCGAAGCTACCGCAGCTAAACATGAATTGATGAGACAATCACCAGCGGCTTTCTGCCTGTTTCTTTTTGCAAGAACTTTTCTATCTCTTTCTCCACCTTTGGCCTTATCACGCCCCAGTCGATATCTTCACCTTTGTGCTTGTCCAAAAGTTTGTTCACAACATCTTTAGATCTTCCTACCAATGATTTATTTTCTTTAACATAAATGAATCCGCGTGTTATGACCTCAGTACCACCCATAATTTGATTTTTTTCTTTGTTGATTGGCACAACTACTACAAAAACCCCGTCATCAGAAAGACGCTCGCGGTCTTTGATCACAACCGTACCGACCTTATCCATGCCTCCACTATCAATGTAAATCTGCTCAACTTCTACTTTTTCTCCCATTCGTGCATTCCCATCTTCGAAGATTACAGTTTCACCTTCCAACAGTTCGTAAACATTTTCTCTCTTAACACCAAACTCCTCTACCATGTGTGCATAAGCACGCATCTTAGCCGCTGTTCCACCAATAGGAATATAGTATTTGGCCTTGGTAAGTGCAGAAACGGTTTGTAAGTCACCGCGCATACCGTGACCAGAGACATGCAAGTTCTCTTGAATTTGACTATAAATCACCTCAGCACCTGCAACAGTAAGATAATGCAAAACAGCTTCAACAGGTTCATAAGAGCTTGGTGGACCAGGATCTGCGGAAAATATCACGTAATCGCCTTGATTTAAAGAGAATTGCTTATGCTCACCTTGGCTAAGCCTATGTAATGCAGATCCTTGTTGACCATAACAACCAGCTATGATTACAACCAAGGAGCTTGGATCATAATTATCTATGTGTCTCAAATCTACAATCACATCATCAGAAAACGGAAGATATCCCAAACCTTTTGCAACTTCGGCACTTTGTTTAATAGATCTACCAACATAAACCACTTTGCGCCCAACTTTTATGGCAGAACTAATGACTTGATGCATTCTGGAAATGTTAGAAGAAATCGTAGTTATAAATATCTGCTTCCCCGTTGCTTTTTCAAACAAAAGATCAAGAGTGGGAGCCAAGGTTTGCTCTGACTTGGAATAACCCTCATGCGTTACGCCCAAACAATCAGAAAGCAAACATAAAACACCATTGTCCCCATATTCTGCAATTTTATCTAGTTCAATAGGTTCATCAAGCACCGGCGACCAATCGATTTTATAATCGGCAATATGCAAAACCACACCTTGCGGCGTTTTGATAGCGAAACCTAAAGAATTAGGAACAGAGTGATTTACTCTAAAGGTAGAAATTTTGAAGTTACCTAAGTTTATATCTTCCATACCTGCTTTAAGCAGTACAAAACTAACTCCCTCGGTGATGCCACGATCCTCTAAACGGAGCTTTAGAAATCCTTGTACCAGGTCATTGGCATAGATTGTGACGTTCATGAGTTGATCAATCAGGTAAGGTATTGCTCCAAAATGATCTTCATGACCATGCGAAACGAATAAGCCTCTTATGCGATCTTTTCTTTCCAAGAGATAGGTAATATCGGGAATAACCACATCCACACCGGGTAAATCAGAATCGGGGAATCCAATACCGCAATCAACAATAATGATATCGTCGCCGCACTCATAAACAGTCATGTTTTTGGTAGCGCCAACATCACTCCCTAGTTTTATAATCTTCAGTTGTGGCTGAGGTGCCAACGACATAAACTTATCTGTAATAAATTTCATAACGCATTAAATTTAACATTCTTTTCCTAAATACCCAAACCCAACTGGTCTTTATCTATAAACTCTTGCGTTGTTGGATCAGAATCAACAATGTAAGAGGAGTTTCTTAAATCCTCTAAAACCTTTGGAATGTTTCTAAAGTCTGTGACTAATTCTCTTGCTACACTAGGATTCCTTAAAGCAGCCGCGGGGTGATACAAAGGATATACACTATACTGGGCTTGCCTTATGGCGTGCCCATGATCTCTAGAAATCTTTCCATCTTTATGAAAGTAGTTCATAGCGTATCTTCCAAGAGTTACCACAAGCTTTGGCTTTATCAAGGCCAATTGCATAGTTAGATAAGGCATACACGCTGTTATTTCGTCGGGCAAGGGGTCGCGGTTTTCTGGAGGACGGTGCTTAATAACATTCCCAATCCACACATCAGCTCTAGTTAAACTGATATCTTGCAAAAGCTTGTCCAATAACCTCCCGGCGCGTCCCACAAAAGGGCGCCCTGTCTCATCTTCGGTGGCTCCGGGGGCCTCTCCAATAAAAACAATTTCAGCATCCAGATTACCCTCTCCAGGTACTGCGTTTTTTGCGGTCTCACATAATCTACATTTTTTACAATTTCGGATGTTTGCAGTAATTTGCTCAAGTTGATTCTTTTTGTCCATGGATTAATTTATAAATCCCAACTCCTTTAAGAGTGTTATAACCTTCACAACAAGTTTCTTCTTATTCACAGCCTTTGATTGATTAGCCAAGTACAAAGCTTGATCAAACGGAAGCCAGAAGTAGTCATCGAATTCGGTTTCGGTGATAGCAACATCTTCTGTGGGCACGTTGATAACGCAAAAGTAATATTTCTTGCCTTGCATTAATATGTCTTCTCCTTCATCAGTCTTAAGTTCTTTTACTCCATGATGTTGTTTTGGAAATACAAGTTCATCTTCACCTATGAGCTCATAGGGCTTAAGAAAACTGGCGGTTAAGTTGGCTCCTAATTCACCAAGCATTTCCCTATTTACAGCATCTTCAATACTTTCCCCGTTTTCAATACCGCCCTGAGGAAGTTGCCATTCCCCATACTCTCTTTTGTAAAAAAGCAAAAGCATTTTATTGTGCACTATACAAGATACAACACCAGGTCTAAACCCCTTCTTTCTAATGTCATTTAGTTGACTTGTAGTTGGAAATTCCATAAGTTAATGCGGGAGGTAATACTTAAGATTATCAGCTGTTATATAAACTGATTTTGTCTTACCTTCAACAAGCTCCTTTGCTACCTTTCGGCAAATTGATTCTAAAGTTCTAGTTAGACTTCTGATACCAGTATCATAACCAAACGGGCGCACTACAGCCGGCCATAGGTTTGGATCAATTTGAAGCTCCTCATCCTTAAGCCCGCTCTTCTCAATCACTTTTGGAAAGACGTAGTCCCTAGCTATCACGATTTTTTCAGCATCTGTGTAGGAAGGCATCTTCACAACTTCCATTCTGTCCATAAGAGCAGCGGACAACGTACCAGTGTTGTTTGCACTACAAATAAAAAGCACCTGAGAAAGATCCACAGGATAATCCACATAATGATCTCTAAATTCGTGATTCTGGTTTGGATCAAGGATTTCAAGTAATGTTGCCATGATGTCGGAACGAATTCCTTCTTGACCGCTTGCCTTCTCAATTTCATCAAGTAAGATGACCGGATTCATCACTCCTGCTTTAACTAAACCTTTTACGATCTGCCCCGGCTCTGCTTCGGCATAAGATTTACTTCTACCTCGAATTTCCAAAATAGATCCGATTGCACCCATTGCCACACGTACAAACTTACGTTCAAGAGCTTCTGCCAATGAGATTGCTAATGTTGTTTTTCCAACGCCCTGCAAACCTACTAACAAAAGTACTGGTGTCTTGGCAATAGCATCCTGCCCACGCTGCTTAAGTAATATCACCGTGGCCAAGTATTCCATGATTCTTTCTTTTACGGTCTCCATACCATAATGATTTGCATCCAAACGCTCTTTTGCCAAAGCTAGATCAAGTTTGTCTTCTGTTGTAACTCCCCATGGAATTGAGGTGATAGTCTCTATATATCGAGACATTGTGTCTATTGAAGCATTGTAGGAACCACTTTCAGCCAACCTATTAAGCCGCTCCAACATCTGCCCAGCGCGTTCTTTCAAGTCATCAGGCATCTTGGTAGCACCTTCCAGTTTTTTAGAAAGTACTTCCAATTCTTTAAATAAAAATTGTGTGTTATTTGATTGAGTCATTTATTATCTTTTCAAGTTATCTACCACAAACTCGCTAAAACCTGCGTCAATAATGTATTGAACCTGCTTTTGCATAAATGGATGCAAGTTTACACTACCTAGTCGCTTTAAGACCTCTAGCGCTTTTTCCCTCGAAAGCAATATTACCAAAATCTGGCCGCTTCGCTGCACATTGCCTATACTCTTGGAATAATTTGCATTTAGCGAAACGTTGGGAATAGAGTTCGCCTTGGCGTTCTTTATAATATCAAAAATCTCGGGAGAGGATGCAACGACGAGATTATCTTCGATCACAGCGAAATGCCATTTTGGTAAATTATATTCCTTTGTAAGGGCCTTCACGACCTCTACGTCCTTTGGTATAAACACAAAGCCCCACTCGGTTTGATTATTAAGTTCATAGGCAAAGACAACAAAATGTTTGTGAACTAGTTCTGAAGTCCCTTTGAGTAAGATTGGATTAAAGTTGGTCACATCCACCAAATCTCTAACAAAGGCATGTGAATCGTGAGATTCCATATAAAAGATTGCTTGCTGAGGAATATAGTCTGTAATAAAGTCGGAGCCAAAAACATTAGATTCAAAATCAAGCCCCAAGTCTACAGTGTTAGCAAAAACTTTCTGAGATTCTTGGGTCTTTTTCTCTTTGTATGAATCTAGGAAATTGGTTTTGACATAGATGCCGACAAAACCAACCACAAACGCTAGTAGAATATAGAACAGAACATAAGTCATGCGAGTGTGAACGAATTGGTCTTTTGGTAAAACTTTGAAAGCGGGTGAATTCGACTCAGCACCACGTGAACTACGCCTTGCACGAAACATATTCCTTATCCTACTTCCCAAAGTCACATAACTTAGTTTGTAAGTTTTGACCTTGAGAGCAGGCGGAGACAAAACCAGATCTGGTGAAATCTTTTTACCACAATAGGTACAAAAGAAGTTATCAAAATCGGTCAATGTTTCAAGACAGTTTGGGCAAGTACGTTTGAGCATCTAATTCATTTTAGCACTATTTTCGCCCACCGAATCTTTTTTGCGGACGACCGCCTCTGTCTCTAAAGTCTCTATCACGACCGCGTCCATTATCCCTCGGTGCGTCGGATCCTTCTGGTGCTTGTTCTAGAGCTTTTTTAGATAAACTTATCTTGCCCGATCTTCGGTCTACATCAAGCACTTTAACCTTTACAATGTCACCTTCTTTGAGGAAGTCCGATACTTGAGCAACATACTCGTGAGCAATTTCGCTAACATGCAGCAGACCGGTTTTACCTGGAAGTATCTCAACAAACGCACCAAAATCTACGATTTCTTCAACTCTACCTTCAAACTCTTCCCCCGGTTCAATTTCTCTAAACATATTCTGAACATACTCAATAGCTGCTTTTGCCTTTTCTATATCAATAGAAGATGCAATAACCATACCATCTTGTTCAATGGTCATTTCTGCCCCAGTGGTTTCTTGGATTTGCTTGATGGTTTTACCTCCAGCGCCAATTACCATTCCGATTTGATCAGGCTCTATCATAGTTGTAACCATTTTTGGAGCAAACTGACTAACTTCTTCTTTTGGTTTGCTGATTAAGGCTTCCATTGTTGCTAAAACCTTGAGTCGTGCTTCTGTTGAGGCGTCAAATATTTTTGCTAACCAGTCCATAGGAATTCCTTTTGCTTTCATATCACATTGGATAGCAGTTACACCCTTTTTTGTTCCAGTCATCTTGAAATCCAAAAAGCCAAAGGCGTCTTCCATATAAGCAATATCAGTCAAGATTTTATGCTGGGTCATATCGTCGTTAACAATCAACCCTACGCTAATTCCACCAACCATGTCTTTTATAGGCACGCCTGCATCCATCAAAGCCAAGGTAGAACCACAAGTTGCAGCCATAGAAGTGGAGCCGCTTGAGGAAAGTACTTCTGAAGACAAAAGTACGGTGTATGGGAACTCCTTTTGGGAAGGCAATACCGGCCTCAAGGCTTTCTCAGCCAACATACCGTGTCCGATTTCCCTGTTTTTTGGATAACCACCCATTTTTCCTACTTCACCACCTGCATATGGAGGAGAATTGTAAAAGTGCATATAGCTCTTTGTACCTTCCCCATACATATCTTGAACAATCAATGCCATGGAAGGAGAACCAAGTGTGGCAACTGTTAAAACCTGTGTTTCCCCACGAGTGAACATGCCACTTCCATGGGTTCTAGGTAACACACCAATTTCGCAGCTCAAGTTTCTAATGTCTTTGATACCACGACCATCGGTTCTGTAATTCTCATCAAGAATGAGGTTTCGGAGCGTAAGCTTTTCTACCTCAGCAAAGGCCTCTGCCATAGCAGTCTTTTTATATTTGCCTTCAAACTTTGCTTGAATCTCTTCTAGCATTTCGCCAAGTTCTACTTTTAACTCTGATTTTGCCAAGCCTTTTTTCATAAGTGCGGTCATTTTTGCTTTGGCAAACTCATTTATATCTTTGACCATATCTGCAGGTAATGCACAAGAATCATATTCAAGTTTTGCAAGTCCTGGGTTTAATTCTTCAGCAAAGTCTTTGATAAATTTCAAAAGTTCATCGAGGTTGTTCCTGGCAAATTCTATTGCGCCAAGAACTTTTTCTTGAGGTAATATGTCAATTTCAGCTTCCACAGCCAAAAACCTCTTGTCGTCACCGGCAAAAGATACAGTTAAGTCAAGTTCTGATTCCTCAAGTAACTGCTTTCTAGAAGGATTCAACACGTAGTTTCCATTAATGTATCCAACCCGCGCAGAAACAGCAGGACCTCCCCAAGGAATATCGGAAGCATGTAAACAAGCAGAGACTGCGTTCATAAACAATACTTCTGGATCGGCATCATCGTCTAAAGACAATACGGAACCCGTCACCTGTACCTCATTTCTAAAGTCTGCAGGAAAAAGCGGGCGTATAGCATGGTCAGCTAATCTCTGGGTGATAATAGCTTCATCTGTGTTTCTACCGTCTCTTTTTACAAATCTTGAAGATTTGATTGTTCCACTCGCAAAAAGCTTTTCTGTATAGTTCACCATTAAAGGGAAAAAATCTATATCTGGGGTGAGCCCTCCAGCAACTGCCGTAACTAACATAACAGTGTCGCCATAACTTGCCTTTATAGACATGTTTGCAGACAACGCCATTGTGCCGGTTTCAAGTACTAACTTTCTACCAGCAAACATTATTTCTTTTTTTACTTTTTTATTCATTTTTTTCTTACTACGGTTGGGAGTAATTCGAGATTAAGAAGTGTAATGACACACGCTTAGGAATCCTAAGTGTACATTATTCCAATTCCTAACCAAACCACGCCAACCAAAATTTTTTACTAAATAAACTACTCTATTGATATTACTTGGAGAGATCGAGCTTTTCAATGAGACCGGAGTATCTTTCTTCACTCTTTCTCTTCAGATAGGTTAATAACCTTCTTCTCTTACCTACCATCTGAAGTAATCCTCTTCTTGAGTGATTATCCTTTTTGTGGCCTTTAAGGTGTTCTGTCAGAAGAGAAATTTTCTCACTTAGGAGAGCTATTTGAACTTCAGGGGAGCCGGTGTCACCTTCGTGCACCCTGTAGTCTTTTATTATTTTTTGCTTTTTTTCCTTTTGCATCGCCATTTCCGTACAGAATTTTACCAGTAAATTTGTTAAAAGGCAACCCTCACTTATGTACTCATTAGCCCTCCTGAACTAAGCCACCATTTTGTCTTCTTTTACAGTCATACCGGTCAAAAGTGCCTGTGCGGATTTTGTGTTTGGTAAAAGTCCCCACTCACCAGCATACTTATAGACCAATAAACTTAAGGTATCGCATGACTCGTCTATTACGTTCACCACACCAAAGCGGGTGTTGCGTTTGGTGTTATCGATATTCACAATATTGGCAGATCTAAACTCGTCTTCTATGTTGGAGTAGACTAAACCCAAATCAGGCAGATATTGATTACCCAAGACAAATATTAAATCAAAACCATAACTTGCCAATTTTACTTTGACCTTGGAAGTATCAAAATCTCTGGGAATAGGCCCTAATCTAAATTCCAAAACATCATGATTATTTTTCCAATGAACATTACCGGCATGCGTTCCGGAGTAATCCACGGTGATAACTAAATCCCTCTTTGAGTGATTTGTAATCACCTCGTCGTGGTTAATCAGGTTTTTAGCTTCTTCAGGAGTTTTTCCGATATAAAGCAGTTTCACTTGTTTATTCAGCGCTTTTAACATGTGATAAAGCCCTACACCTGCAATAAATGTCTCAGTACCGGCAATCTTTGAAGGCACCACAGCGATATGCTTGGCGTCTTCAATAAGTTTTATAATATCCTCTTTTTTATAGCTTTCTATTTGCATATTTTTTGGGCAAGATTGTCCAAAGAGCTAAGCTCTTGGAACAGGGCACTATAGCATGATAGTGCTATGGGGTCAAACTACGCGATACTTACAATATTTCTAAAAAGTTACCTTCAACAGCTGCTTCAAACTGTGGCTTAAGGAAAACACCACACTCATTGTCTTTACCTACTACATTAACGTCGTCTTTCTTTATCTTTAGCGTTTTTATAGTACCTGTATACAAAGGAACATCGTGCGGGGTTAGATCTGCAGGATCTTTTGCATAAATCGAAACTCGCTTATCTACCTTAAGGGCTCCTGCAATAACCAAGCAGCCTATTACAATATCACCGGAAGGTAGCTTGAATGTTTTTAGAACTCTTGCACGACCTTTAACTTTAGATTCTTCATTAAAGGCTGCACCCTCAAGCATATCGGAAACCTCATCTACAAGTTCATAGATTGTTTTGTACGTTCTATACGGTACATGCTTGATTTCAGCCAAGTCTTTCACGGAGGGCCCTGACCCAACATTGAATCCTACAATCACACTTCCTGTGGTAGAAGCCAGCAATACATCTGAATCAGAAACATCCCCTGTAGCGCATAACACGAACTTAAGTGAAAATGTAGCTGCAGCAGAAGTTGTAACAATTTGGGCTAAACTTGCCTTTATGGCTTCCAAGGTCCCTTGGGTATCGGCCTTAATGATAATTCCCACAACTTTTTTTGTATCTTTGCCAACAATCTCCATACGATCGGTTGAAGTAGAAAGTTCTTCCAGACCGCTACCTTTTTCAACAATAAGGTCTCCTACGTTTGGTACAACTTTAAAGCCGGTTACTTCCACGGGGGTTGAGGGTAAAGCTTCCTTTACGGATTCGCCACGATCATTCAACAAAGATCTAACTTTAGCATTGCTGTTACCTGAGTAAACACTCATGCCTACTTTTAAAGTGCCTGTTTTTACAATTGCCGTGGCTACAATACCCTTCTTCTTATCCAGTTTTGATTCAATTATTAGAGCCTCGAGGTCTGCATTAGGCTGTGATTTCAACTCCAGTTGTTCTGCCAACGCTAAAATAGAATCCAAAAGCAAGCTTATGTTCTTTCCTGTTTTGGCAGAAACCTCTACGCTAACAATTTTGCCGCCCCAATCTTCAACCAAAACATTTTCTTGTGAAAGCATCTGCTTGATTTTTTGAAGATCTGCACCAGGAAGATCAGTTTTATTTATAGCAACAATAATGGGAACATTTGCTGAATGTGCATGCGCAATAGCCTCTTTAGTCTGGGGCATAACACCATCATCAGCAGCTACCACCAATACTACAATGTCAGCAGCTTTCCCGCCACGGGAACGCATCTGACTAAAGGCTGCATGACCCGGTGTATCTATAAAAGTAATTGGATTATCTTTGTAAATTATCTGATAAGCACCAATATGTTGCGTAATCCCGCCAAACTCTTTCTCATGAATATTAGTTTTTCTTATTGCGTCTAAAATGCTCGTTTTGCCATGATCAACGTGCCCCATGACTGTAACAATTGGAGCGCGGAAAGAATATTCTGATTTCTTCTTATCATCATGTTTAGACATATTCCAATAATTTGCAGTCTCGGTTTAGGCATTTTCGTCGACTGAATCTGATGTAGAATCCACTGGATCTTGCTGCATAGCTTCCTTAGCAGCATCTTTTGCTGCTTGTTTTGCTAGTTTGGCATCATTATCCCTAATATCTTTATCTTTAATATCTTGATCCCAGATACCAACAACAGCGCTTGCTGCTTCTTTGGCACTGCTCTTAGACGTTGTAGTGGTTTCACCAAAAAACCCTTGAGCACCTTTAATATCTATTTTCCACTTGGTTAACTTATTAGCAAGTCGGGCGTTTTGACCTTCTTTACCAATTGCCAAGCTTTGTTGATCCTCAGGAACCGTAACAAGAGCTCTTTTTTCGTCGTGAAAAAGTTCAACATCAATAACTTTGGCTGGAGAAAGGCTAGCGGCAATAAATTTATCTACCACAAATGAGTAAGGAACAATGTCTATTTTCTCACCAAAGAGTTCGGAGATGATGGATTGAACTCTCACACCCTTTTGTCCAACACAGCTTCCAACCGGATCAACCTTCTCGTCACTTGAAGAAACCGACATCTTAGTTCTTGAACCAGCTTCTCGGGCAATTGCTTCTATTCTAACTACACCGGAAGCAATCTCTGGGACTTCTTGCTCAAACAACCTTCTTACAAAATCAGAATCAGCTCTAGAAACTATTATTTCTGTACCTCGTGTGGTTTGTCTTACATCCTTTACCAAAACTTTAAGTCTCTGGTTTATTCTGTATTGTTCGGATTGAACCTGCTCGGATTGAGGCAGCACACCTTGCGCCTTACCTAAGTCTAAAACTACAACACCGCTGTCTGACCTAAAGATATGCCCTGTAACGATTGTGCCTATTTTAGACTTGTATTCGTTGGTAACTATATCTTTTTCTGTCTCTCTTATTTTTTGCAAAATTACCTGCTTAGCGGTTTGGGCAGCGATTCTACCAAAACCTGCTGGGGTAACATCTTCACCGTCTTTTAAAATTCTAGCTTCACCTGTATCCTCATTAAGATCTACAACAACATCCTTTATATCGCCACCGTAGTCTCTTTTGTAGGCTGTAGCTAGAGCAACCCTAATGCTTTCCATTACACTTTCTACGGGTATACCCCGCTCGGTTGCTACCTGATTTATTGCAGAATTGAATTCTGTTAACGCCATTTTAAAACTATGTCCTTTCAAATAAAAAGGTGGGGAACCCCACCTAAATACTAAACTTATAATACTACCTGTATAACAACATGTAAAATACCATATATACACTTATATTTCAAATGATTATAATTTCTGTATGGCACCATTTGCAGAAGCTGGGCATGTAGATATTCATACTGAAGGATATAAGATAGGTAGTGTGAGTAATGCCAAAGAGTGGGCAGAAGGCAAGAAAACGGACAGTTACGAAGAATCGACAAACGAGACAAACAGGCCCAAGAATAATAAGGAAAAGGCAGAAGAGTTAAACAGCCTTAAAGAAGGATATGCGGACGTAGTTAAAAACTGGAAAGAAATTACACACGAAAACGTTTTTGTACCTGCTAACACCCCAGAAATTATTGCTTACGCCGGGGCTTTTCTAGGACAACCACAAATAGAAACAAGAGCAAATATGCCTGACAATGTGTATTTTGCCCTTTCTACAGATTCGCTAAAAGAACTCACAATTGGCCCTGAGCTAAATAATTTACGCAGTATGAGAGATAACAGATATATCACTGAGCTCGTTGATGACCTCAGTGGAAGAGAACTAAGACTTGCGGATCTAGACGCTGGCTGGGAAATGCTATGCGGCCCAACGCAACATCATGCAAAGTTGCAACCGGCTGTGAACCTTGCACTCTTGAAAAGATTGCAGGAACGTGGAATAGACGAAAAGCAACTTCAAATATGGCACGAACGCAAGGCGGAACTACCCGAACTCATGGAACGTGGAAGAAAACTTGCAGCAAGAATAGTAGAAAAGGAACGAGAATTACCCAATGTTTACGAAAGAGCAGTACTACATATGCAGAACCTTACTGGGGAAAAGGCTGCGCCCAGAAGCCCAGAGCAAGAAGAAGCAATGATGAAGTATAGGGAAGCGCGACAAGAATGGGTACAAGTGGCAGGATCAAAGAGAATGATTCCCTCTACAGAGGAACAGGTTCTTGCAGCACTTGATAGGCTAGAATCGCACGGTCCTCAATTCTTTAAAGAAGATAGTCCTGAAGCGGAAGCATTGATGATAAGAACCAAAGACGACAAAAGACTTCGTTGGCCCAACAAAGATGAGATAGAGGCACAAAGACAGGAGGCCCACAGAGGATTGCTGTTGGAAGCCGCATACGACTTGTATTTTGACCGAGGTAATGTTTATGAAACATCACCCAAGGGGCTTCAAATGAGAAATCCACTAACCGTTAACGAATATACTCAAGAAGCTCTAAATGAAATTTCTCAGGGAAACATTAAAAGTGACGAAGTCATACAGTACAGAAAAGAAATAGAAATCCGCAGAAAAGCAGCCAAGGCACTGCAAACAATATACACACCGGCTAGTTAAACTCATAGCATTTGACAATCGTTATATAACCCCCTAATATCACACAAAACATCTATACGAAGAGGTGAAATGTGAAATACACTAGTTACGTTATCTTGGTAGGTCTTATACTGGCAATTCTCTTAACAATCAGCGTTGTAACATGGCAACTCACAAAGAAGGATCTAATAGTCACAATCAACTATGTTCCAACACCGGGTGAAATCGCCCCTGCATTCGTTGGCCAATCCGTTGACTACACAACCCAGGGAATGATTTATACTATACCGCTAGCAAAGGACAAGAGTGTTCTTGGGTACTATCAACTCAGAGGTTTTAGTTTCCCCAAGCTAAAGCCGGAACATACTTATCTTATGACTATCAGCGCCGCAGGAACTGTGTTGTTGGACGGTGAGGCAGCTCTTCTTAGCGCACCAACTTCCCCTAGTTATGCAATTGTGCGTTTATTAAAACCACTAACTACAGGAAAGTTGGTTCTCTGGGGAACGCAGGATTTTGGTGTAGCCTACAGTACGGACACAGAATCTTATGATTACAGAACACTTATCATTGAAGGTTTTATTATGGGTACGGTTGAAAACACTTTGTTTAGGGTACCTGCCAAAGCCGGGGACATTGTTACAATAGAATTGATAAATCAATATATGAACAAATAAGTAGAAAGCTGGAGGTGTATGGGAACATGCTAATCCAGCTTTTTTAGTTCTTCCAAAAGCTTTTTTTGTTCCCTAGACAATTTAGTTGGAATCGTGATAAAAACTTGAACTATCACATCACCTGTACTCGAGGAATTTACAATCGGCAAACCTTTTCCTCTTAATCTAAATTGGGCCCCATGCTGAGTCCCAGCAGGAATCTTTAGCTTTGCTGTACCTACGCCGTTTTTAGAACTAGTATCCACCACGGGCACTTCAACAGTATCCCCAAGTACGGCTTGAACGTATGGCAACTCCAAAGCTACACCCAAGCTGTTCCCCAAAACCTGAAACTCTCTTGGAATTCTAACTCTAAAGGTAAGAAACAAATCACCTGCCGGTAAATTGTTTGGTCCAGGCATACCTTTTCCGGGAAAACGCATTTCGGTGCCATCTCTGACTCCCGCGGGAACCTTCACTTTAACCCTACCGCTTTCGGTTTGAACCTCGCGTTCAAACCCTCTTAGCGCATCAACAAACTCCAAATGCATTTCGTAGTAAAGATTTTTTCCTTTTTGAGGAGCTCGGCCTCTTCCACCAAAGCCACGAGACCCAAAAACCTCAGCAAATACATCAAATGGATCAAAATCACCAAAGCCGTTGTTGCCTTGGGTTGTATATGAATAGCTAAAAGGTCCCCACTGACCACCTGCGCCACCACCAAATCCGGATGGGCCAGCATTAGGTCCTGCGCTGCCAAACTGATCGTACATACGCTTCTTTTCTGGATCACTCAAAACTTGGTAGGCTTCATTTATCTCTTTAAAGCGCTGCTCGGCGGTATGCTTTGCACCATCCTTGACCATGTCAGGATGGTGTTCGCGAGCCATATTTCGATAGGCTTTTTTTATTTCGTCAGGTGTGGCGGTTTTAGAAACTCCCAAGATATCGTAGTAGTTTTTTTCGGAGGCCATAAAAAGCTCCTATTCTACAACTTCACCTTCAACGGGTTCACTAGGATTTTCTTTTTTATCGTCTGAAGTCTTACTGGAATCAGTTCCACCCGCTTGTCCTGCTTGAGGCTGTTCGTACATTAACTGGCCGATCTTTTGCAACGCATCAGATAATACCTGTGTCTTGGTTTTTAATTCATCCACAGATGCAGTATGTAGGTTGTCACGAACATCTTTGATTTTGGATTCAATATCGGCCTTAAGATCTGCAGGAACCTTGTCCCCCGCCTCCTTAAGAGCTTTTTCACCCGTATAGCAAAGATTGTCTGCTAGGTTTCTTGCTTCAACTTCAGCCTTTTTCTTTTTGTCAGCATCAGCGTGAGATTCTGCTTCACGGACCATTTTTTCGACTTGATCTTTGTCTAGCCCTGTACCGCCCTGAATAGTAATCTTTTGTTCTTTACCCGAAGCCTTATCTTTTGCAGAAACATGTAAGATCCCGTTAGCATCAATATCAAACTTAACTTCAACCTGAGGTACGCCTCTAGGAGATGGAGGAATTCCGTCCAATATAAATCTACCAAGTGATTTGTTATCGCCAGCCATTTCGCGCTCTCCTTGCAACACATTAATCTCAACACTCGTCTGGTTATCTGCGGCTGTACTAAACACCTGAGATGCCGAGGTAGGTATTGTAGTATTTCGTTTAATCAATGGCGTGCTTACACCACCAAGTGTTTCAAGTCCTAAAGTTAGCGGAGTAACATCCAAAAGCAAAACGTCTTTTACGTCGCCACCCAAAACCCCACCTTGAATAGCAGCTCCAATGGCCACAACTTCGTCAGGGTTAACACCTTTATGAGGTTCCTTGCCAAAAAAGTCTTTTACAACCTCGGTCACTTTAGGCATTCTAGTCATTCCGCCAACCATGATTACTTCTGCAATATCAGACTTGGAGATTCCTGCATCCTTAAGAGCATTTTCCATTGGAATAATAGTGCGTCTTACCAAATCTTCCACCAATTGTTCTAGTTTTGCTCTGGTAAGTTTGTAGCTAAGATGCTTTGGGCCGGTTGCATCAGCTGTTATAAAAGGGATGCTTATTTCGGTTTCCATTGCAGATGAAAGTTCGATCTTAGCGCGCTCACCAGCGTCTTTAAGACGTTGCAATGCTTGCTTGTCTGCAGAAAGATCAACACCTTGATCTTTCTTAAATTCCTCAATCATCCAATTTATAATTTTTTGATCAAAATCATCACCTCCAAGGTGAGTATCACCATTAGTTGCTTTTACTTCAAAAACGCCTTCGCCAATCTCCAAAATAGAAACGTCAAAGGTACCACCACCCAAATCGTACACTGCAATTTTTTGATTGTGTTTTTTGTCTAAACCATAAGCCAATGCTGCGGCAGTAGGTTCGTTGATGATTCTCTTAACCTCTAAGCCGGCAATTTTACCAGCTTCTTTTGTGGCCGTTCTTTGAGAGTCGTCAAAGTACGCAGGAACGGTAATCACGGCTTCGGTAACGGGTTGGCCTAGATATTTTTCTGCGTCTTGTTTTAGTTTTATTAGAATTTTTGCTGAGATTTCTTGTGGGGTGTAAGCACGTCCATCTATCTCTACGCATGCAACACCGTTGGGACCTTCCACAACTGCGTAGGGAACATCTTTCTTCACCTTCTGTACCTCTGGATCGGAATATCTCCTTCCCATTAAGCGCTTTACGCTAAAGATTGTGTTTTTTGGATTTACAACTTGCTGTCTTTTTGCAGTCACTCCAACCAATTCATTTGTTCCAATGGTCACAATAGACGGTGTGGTGTTTGCACCTTCGTGGTTTGGTATTACCTTAACCTGACCCCCCTCCATTACTGACATTGCACTATTTGTTGTACCTAAATCTATTCCTATAATTTTTGCCATATTAATTTTCCTCCTTGAGGGTTTCTTCCCCTCGACCAACTTTTACGCGAGCCGGTCTTAAAACTTTACCTTTTAATAAATATCCTTTTTGAACTACTTCCATGATCTTGTCTTTTGGGCCCTCTACTGAATCTATTGCATCCATAAGAAACGAATCAAAATCCTTTCCCTCAACCAAAATTTCTTCTACGCCTTCTTCTAGTAAGGTTTGCCTAAGATCTTTGATGATCATATCTAACCCTAAATCTTTGCTATGTTTTTGCACAAGCTCCAGATTGTCTAAAACAGGGAGAATCTTGGCAATTAAACTTGAATTAGCAAACTTCACTAAATCACTGCGTTCCTCATACATCCTTTTTTGAAGATTTGCATAGTCTGCGAGGGCACGCTTCCAATTATTTTCTAGATCGGCAACCTGCTGTTGCAAAACCTCCATATCCTGCGTATCCATTACCAGCTGCCTCCAAGTTCTTCCACTAATGATGTTGTATATTTAAGTGCCGGTAATATAGATGAATACTGCATCCTAGAAGGCCCAATTATACCTATGTTACCTACCCTATTCCCCACTTGATACCCAGCAAAAGCTACGCTGCAATTGGACATATGCTCATTGCCTATTTCATCTCCAATAAGAACCTTCACACGCCCACCGTGGGGAATTTTATTAAAAACGCGTTCTAAAAGCTCATATCGGTCCATAAGATGAAAAACAGACTTAGCTGTTTCAATATCCCAAAACTCGGCATAATCCAGCACATGCACAGCACCAGCGTGCACAACATAAGAATTTTCGGACGTAGCGAATACCAACATCTTGGTTACATCTGCCAAGGCCAAGGTAGCCTCACGCAATAAATGCTCAAAATTATATCTATGACTCCAAAGACGCTGTTTAATAGCTACTTCTTGCAAAACAGGCATTTCGTCTTCGTGCACCAATTTTTCTAGAAAAAATCTGTAAGCACGGGATGTAGGTACTCTACCAGAAGACGTGTGAAGCATATTCAAAAAGCCTTGATCAAATAGCCGCGCCATTTCATTCCTTACTGTGGCCGCAGAACATTTGATCCTGTATTTCTTCACTAATGAACTCGAACCCACAGGCTCCGAGGTATCTAAGTATTCATTTATAATGGCTTCTAATAGCTCTATCTGTCTGTCGGTTAGCATACGTTATCACTAATATACCAAGAGTGCTAGAAGTGTCAATATCTAAGTTTTTAGAATTTCTCTAAAAGCGTCTTGGGGAATGTCTATTTTACCTACGCGCTTAAGGCGCTCTTTGCCTTTTCGTTGTTTCTCCAATAACTTATCCTTTCGTTCTCTATGGCCCCCAGACATCTTAGCAAGCACGTTTTTCCCAACACTTGATATATCTTCTCTAGCCACAATCTTGCCACCGATTGCAGCCTGCAATGCAACTTTGAACTGCTGTTTTGGAATAGTATCTTTGAGTTTTGCCAACACCTTCTTGCCTGTTTCAGCCGCAGTAGCTTTTAAAACAATTTGAGAAAGAGGCGCTACTACGTCCCCATGAACAAGAATATCCAATTTAACCACATCTGCTTTCCTGTATTCCAAAAGCTCATAATCAAGGCTTGCAAAGCCCGAAGAAATTGTTTTCAATTCGTCAAAAAAGTTGTGAATCAGTTCCGAAAGAGGAATTTCGTAAGAAAATATTACTTTGTCTTCGGTTGGATACTCCATCTTTTTGAGCTCGCCTCGTCTTTTTTCGCACAAAGTTATGATTCCACCGGTGTATGTAGCAGGGGTAACAATATGAAGCAAAATCCATGGTTCATGCACTTCATCGATTTTGGTTACTTCCGGAAGCGCAGACGCTGTCTTGATAGGAACTACCGAACCATCCGTTAGGTACACTTTATATTCAACTGTAGGTGTAGTTGAGATCAGGTCCAAGTCGTACTCTCGCTCCAAACGTTCTTGAACAATGTCTGCGTGAAGTAATCCCAAAAACCCACATCTGAAGCCAAAACCTAAAGCCGAACTGCTTTCAGGCTCAAAAGCTAGCGAGGAATCCGACAAAGAAAGTTTTTCAAGCGCTTCGCGTAAATCCGGAAACTTTGCTGTATCAATAGGATAAATGGATACAAACACAAAAGGCTTTACTTCTTTGTATCCATGTAGGGCTTCTACAGAGTCTTTTGCAAATGAGATTGTGTCCCCAACCTTGACTTTATGAATGTCTTTGAGACCAGTAGCAATGTAACCAACTTCACCAGCACTGAGTTCAGGGATTTTTGAGCGAGTAGGAATCAAAATGCCAATTTCCTCTGGTACCGAAATCGCTTGTGTGGCCAAAAATTTAATTTTTTCTCGTGCTAATACGTCTTTATGCTTGATACTTCCGTCTTCAATTTTTACCATGGCAACAACGCCTAAGAAATCATCGTAGTATGTATCAAAGATCAGTGCTCTGAGGGGCGCTTCAGTAATACCATCCGGAGCAGGTATACGTTCAATAACTGCCTGGAACAGGGCTTCCAAACCGAGTCCGGTCTTGGCCGATACTTGCAAAATTTCTTCTTCCTTAAAACCAAATGTCTTAACCACATCTCTTGTTACATGTTCAACATTCGCATTTGGAAGATCCACTTTGTTCAAAACGGGGATTATTGTTAGATTGGCTTCCATTGCTTTGTACACGTTGGATACTGTCTGGGCTTCAATACCTTGGCTAGCGTCCACCACCAGAATTGCGCCTTCACAGGCAGCCAAAGAACGTGAAACCTCATACGAAAAATCAACATGGCCCGGAGTATCAATGAGATTTAATTGATAGTGTTCGTGATTATGCTCATACGCCATGCGAACTGCCTTAAGTTTTATTGTGATACCACGTTCTCTCTCCAACTCCATACTATCTAACTGCTGTGATACCAACTTACGTTTTTCTACAGTATGGGTAAGCTCCAAAAATCTGTCTGCTAAAGTGGATTTTCCATGATCAATATGGGCTATTATGCAAAAATTTCTAATTTTGTTTTTATCACACACAAATGACATAGCGGGATTTTAACATCAGAATGAAGATTCTGACAGCAATTAGGCCTGTTCACTAGCTGAAGTAGGTGGATGATTTTGAATGGCTGGTCTAATACTCAACTTTCCTAACAGTTTATACAACAATGCTATCTCCTCAACTTTTAACAACCATGTAAATAGCAAGTAGGATATCATACCAGCAATGCCGGCGATCACAGTAAGCATCAGTAAACTTAATGTTTTGGTGGTATCAAAAACCGCAATATCTAAGAACTTCATGGGTAAATACAAAGACATTCCCATAAAAACCGCGGCATAGCTGATTTTAACAAATGGTTTCACCAAGCTATCATACCCAAATCCTCCAACTTTCTTATCTAAAAGATATGTGAGCACAAAAAATTCAGCGATAGAGGCTAGAGAATACGCAAACGCAAGTGACCACACACCCAATTCAAAATACTTAACGAGCACGAATGCGGTTGCAGAACCAAACAACACACTTAAGGCATTGATCTTTAGTGGTGTAGCCGTATCTTTAAGGGCGAAGAAAGCCCTATTCAAAAGGTACAGTGAGCTCTGCGAAAACATAGAAAGACTAAAGAAAGCCAAGGTGTAAGATGTTTGAATAGTTGCATCCCAAGAAAAGTTCGCTACTCCATAAATTAAACGAATCACAGGCACCCTCAAAACTAAAAATATTACGCTCGCAGGAATTACCAGAAACAACATTTGATGCAAGGATGTAACAAAGGTATTTTTAAATTTCTCCTTATCTTTTTCTCCTGATTCAAAAGAAAGAGTAGGCAATGCAGCAGCAGCTATCGATGAACCAAACAACAATACGGGAAACGCCTCCAGTTGATTGGCAAACTTAAATATCACGACTGATGATGTAGAGACTAAAATTGCCAAAGAGTTGCTGATAACAAAGGATACCTGGACCAACAAAGAACCTAAAATTCTGGGCAAAAAAAGCCCTGTGTAATCTTTGATATATGTTGAGAATAAGTTTGGTACAAACCTAAAACGAAAATTAACTTTGCGTAACAAAGGTAGTTGAATAAACAGATGGAGTAACGCACCTAGGACAACCCCCAAAGCCGGTGCGTAGATACCATACGATTTATAAAAGTAAACTAGACCAAGAATCATGCCCAAGTTGTAAAAAACAGGTGAGAGTGCGGGTATCAGAAAAAATCTTAACGATTGCAAAACACTTGAAAAGAAACTGCTAACAACCAGGATTACTTGGGCAATAAGCATGATTCTTAGTAGACTGCTGCCTAATAAAACTTCTTCTGAAGTAAATTTACCCAAAGACAAACCTGCTATAACTTTACCGGCGTATACGAACAGGAACAGGGAAATAATAAGGAAAACAGCTAGGCAAAACATGAGTATGGAGGACGCCACTTCCCATGCTGCTTCTTTGTCTTTCTTTAACGTTTCGGTAAAAACAGGAATAAAAATTGTAGATAAAGTACCTGCAACAAGTACGGAATAAATGAGGCTAGGGATTCTGTCTGCGGTATAAAAGACCCCTAACACGTCTGTAGCACCAAAATAATGAGCAAGCATTCTAGCCCGTACCAAGCCCAAAAAGGCCGATGCAGCATAAGTAACCGCTATGATAAAAGCTGCCGAAATGATAGTATTCTGAGTGCTAAAAAGAAATTTTTTGCTAGTTTTTATTGCGGATGCCACCATAAAGTGTTTTCAATTCTTGAAATCATATGGTATCATACGTGCGTCTTATGCCAAATACAAGATCTGCTGCAAAAGCAGAACGACAATCAAAAGTAAAACGAGATCACAACCTTTTCTGGAGAAGGAGAATTAAGGCAGCTACAAAAGCACTCCTTGATCTATTAGAATCCAAAAAAGGTGCGTTAGGTGATATGATGAAGGAACAATCTTTGCTGCAAAAAGCACTAGACAAGGCGTCAAAAGAAAAGGTGATTCACAAAAACAAAGCTAGTAGAATGAAAGCAAGATTTGCAAAGAAGATTGCTGCCCATGGAACAAAACCAACCAAACAATCAAAACCTAAATTTACTAAATAGCAGTTACTATACAGCTCCCGTTGCCCTGCGTGTACGCTCAAAACTCATATTAGTCACAAAAATAACTATAATCGCTATCGAAACCATATTCCTTTTAATTCTTTTCTTGGAATTTCGTTCAAATCAGAACATCCGTAGAACTCTTGAAGGAATTGAATCAATAGAGAAACTTTACAAACAAAAGGGGTTTGACGAAGCAAAAGTACACAATCTTATCGAACGAATTGCATATTACAAGGAACTACAAACTCGAACCAAGAGCAACGCCCATAGCGCAAAAATCGATCTAATCTTAAAACAAGCTAATGCTGAATTTAAACTACTAGGACTGAATAGCTCGAATCTCAATGAAGTGGCAGTCAGCGTTGAGACACAAAACGCATTAGCCATATCTTTCTTTATTGACTCCATGCTAAAGAACAACACTGTTAATGAAGTGTATCTGGATCAGGTAAACCTTATCTCTGGGCAAAATTTATATAATTCCGAAATGATAATAACATTCAAATGAGCTTTATTAAAAAACTAGAATCAGAATATACAAGACGTATTCAACTAGAACCGGAACGTGAAATGATAATGTACATAAGCTTGATAGGTCTGTGTATCATCTTGTTTGTAGCTTTCGGCGCCAGGACTCATTTAGGTAACTACTTGGAAAATCGTAAATACGAAGCCGAGCTTTCCAAGGTACTTATGTCCAAACGAGCAAAACTTAGACTACATTCAACATTACTAGAAACTTATAATAAGAATTTGACTGCCATAGAACAATTTAACCAATACATGCCAAATAATTTGCAGGAGCAGGATTACTTGATTGATTTTGTTACTCAAGCCGCAAATCAAGGGTATATTGTTGATACATGGAATGTTCTAGCAGACAAAAGCACGCATAATGCAAACATTGACGCAACATTGACAGGAACATGGGAGAATGCCGCAAATCTTGTAAAAAGCATCGAGAATCAAAAAAGGCCCAGTATCATTAAGTCTGTAGTGATTACTCCTACTGAAGATGGTCTTGTTGAGATTGACTTGGAGCTTATGATTTTTTACAAACCAATATGAAAAACTTTATTTTAATCATTTTTAGCATAATTTTGACTTGTTTACTTTGGGCTGCGGCAAACAATGAAATCAAACAAAATGCGCCTGAAAAAAAAGTACTTGAAAACAATGTATTGATAGATGCTACAATTGATGTAGAATTTATAAATAGTTTAAGTAAAGAATAAATAAAGCCTGCCTATGAACTCGTATCAAGCAAAAAATGGATTCAAAACTTTCGTAATCACCCTATCTTTAGCATTGGTTATTTTTAGCTCGTTGTACTATCTAATCACAGATTCAACAAGCAATGTGAATATAGAAGATGACTTAGAATCAGCAAATCAACTTGCTCAAACAGATTCTAAGCCCAGCGTGTTTGAGGATATCTCCAAAGAATCAGCAGTTAACGCACTACCAGTGGTCTTGGCAGGAGCAGATTCTACCGAGACTACCCAAACTACCACAGCAGTACCTGACACAGGAACTGCCGGAATCACCTACGCACTGTTTACTTCTACAGCTTTGCTAGCCTTTGGCGCTTTTGCGGTAGGTAAAGGTCCCAGAAAATTAGCTCTTAGCTCTTTTGAAGAACGTGTTATCAAAAAGTTGGATTAATCTGAGTACCAACAACTTGTAATCTTTTACTCTTAGTCCCCGGAGGCCAACAAGTCATAATAGTTATTGTAGATTCATTAAGATATCTTGGGCTTACTTGACCTAAAGGTTTAACTTCGGAGGTTTTTAAAATTTCAACAGAATCCACTTTATAGGTGTATTTTTTGTTATTGTACTCAATAGTGATAACATCACCATCCTGCAATTTATTTAGTGTAGAAAATATGGTTTTGTAATTCTTGGGATTGTAAAACACGGGTAAAACAGAGTGACCATACAAAAACATGTTTCCCGGAGCATCAGGCAATGCAGAACCAATATAGTGCCCAATAACATCGTCAGGGCTTAGTGATTTGGAATTTGTATCAACGACTGCCCTATCTATCTTTAACTTTGGTATAGAAAGATAGAATTTATCTGGAACATTGGAATTACCTTCCAACGTTGAAGAGGAATCTTCAAGCTCATTAAACGAAAAATCGCCAAACCCCGAAGCAATTCCAAGCATAGTGGATCGCACAGGCTTGGAAATGTTTTCTGAGGTTTCAAAGAACACAAGCGGCACAATAATTTGGGTGATAAGAATAACAACACCAAGTAATATAGAACTTAAAGGTAGAATGCGGGATTTCAACAAAAAAGACGCGTTTCTTTGCTTAAATATAGGGTCAAATGATTCATCTTTGATGTAAATTCTTTGAGTCATAGTTATGCCAAAACTTTCTCCACTGCTAGAGTGAGCATAGTATCTGAATTAATTTGACCTAACTTAACCTTTCTGTCTAGATCAGCAAAATAAAGGTAAAAAGACCTAAGTGTTTCTTCTGAGAATTTATTCGCCTGTCGCTCAAATTTTGAACGCATAAACGGCTGCAGTTTTGCAAACGTGGGTGCTCCAAACTTAACCCCAGCAATGTTTCTAAGGGAATAAAGTAGCATAGAAAAAATATAGAATGGATCCTGTCCTTCTACCAAAAGCTTATGCAGCTCTTCGTAAGACACTGATCTATTCTGTACGAAAAGCTGATCCAAAAACTTAAATACACTAGAATCGGGGGCGACGTTACTTTCAAAGATTTTGGCATTCTCAAAGTTTTTAAACCAAATGCTATTCTTAGGTAATAGCTTATGACTGAGTAAAATCAGGTTGGTTTCTGCGGGCATAGCTCTAACAGCATCGACATATGCGCTTTTATCTCCGGAGCCAGCCTTAGTGATATCTAAAACTATAAACGGTGCCGCGCTAAAAATATCAAAAGAAGAGACTAAAACAGACAGCTGTGCAGGAGAAATTACAGAAATGTCTCTTTCGATACGTGATTCAGCAAAAAGTTTGGTTTGAAGTTTAAAAACTAAATCTCTTAAAAAGACGGAATTATCACCATGGAGAATAAAAATCATAATTCGCCAAAGATATATCTTTGTACATAAGCATGGAGCTGAGCAAAATTTCCTGATTTAGGAATTAACACATACGCCCCACCGTACAGGGTTCTATCTTCAGGTGCATATAGCAAACCCCCTTCAACAGAGGCGCTACGATCATCTAAAACTATTGAGCGAACTTGCTCAAAATTTATCTTTTTGGATAAAAAGTAAAATCCTTGTAACGTGGAAAAGTCCAGATTGGTGTCTACATTTTTATAGTAGGTGTCATAGAGGTTTTTTAGCTTAGTTGGGTCGATTAGAGTCTCTAGAGACAACGCCTTGTCTTTAATCGCCATAATGACTTTTTGCTGACGGCGAGAACGTGCAAAATCAGTACCCTCACCATTATCACCTTTTCGGGAACGCACAAATTTTAATGCTACTTCACCGTTCATCTGCTGCTTGCCTTGAGAAAACTTTACGATTTCATAACGTTCAGATTCCGGCGCATTTTCTTTACCTTCCACTGGATAACTGTAATCAACAAAGGCGTGGTCAACAGTAACCTCAACCCCACCCAGGATATCAATAACCTTCTTAAAAATCTCAAAGTTTACCACAGCGTAATAGTGAATGGGCACACCTAGTACATCTTCTGCAACCTTGCTTATACTGTCACCTCCACCATTTGCATAAACTGCGTTTATTTTGGACTGATAACCATCTTCTGTTTTTACCCATAAATCTCGTGGCAGCGAAAGCAAAACAACATTTCCTTCGACACGGCCTATGGAGGCAACAAGTATGGTGTCGGTTAGAACAGAGGTTACGGATCCTACAGATCTCTTATCCGAACCCAAGATCAGAATGTTTGTTCGCCCATCAGTCTCTTTAAGCTTGGTAGTTGCTGCATTTCCCACAATTGATACTGGATCAAACAACGCAGCTAAACTACCGCCGGAAAAGAAGAAAAAACCTACCAGAATCATGATCACAGCAAAAAATATAACCATACGTTTCTTGTTTTGGCCAGACTGAGCTTGCTGCGATAATGAGGCTTTGGCCTGTTGCTTTTGCACAACAGATTTGTTCAAATCGATATATTTCATAATTCAAAAGATTTAACTATTTCAAAAAAGTGCTCTGGATCAAGGCTAGCATTGCCAACTATCACACCATCTAGCTCAGCAATATTACCTAAATCACCAGTGTTTTGTCTATTCACAGAACCACCATAAAGTAAGGTTGCTTTTGGATGGTGGTCTTTAAATTCAACACAGTGCTGTTTTATTTCTTGCGAACTTCTGGAACGATATTCCCCTTTTACCGAGATGTTAGCAGGATCCTCCCAAATTAGAGGAATTTGTGTAACATCTTTGTGATTATCAACAAAAGAAAAGCTAGTGAAGCATAGAAAGGGCTGTATACCATGATTCAAGAGTAGTGATATCTTTTGCAAACTTTGTTCTGCGGAATCTCCGGTCTCACTATGCCCAACAATTCCTTTTGAACAGTAGTCCGTAAGTTGCTGAGCACCTACTTGACCTGTATGCGCTCCATTATCAAAAAGGGAAACGTTTTGGGCTGTGCAGAATAAATTTTCAAAATCTTTTGCTAAATCATTTACTAGCGCGAGATGAACAAAAGTTGGTGCAATCAAAATATTCAAGTATGCCGGCACTTTATGACCATCAAGTAACTTAGCAAACTTTTGAAACCACACACATATCTCAGCGGCGTTAAGATTCTGTTTCCAATTAGCAATAATGTATCTATTTCCCATCAATCTCCTTTAGAACTTGCGAAATATACAACGGTGCGTTTTCAATATCCTCATGAGTGTAATCGTACCCCAAAACATTCAAACAAGAAAAGACTGTATTTACATCCGAATAAATTGCTTGAGCAAAAGAGCACGAAACCATGCAGTGGGCCAAAAGATTGCCTCCAATCTCACCTTCACGAGACTTAGCGCAACCCAAAGGACAGCCTGAACACGACGGAGCATCAGATTTTGCAATAGACACTTCTTTTGAACGCATCAATAGAGCGCTAAAAATCTCTGCATATTTTTCTGTATCTTTTATGGGAAATGTAACGCTCCCTGTAAATACAATACCCATGATATTCTTTTCTAGGAATTTTCGCTCCAAAAGTTTTTCGTGAGATGTAAAGTATCTATCTAAATAGAGCTTGGATTTGTCATAAGATACAAGTTTTCCGGCCAAACTAAAGCTAGCATCATCGTTGGAAGCCCCAAACGCCAGAACACTACGCTTTCCGGGTAAACCAAGACTTTGCAAATCCGCATCTGCAGGAAGGATATTTACAGTATCGCCTCTTATATCCAAAATAACGGGTTCTTTTGAGACGCCCTTAATCACAACAGAATCTATACCGGAAAACTTCAACCTAAAAGATAAAGACCCTCCCAAATACAAATCCTCAATCACACCGTCAGATCTAAGAACTACGGACGTTTTTGAAGCATAAGGAAAAAATCCATTTAATGGCCCAACCGAATAGATAATAGGGTCCTCGGTCTGGTACTGAGATAACAGTTTAAGACCCAAACCTACTCCGCCAATGTATTTGTACAATTCATCATAGGATTTAACTGCGTACTCTTTTTTCGCTAGATCTATGATTAGTACCTGCTTAATTAAGAAGTTGTTCTTCATTTAATTCCTCTGTAATTTCAAATACGCCTGTTGGGCAAGACTTAACTATGCTGGCTACATCGTAATTGTTGATACTAGGATCCATTTCAATGGCATAAGTGATGCCGTCTTCTTCTTTTTTTCTAAAAATCCTTATCAAGGAACCATCCAGCCCAGTGCGATTAAATTGTCTTTGAATAGCTAACACGCACAGTTCACACCCGTTACATTTATTTGGAAATGAAATTTTTAAAATTTTAGCCATAATATTCAAGCGCTTCCAATCCGGGCAAGGTTCCTTTAACCAAAAATTCCAGCATGGCTCCACCACCTGTGGAAACAAAGTCAAAATCTCTTAGCACTCCTGCAAGCTCAAGAGCAGATATTGTATCACCGCCGCCAGCAACACAGTAAGCGTTACTTGCTACAACAGCTTTTGCTACAGTAACAGTGCTAACGGCGAATTCGGGATCTTCGAACTTACCTAGAGGTCCAGCCCATACAATAGTGCGAGCCTGCTGAACAAATTCTGTGTATTTATTAGTGGTTAGAGGTCCAATGTCCAGATTGTCTCTAGCGTAATCAATGGGTAAATGAAGATTCTCTGGAACGCTCTGTAACCAATCCAGCCCCAGCTTACCTCCAACCAGAACGTGAGCTCCCAAATCCAAAAACCTTTGAATCATAGGTTTTTTAGACTCCAGTTTGGCACCACCAATAATAGCAACCAAAGGTTTTTGTGAATTTGAAAGCACCTTTGATAAAACTTCTACTTCTTTCCAAAGTTGTAACCCTGCATATGAAGGTAAAAGTTTGGGAAGATGGTACACGGAAGAATCTTTTCGATGTGATGTAGCAAAGCACTCGTTTACATAGATGTCTGCTTGTGCAGCTAACTCTTGAGCCAATGTGATGTCCGAAGCATCTTCACGGGGATCAAAACGTAGATTTTCTAAGAGAGAGTAAGAGTCGGCAGGTAATCGCGCATTTAAGTACGGCTCCAAATGTTTTGTAGAAAGCTCTGCAACAAACTTTCCCTCGGGGCGGCCAATTTTTGTAGCTAAGATAGGAAATCCGCCTTGTTCAATTACATATTTTACTGTGGGTAAAGTGGTATCAATTCTGTATGAATTTGCAATTTTTCCATTATCTAATGGCACGTCAAAGTCTATGCGAATCAATACCCTTTTATCCTTAAGTTCCGTTGCTGTGTTTATACATTTCATTGAATAGATTTTAGCATTTTGAGAGGGAGATTATTGGGGGAGATATTGATTAGAATATGTTAGAGCTATAGGTTGATATATGTGTGCTTTAATGCTAACATCCATATAGATTTACTGGAAAACTCATTAAGGAGATCCCATGGTAGAAAAACACTTCATTTGGAAGGACGAGACGGATTTTGTGGTCGCCGCTATCTCGGTTAACTCATCAGGACAGATAGCGTATTTCGGAGTCAATAGAATGGTAGAAAACGTCGATCCATTCATAAAAGCGCTGATCAACCAACCCAACGGACCAAACAGAATACAACGTAACAACCAAAATTGTCTCCAATGGACGTATGAGTGGCCGTGGGATGTGGAAGTTAATTACACGGCACTCACGCAGCCATTTGTAGAGTTGTTAGGGACAGTACCAGTGGAGATTGACCACACTGCATATCAACAGTTCCCTTACGCAACGAATGTGTTAACAGCACACTCTGATAAAGTAGTGCAGGGCGTACAAGGACAGGTGTTAGGCCGCTCTGGAATGGAAACTTTGCCAAATGGCCAAAAGATTCCTACCATCCAAGTGCGTATCACAGGCACCGATGGGTACATATACCTAAGAACAGATGAGTTTACTGTTGTAGAGTAGGACGAAAATACAAACCATCAGATGATTAAATTGTCTGGTGGTTTTTTTTGCGTAAATTAATCACTTAGAAACTAACATCGCCATCTCAACAAGTCTGTTGCTATAGCCCCATTCATTATCGTACCAAGCCAAAACTTTCACCATGTCTCCATCAATAACTTTGGTCATTGTTAAATCAACAATTGCAGAATTGGAGTTCCCAACAATATCGCTTGAAACATAAGGTTCCTTTGTAACAGCCAAAACTCCTTTGTAAAAAGGCTTTTGAGAGGCTTCGGTAAGAACAGCATTAACCTCTTCCGCAGTAGTTTTGCGACCAACCAAAAACGTAAAGTCTGATAAAGATCCTACAAGCGTCGGAACACGAATGGCGATTCCATCAAAAATTCCGCTGAGCTCGGGAATTACATCAGAAATTGCTTTTGCTGCACCCGTAGTTGTTGGAATAATATTGTGCCCTGCAGCTCTTGCACGTCTTAGGTCTGCGTGAAGCCCCGGAGGCTTACCATCTACCAAACTTTGTTCTGCAGTAATACTGTGAATAGTGGTCATGGCAGACTTCAAAATTTTAAAATTTGAGTGAATTATAGATGCTACTGGAGAAATACAGTTTGTGGTACAAGAAGCGTTGGAAATAACATTCTGCCCAATGTATTGGTCGTGATTGACGCCCATTAAAAAGGTTTGAACCTCTCCACCTTTGGTTGGGGCAGAAACTACCACTTTCTTGGCTCCAGCATCAATGTGAGCTTTGGCAGCGCCATCCTTAGTAAAACGGCCTGTACATTCTAAAACCACATCAACTTCTAATTCTTTCCACGGGAGTTTTGTAGGATCTGTTTGCGCAATGACTTTGGTCTTTTTACCCGCCACGATTAAATAACTCTCAACATCTGGAGTTTCCACGAGGTGCTCATCCATAGTCATTGAGCCTTCTTGATCTACTACAACGCCGTTTTCTTCTACTGAGATTTCTTGATCATAGATTCCATAAGCTGAATCGTACTTGAGAAGATGCGCCAAAACCTTGGCATTAAGCATGTCGTTTACTGCAACAACTTGAATTTCTGGGTTATTTTGTGCAATTTTGAAGGCAGCACGGCCAATTCTTCCAAAGCCATTAATGGCCATTTTTATGGGCATATGTAAATTTTAGCAGGTATTTGTGTGTGAGCAACAGACTCGGACATCGGCTATAGGTTGTCAAGTAACTTTGCTTGTGATACAATGCTCACAGACTTTTATACACCAATCGATATTAAGGAGAATACATCATGGATGAGAATACATGCAGTGTTTGCGGAACAACAACGGATAAGCTTCACTACTATTACACGCACAATCATGACGGAAGTCAGACGTACTTCTGTGCGAATTGCATTGGGCACAAATTTACACGGGATTATACGGAAGGAGGCGTGCTGTGTAATGCGCTTGTAACAGCTGTGCTGCTCGGCACATTCGGTGAAACGGATCATAGCGCAGACTCACTTCTGACTCAAGCGGTTATTAATGCCGTATTGGCAGACAGACAGATGATTCTGAATGCAGTTGCAGAGTTCAACAATGAGACCTGGAACCGTTCACACGGCACTTTGCCCTCCCCAAGGAACATGATTCTCAACCTGTTCGCGCAGAAACAACCGAAAAAAGGCATCACTGCTATTGACGCGACCCGTGAACTGTACATCCGAATGAACACAGGCCTTGGCAGGTTGATGTTGAGTATCTGCCACGCAAAAGGCGACCAGACCATAACCTTAGTAACTTCTGATGATCCCCAGGCGATGGACCAAAATCTGGAACTTCAGTCCGTTTATGGGACAGTAGACCAGATGCTTGAACTGCTAACATTGTTTGCTGATAGCTACACCAACCGAGGTTTAGTTTTCACTGGCGGGGGAGGCTTAGGGCGCAATGTTGTAGCAAGGATTATAGAACACATTCGCACTGTGCTTAATGCTATCTCTGGCTAATATGGTTAAAACACAAAACCCCTTGTTTCCTAAAAAACAGGGGGTTTAATTTTACTAACGGATTTTACTCTACTAACCGAATCTTATCGCGGGAGATGCCCACCCACTGTGCTGTTTTTGCTTCTGCCTCCATAACAACAACGTAGCTCTTTTCAGGCGTCGAATCATATGGATGAAAACCAATGGTCTCAGGCGTCTCACCAACTAAACGAACTAATGTACCAGCAGGCCAATCTAACCATTCAACGAGCGTCTCATAAGCTTCGTCAGAGATATACGCAATGTCACTTAATCTATCGTGTGCAATGTTTACAACCGTTTTCATAAAATCTCCTTTTGTATCATAAACACGTTGAGAGAGCTGGGTAAAGCACAGCACAATACAAAGCATTTGTAAACTATAGGTTAGTATAATTGCGGCGAACCAGACGGATACTAAAGATTCGAATCAATCCACGACTTCAGTGATTCTTTTGGCATTGCACCGGTCTTTCGGGCAATCTCTTCACCGTCTTTTAAAATCACAAAGGTTGGAATACTAAAAATATTGTAGGTAGAAGACATTTCGCTTTCTACTTCCACGTCGACTTTTTTAAATTCAACTTTGCCTGCATATTCTTTTTCTACTTCTTCAAAAATAGGGCGCATTGCGTGACAAGGGCCACACCAATCTGCGTAAAAATCAATTAATGTAATCATTTTTAGATCCTAAAATTAAATACACTGCGAGAATTATGATAACATACTTTAGTCATTCGATTAGAATTATGTCAAAGGGAAAAATAGTGATAAAACTCTCAATAATCATTTTCACAATTTTTGTGATTTTCTTGGCAGTAAGCCCTGCGAACTCTAAAACCAAGGGTTTTGTAAAAGGCTATATAGATCAGGCTAGAGTTAAAGATACAACCAAAGATTACACGGCTACATTGATCAGATATTTTAACGCAGACCCCAGCTGGAATCCCGCCGAAGAAAACAACACCTCTCTTCAACCAGAGATAACAGCAGAAGCAGCTGTTCTGATAGATATGGATTCAGGAGAGATTCTGTTTGAGAAAAACTCCGCAAAGAAAAGCAAAATCGCCAGCCTAACCAAAGTGATGACAGCCATAATAGCGCTTGAACACAAAAAGAAGGGAGATCAAATTCTTATCTCAAAGAGAGCTGCCACTATCGGCGAAAACTCCATGGGTATAAGTGAGGATGAATCCTATTCTTTAGAAGAACTTCTGTATGGATTAATTCTTCATTCTGGCAACGACGCAGCCTATGCAATTGCAGAAGGCACTGCCGGCGATGTGGAAACTTTTGTTGGGTGGATGAACATAAAGGCAAAAGAGCTTGGACTAAACAATACCTACTTTGCTGATCCCAGCGGCCTCGATGATGCAAGTTTTAGCACACCAATAGATTTAGTAAAACTCACACGCTATGCGCTTCAAAATCCAGACCTTAGGGAAATAGCAAAAACCGTTGAGTACGAGATACCAAGTTCCAAAGAACATAAATACATATTTCTTCAAAATCAAACTAATCTACTTACCACCTACCCCGGCGTGCAGGGCTTTAAAACAGGCTACACAGAAGAAGCGGGGCTTTGTCTCATTACAAACGCACTAAACGAAGGCAAAGAGTTAGTGGGCATTGTATTAAACAGTACGGATCGCAAAGGCGATATGGTTCTAATGCTTGATCACGGGTATAGCACACTAGGAATAAACATTGAGCATGAGCTCTTAGAATAGCTCCGCTTTTCCTTTCCCCTCCAGTTACATGTTATTATTTCCACGTGAACAATTCAGTACCTGAATTTCTAAAAAGCCTAAACCCACAACAGATCGAAGCCGCCATGCATAACACAGGACCAGCGCTTGTAGTAGCAGGTCCTGGTAGCGGAAAAACTCGCGTACTCACCCATAGAATAGCTTATTTAATAAGGGAACTTGGCGTTCATGAAACGAATATTCTTTGCGTAACCTTTACTAATAAGGCGGCCAAAGAAATTCAACACAGAATCAAACACATTGTGCAGGCTACCAAGGCGCTTACTTGGAGCGGAACATTTCACTCTATTTGTTCCAGAATTTTGCGTAAAGACGGATTTAATCTGGAAATACCAAACACCTTTGTAATCTACGATACGGATGATCAAGTGGAAATTATCAAAGGAATCATGAAAGATTTTGGGATCGATTCAAAAAAAACAAACCCCAAAGCCGTGTTGGGCACAATCTCTAACGCAAAGTCCGAGCTTGTAAAACCAAATGACTACGAAAGATACGCACAAGGACTGTTTCAAAAAACCGTGGCAAAAATTTATCCAGAATACCAAAAGCGTCTTAGAAAAAACGTGGCACTGGATTTTGACGATTTAATTGTAGAAACAGTAAATCTCTTTGAACAACTCCCTCAGATTTTAGACAAATACCAAACGCTTTTTGCATATATTTTGATTGATGAGTACCAAGACACAAACAAAGCTCAATACATGCTCACCAAACTTTTGGCAAAAAAGCACAAAAACCTTTATGTGGTTGGCGACATGTCCCAAGCAATTTACAGTTTTCGAGGCGCAGATTACAGAAATATTCTAAATTTTGAAAAAGACTATCCCGAAGCAAAAATCTACAATCTCGAGCAAAACTATCGCTCGACACAAGTTATCCTTGATGCAGCAAAAAACGTAATCAAGAACAATTCCTCTCATATTGCTCTTGATTTGTGGACCGAAAACGGCACCGGAGAAATGATCACAATATACACAGGACAAAACGAAAAAGATGAAGCACGCTTTGTGACTGACTCAATAGTTGACGCACTAAACGAAGGCAAGGATTACAAAGACATTGCGTTGCTTTATAGAACAAACGCTCAATCGCGTAATTTTGAGGAATACTTAATAAAACAAAACATTCCTTACAGAATTGTTGGCGGACTGCGTTTTTACTCGCGCAAAGAAGTCAAAGATATGCTCGCGTACTTAAAAGTGCTGCATAATCCTAAAGACAGTGTGTCGTGGGAGAGAATCATAAATGTTCCCCCACGAGGAATCGGACAAAAGGCGCTGGAAAAAATAAAGGAGTCAGACTGGGATGTGGAAACAATTCAATCCAAGACAGGACTTCCATTTGTGAATTGGATAGTCAAAAAGGACGAGATGTCCACCCTAGAGCTGTTGGACGAAATTCTTTTGCTGACGCGCTATGTAGAATGGCTTAAAACCGGGGGAGAAGAAAACATCCCACGAATAGAAAACATTAAGGAATTGAGAACCGTTGCTACTCAATTTACTCAGCTAGAGGAATTTTTGGAAAACGTAGCGCTGATAGAAAGTTCAGACAAACCAAGCAACGATAACCTCAACGTCGTAACTCTGATGACAATACACGCTGCTAAAGGGCTGGAGTTTCCGGTAGTGTTCTTGGCCGGCATGGAAGAAGGATTGTTCCCACACACCCAATCTCTAATGGACAAAGGCGAACTCGAAGAAGAGCGCAGGCTTTGTTATGTAGCAATCACTAGAGCTATGCAGAAAGTTTTTATCACAAACGCAACCTCACGAATGTATTTTGGAAATTTACAATCAAACATGCCTAGCAGATTCTTGGCAGAAATTCCGCAAAAACTTATTGAGCAAAAGGGTTATTCCCGACCCAAATTTACTTCAAGAAGCACTGATGACTTTCTAGATTCTGTAGAATACGATCGTAAAAACTTTAGTTGGTAATTATGGCAAACAAATTTTACGCTCTGCCACTTTTTGGATTTTTGGCATTAAAGTTAATATTTCAGCCGCAAAGTTCGGATGTCCTTGGCACCAGCACCATAAGAAGTAACGAACCGCAAGACATATCACAAGCACAAATCAACCTTAAAACAATAACTGCTTTTGATGTGACCGAAACAACAGAAGAAGAAGAGATACCCTTTGAAACGAAATATGAGGAAGATGAGAATATGGACTATGGAACGCAAAAGACGCGTGTTAATGGCAAACTTGGCAAAAAGACACTTACCTACAAAGTAGTTCAGTGGCAAAACGAACTCATAGATAAATCCCTCATTGCCACTAACATAACCACACCGGAAACTGAAATTATCACTAAAGGGACAAAAATTACTTGGAAACTTTATTCAACACCCGATGTGGGTAGAATCAAATACTGGCACACACTAGAAGTTTTTGCCACAAAATACGATGCAAACTGCGAAGGCTGCACAGGCAGAACTTACAGCGGAACTGCGGTAAGAAAAGGGGTTTGCGCTACAGATCCCAAAGTCATACCATTGGGCACAAATTTTTATGTTGAAGGGTATGGCCCTTGCAGAGCCGAAGATATTGGAGGACTCATTAAAGGAAATCGAATAGATCTTGGTTATGAAGATGTCTCAAAAGGAGAATGGCGAACAGGAAACACTACCATTTACTTGCTTACAAACCCGCCTCAGTAGTTTTCTTCAGACTTGGACTCTACTGTGGTTAGATATGTAGAAGGTAGCAAACCAAAAAAGATCCCCAACATAAGCGTCAACACAACAGACGCCAAGATGCTCAAAGAAGGTATCAAATCATGAGAAAACCCCTTCTTTGTAAGTAAAATATAATTCAGTACAAGGGCCATAACAGCGTTCATGATGGTGGGTGCTACTAGTAACAGCGAGCGGTATGTTTCTTGGATACCTAGCTTTCCCGCAATCTCGTTTAGACCTCCGCCGAGCAACACAGCTACACCAATATAGCCAATGTAAAAATACACGGCTTGCTTTGCGGTTTTTTTGTTACTAAAGTTTAATATTTCAGAAAACATAGCGATTCAACTAGAGGCAGTGGGCTTTGGCTAAAACTATACCACATGCCGTGGTAATGTTAAGCGAATTGTGCCCTCCCGCACCCGGAATCTCCACAATCTCATCAGCTTTGCCCAAAAGCTCGGTGGAAACACCCGAAACCTCATTTCCAAAAACTACAACAGTACGATTCTTGGGCTGCCACTTTCCAAGGGCGATCGCAGAAGGACTTTGTTCAACACAAACAAGATTGAGTGCATTGCTTTGCACTTCAAACAAAAACTGAGTGGAATCCTTTACAAAATGTAGATTTAGTTGATTCTCGGAGCCCAAAGAAGTTTTCTTAATTTCCTGATGCAAAACCACCAATCCTTTCTGATTAACACGTTTGCCTGTGTAACCTATCAGATACAGATCTTTTACACCAAAAAAGGCACTCGTTCTAAAGATGGCACCTATGTTATAAAGGCTTCTTACATTTTCTAAAGCAACAGAAATTTCATTCATAAAGTTTACGCACAATCTGCTAGAATATAGCAGATACAGCGTATTCTTGTACAAATATGGATTCAAACCTCTACAAACCCATCAAAGACTTGGGACAAAACTTTCTGCTAGACAAGCATATTGCTCAAAACATGATAGAGAACCTAGATGTTAGGTCAGGAGATACGATTGTGGAAATAGGCGCAGGGTTAGGAGCTGTAACCAAAGAACTTGTGAACAAATGTATCGATGAAAGCATCAAGCTTTATGCGGTAGAAGTAGATCAGAGATTTTTACCCAAACTGGAAAACATGTTTTTGGACAACTTTAACGTTCACATTATTCCTGCAGACATACTAGAGTGGCTTCCTACATTCAAACCAACCGGTCGCTTCAAGATAATTGGATCACTTCCTTATTACATAACTTCCCCAATCATCCATAAAATACTGGATAATGAAGAAAGGGCTCACACAGTTGTAATTCTCATACAAAAGGAAGTAGCAAAACGCATCGCCGCAAAAGCCCCAGATTCCACTTACCTTTCTGTTGTGACACAAACGTTTTACGATGTCTTTTATCTTGAAACCGTAGATAAGTCACTTTTTGATCCAGTACCACAAGTCGATGGTGGCATCATAAAACTTATAAAAAAGCCGGCCGGTGCTCAAGAAGGAATAAACATTAAAAGATATCAAGGGTTTTTACATAAGGGATTCTCTAATCCGAGAAAAATGCTTAACAAAGTCTTTACTCAACAGGAATTATCCTTAACTGGAATAGACGGTTCACAAAGACCGCAAGATATAGGCGCAGAAAAATGGCTGGAAGCTTTTCTAAAACTTACTCCGCAATAATCTCAACTGAAAGTAGTTTTATATCTGTTAACGGCTTGTCCATTGCGTTCCTTTGCACAGTTGAGATAGCATCTACAACATCTTGACCGGCAACAACCTCACCAAAGTTGGTATGTTTACCATCTAGCCACGGCGTACTTTCTGCAGTTACAATAAAAAACTGACTTCCGTTGGTATTTGGACCTGCATTGGCCATTGCCAAGGAGCCTTTGACCAACTTTACGGAGTTGAATTCATCATCAAATGAATAACCTGGCCCACCTGTGCCATTGCCAAGGGGATCGCCCCCTTGAATCATAAAATCCTGTATGACTCTGTGGAATATGGTGTCGTTGTAGAAACCATCTTTTGCCAAAAAAACAAAATTGTTTACGGTATTTGGAGAATCCTTTTCGAACAAATCTACAGTGATATCGCCCATGGAAGTCTTAAATACAGCTTTGTAGTCTTTTTGCTCAAGTTGCATTTGAGGAGGAGTTGTATACGATTTCTTTTGCGAAGGTAATTGTGACATATCTAGATCCAATAAATCTTTCTCCTGCTCCACAGTTTTAGGTTTGTTTGCAAGCAACAACGCACCAACAAA
>CAYNBT010000002.1:0-27010 GCA_964396025.1 uncultured Candidatus Saccharibacteria bacterium | reverse complement strand
ATGTGTAGAGCCCAAACGGTATAAAAAATATTCCGTTTGGGCTCCGCATGCCAAACAGATGTGTTCAAAACACGTTGAGGAAATCTGCCAGACACACTTTTTCTCTCTTGATTTTTCCCCCACACCGAACGGTGCGAACCTCAACTCGTTAAAGGATAATATACGTATATCGATAGGTCAACAGTGTTATACTCTCAGATATGCAGCAGCATATTGTACAGTCTCCTGAATGGGGACGATTCAAAACAGAATACGGAACCAAAGCCATAAGAGTGAACAAAATCCAATACACAGTGCACAGAATTCCCTTAACCAATCGGAATTTTGCTTACGCGCCAAAGATAAATCCATTACTTATAGACTGGGACGAACTAAAAGCATCTCTTATAGAAAACAAGTGTATTGCTGTCAATTTTGATTCGCCTAATGTTATCAGAGGCTCAGAGGAAGAAGATGCGGCAATCGGAGTTTTACAACGAAACTGTGTTAAATCTCCCAAAAGCACTTTTGCAAAATACAACATCATCATGGACATAAAACCTAATCTAGAAGAGATAGAAAACAACTTCCATAAAAAACTAAAATACAACATTCACTACGCGCAACGAAAAGGCGTCAAAATAACCAAGGTGAACTCGCAGGAAGGTTTTGAAAGCTTCTACACATTACTCAAAGAAACTGCCGTAAGACAACACTATTTTATACATCCTAAAAGGTACTATCAGCTTATATGGGAACATTTTAAGCCTTTGGACATGTGCCATATTTTAAATGCAGAATTTGAGGGGGAGACACTTGCCTCATGGATGCTCTTTTCTTATGAAAAAACTCTCTATTATCCCTATGGAGGCTCTTCCGACCTACACAAAAACCTATTTGCCAGCAGTTTAGTCGCATGGGAAGCAATAAAACTTGGTAAATATTTGGATTGCACAACATTTGATATGTGGGGTGCAGCAAAGGATCCAAGTAATCAGGACGATCCGTGGTATGGATTCACTAACTTTAAAATGAAGTTTGGCGGAAAACATGTGGAGTATATTGATTCATATGACTTTGTAATTAACGCTCCGTTATACAAATTATTTCAACTGTCCAACCAACTAAGATGGAAAATATTGAGAATTCTCAGATAAGAATAGACTTGCGACAATCGGCTGAGTGGGCAAAGTTTTTGTCATCAATTGGGTGGACCTGCCAAGAAACTGCGTTAGGTAGCAAACTATACATGCAATTGCACGCACCTCTAAAAGTAGCAAAGGTTCAAAAATCCCCGTTTCTTACCAAACAAGATGTTGATGAAATTGAAGAAATCTGCAAAAAACACAATGTACTTTTTTTGAAAATTGAACCTGTGAACGATCAGATAGTTCCATATCTGGTAGAGCAGGGGTTTTTACCTTCACAAGCCTATCTAACTCCACCGGCAACCCTGCAGATAGACCTAAAAAAAAGCCAAGAGGAACTTTGGAAAGATCTCTCTCATAGTGCAAAATATTCCATTAAACGAGCTGAACGAGAGAAAGTACGCGTAGAAATGAAAATTAATCCCAGTGAAAAGGATCTTAAAACATTCTATGACATGGAAAGAGAAACGAGTAAAAAGAAGAAGTTCATTCAACAAAGCTTCGATTTGCTACTTAAGAAAAATGAGCTGTTTGGTAAACATTCTTATCTCTCAATGGCATACAACGCCCAAGGGGAGCTCTGCAGCGGAAAATACTATCTAGGCTTCAATAATCACATATGGTACTTTCACGGTGGAACAACAGAAGCAGGAAGGAAAGATAAATCAGGCTACAAAATAGTGTGGGAGGATATCAACTTCTTCAAAAATCAGGGGTTTGAAAGTCTAGATTTTGAAGGAATAGACGACAGTAGGTTTCCCACCACAAGCGCATGGGGAGGCTTCAGTCATTTCAAGGAAAAGTTTGGCGGCATCGAAATAAGATATCCGTTTCCATATGTTAAATACTACAGTCGTTTCTTGAGACTTGTTTCAAAATTCACCCCAATTCAAGCATAAGTTCTGAACGAAATTTTAGCTTTTTTGAGCAAAAGGGCAAATATCCTTGTAATCACACCAACTACAGTGCATTCCTGGTGTTGCAATAAATTTTCCCTCTTTCATTTGATCAATAATCTCTGCTGTTTCCGTTTTTATCTCATCTAGCTGCTTCTTAGTGCGTGTAGTAGATATTTTGTCACCGGACTCCAAAAAGTAGTAAGTTAAAACATCCGGATTCAGTCCTAATGCCTCTTGCGCTGCAAGTGCGTAATAGGCAACCTGACTATCTTTATCTACATCTTTTTGATCTTTAGTGGTGCCAGTCTTGTAATCAATTATCTCTACACGACCGTCGGGCAAACGATCTATGCGATCTATTTTTCCGTAGAACTTTATACCTGCAATTTTAATATTAAATGATTTTTCGAGTGCCACATGTTTGGCATCATAATCCTTATTTTTCTCAAAGTATTCACTCAGCAAACGTTTACCATCTTCAAATCGCAGCGCACGATGCTCAGCATCTAAATAACCGGTGGGTTGCCAATTTTTGTTGTACATCTCAAGTAATTTTGTGAGATCAACCTTTTCACCAAAGGCCAGCGCTTTGTGGAAATCTCTGAGGGTATCGTGGATTGTAATACCATAACTTAAGGCATGATTTGGAGCAACTGGAATTCCTAACACATATTTATACTTGTATTGAAGCGGGCATGACTTGTAGGTATCAATTTGTGAAAAACTCAAGAAGTTAGGGACAAACGTGGTAGAACTTTGAATCTTTGGATCCCTAAAACCACTTTCTAGCCCAAACAAACCTATCTGGTCTCTTTTTTGCTGATTCAGTAAACTTGCTTCATCAAGCTCTACAAGCTCTAAACCTGTTTCAAAAATATAGCCGCTCGGGGTTTTGTCACGTTTACCACCATAATTTTTACCAAGTGTCATATAGAGATAATTTTTGGCTCTGGTCATTCCCACATAAAAAAGACGCCTTTCTTCCTGAATATGCGCGTCCCCAGAAGGAAGAGTTTCTTTGATTATCTCTTCCGGTAGTTCGATAACATCTTTTCTATTTCTAGTAGGAAATCTGTCACTCACAAGATTCACCATAAACACCACGGGAAACTCCAAACCTTTGCTAGCATGAACAGTCAACAGGTTGATCGTGTCAATATCTTCAATTTCGGCTTGCGCTGGATTCTCCCCTGCCTCAAGCACCAAGTCCAGATATTCAATAAAGTCAGTAATGTTAGCGATTTCGTTGGTATCTGATTTATAACTAACCTCAAATTTTTTCACCTTTTGCAAAAACAAGTCCAGATTTTTGATACACAAGTGACTTTCTACTGTTTCGTTTTGCAAAAACGATTTTATATACGAAATGTCTGTAACTATTCTGTATACAAACTCGCTTGGAGCATCTTTTGCAAGTAGTGTCTGCCAACGCCTTAACTTAGAACAAAACGCTTGAAAATCCTGGTCCTTCGAATTCTTGATCAATTCCCACATATTCACCTTCTGAGTACGCGCTTGCGCCAAAGTTCCCGTAATAAGTTCTATAGGAATACCTAACGAAGAAATGTTTAAAACCCTAAATAGGCTCACACTATCTTCAGGATTGATAACCACACGTAACAGAGCAATAACATCTCTAATCTCGTCACGATCATATAAACCTCTGTTACCAACCAATTGGTAAGGAAGGCCATACTTTCTTAACGCCAGAATAAACGGATCCAAGTGGCTATTTGCTCTAGAGAGGATTGCTATATCTTTGTAGGTAAGTGTTGGTTCTTTTGCCAAAATTTGCAAAATCTCAGAAACAACGTATTCAACTTCATCTTCCAAAGTTGTTGCTTGAACTAAGGATATATTAGTTTGTGTTGCTGTTGCTTCGCTAATCAGTTTTTTAGAAATACCTAAAGTGCTTTCCAAGGAATCAGGGTTGTTGTTTTTTATTAGTTCGTAAGAACTGTCCAAAATTATTTGGGAAGAACGGTAATTCTGCAGGAGAGTAATCATTTCTGCAGAAGGATAATCTCGCATAAAGTCCAGAATATTAGAAACAGCAGCACCTCTGAATTTATAGATAGATTGGGAATCATCTCCAACTACCAGTAAACTTCTATCGCTTTTTTCACTTGCAGGGAACAACATCTTGATTAATTCATACTGAGCATAATTGGTGTCCTGAAACTCATCTACAAGTACATGCCTAAATTGTTCTTGATACTTTTTTAGAATATTTGGGCGTGTTTTAAACAACGCAAGACACCATAAAATAAGATCGCCAAAATCCAGCTTGGAATCGCGTATTTTTATTTCCTGATAACTACTGTATAACCCGGCAAGTTCCAACCAACGTTCTTTTTCCAAAGCTTCTCCGTCAAATTTTTGCGCAAAGTCAGTAAATTCGGCTACAGTAATGTTTTCGTCTTGAAGTCTGGAGACAAACGTGAGTAGGGCCGAAATAAATTTTGTGGGATTCCCTAACGGACGGAAATACTTGAGATTTAGTTTAAAAAGATTCTTTCTGAGTAAAAGCCATTGATCCGGCCCCGAGATAATCTTGTAGGTAGGATCAAGACCAACCTCTAATCCTTCTAGTTTTAGAATCCTGTCGGCAAAAGAGTGAAATGTGGAAACCCAAGGTTCTTCGTATCCAAGAGGCATTACATCATCCAGTCGTTCTAGCATTTCTGCAGCCGCTTTTTCTGTGAATGTCAGTGCCAAAATCTGTTTGGGATTTATGTTTTTTTCTTTGACTAAATGCTTGATTCGCTGGGTTATAACTCGGGTTTTTCCAGTACCCGCGCCTGCTACTACCAAAACCGAACCGTTTGGATATTCAATAGCTTTTCTTTGATTTTCATTAAGCACAGTCTTTTTAGTCATAATAGGCATCTCACGCGAATACTGTTTATATGCGCTAAATGGCAGAATCTAAAAGTGGTTTTTCTTCCGCTGCGTTGATCTGTTGAGTATTTTCTATTCTGGTAAAAAGCTTTTGATATCTGGATTTTACGGAATCCATGGACTTAGTTGTTCTGTTAATATGCCCATCCAAAACGCTAAGCTCTTCGTTAAATTTTTCTGCTTCAACTTTTATGCCTGCCAGTGCTTTTAGTATCTCTCCAGCGTTTTTATCTAGTTCGTGTTTTTGATATGCCACCAATACGACTTTCAAAAAATAAGATATTGTATTTGGCGATGCCATAACAACATTTTTTATCCTGCAATAATCTTCAATCTCTTGTGTGTTTACAATCAACTCATAGTAGACGTTTTCGGACGGAATATACATGATTGCTTGATCGGTAGTGTCTTCTTCGGGAAGAATATATTTAGAAGAAATTTCATCAACTCTTTTTTTTACATCCTTTATAAAGGTTTTTTTTGCTTTATCTCGCTCATCCGCCGTTGGCGCATCTATCATGAGTTTAAAATTCTCCATAGGAAATTTAGAGTCTATTGGGATTATGCCCTTATCCGTTAATATGACAGCATCGCAAATGCTTCCATCCCTAAACTTGTATTGAGTTCTGTAAAGATCTTTTGGCAAACTGTTAGCGAGAATTTCATAAAGGAACTGCTCCCCCAATCCTCCACGTAGTTTTGGCGATTTTAATACATTACTCAAATCTTTCATGTCTTTACCAAATTCCTGCAAACCTCCAATGTGCTTTTGCATATCGGAAATGACATTAGTGGCATTTTCCAGCCGTTCCCATATCATCTTTGTTTGTTTATCCATGGTTTCGCGTTGATTCTGGAGTTGATTAGTAAGCGTACTCCGTTGATCTTTTAGCTGCCGTTCAAGCACATCAGAACTTTTATCTACAGTTGTCTTCATGTCTTTGAGCCACTCTACTAACACAGTGTCGTTGTCCGATTCCATAGTCTTCTTGATTGCAGCTAGCTGGTTTTTAAGAAAATAAAAGGCTACTAAGATTAAAATCCCAAATATGGAAAAAACTAAAATGATAATTTGCATAGAATTCATTGCTTGATTTTAACAGATGCTAAAATCTATTTAACATGCCAAACTTTTTATACACAGTAATTGCACTTTCTATCTTAACATGGGGAGCATTGCTAAAATACATGAGCATCATTCCCCCTGAGACTAATTTAAGTAAAATCCTTTTTTGTTTGCTTTTTTTCGTCGCTATGAGTCTTACACTGTCTGTTGTTCATTACATATTCGGATTCAAAAAAGCCCCTAAAATGAGTGACCTCAAAAAGATTTACCGCAACAATATAAAACGTAGCCTTGGCGTAAGTGTAGTCATAACAATATTGGTTTTTTTGAAAATATTTGACTTACTGTCACCAGTTACATTTCTTGTCTTTGTGGTGTTTGTGATCATGATCTATAGGAATTACTCAAAAAGAAGACGTTTCTATTCGTAGGTCTAGCTCTCTTTCAAAATCGTATTTACTTCTCTTTTCAAAGTATTCTATGTCCTCCCCAATCTTGGTAATTTGCTCAAAGTGTTTCTTCAGTATCAGTAAACTCTTTGGATCGGCTTTTTGACTTTTGAGAATAGTAGTTGGCCTAGAAACTGGTTGAGGATTTTGAGTCTTTCTAAATGCAATAGACATCAGAACAGTAGCGAGCAACGCAGCACTTACTACAAAAACTAAAATCAGTTTCTTATTCATGAATCTCCCAAGGTTTGTAAATATATAGCCTTTCCAAGACTGAATATGCAGCTACAAGATGTGAATGTGCTGTTTTTAAGTGTTGGACTGTTTGTTCCATTTGATACTCAAATTTTCTAGTAGCATGAATTTGCGAAGTAGATTGCGATATATCAGCATAAAGTTTTTCCGAAACACGTATACTCAGATCAGTCTGATCTAGATAGTAACCAATATCTGCCAAATGCTTTTGTAGTAACGACACATTGTTACCCACAGATTTCGCATCTTCTGCGTAAGCAGATAACGCTATGCGTTGTTCCAAAAGCTGTAACTGTAGGGACTTAAGCTCTTGTAACTCGGGTTTTCCTGCTAATACACGTATGCTGGAAAGTCCACCTTCTAGTTGCGAGTTAATCATCAATTCGTTTTGTCTTAAATCGTTAAGGTCGTTTAGATTTTCTATGTAGGACTTGTAAAAACTTAGGGAGCTTTCCAAATTAGAAAGCACAAATTTTACCAAAACAGTCTCGTCTTTTGAGTATGATTCACCCTCCTTTAGGAGGATTTCTTCGGAAATCCCAAAAGAGTATGCAGAAAAAGCATTCAATTTTGCACCGAGTAGTTTTTTTACAAGGGACATATATTCACTGTTCTGAGATATACAAACCTCTGTCGAACATGTTTCTCTCAATTTCGCGAGTTTAGATTTGGTATCTTTGTATAGTGATACATGCTCAACAGTTTTCTCGTGATAATCTTCTGCCGCAAGCACAGCAGGGAACCTAAGCACTAACAAAGACACTACAATAAGGCTGACTATAGTTAAAAAAATTTTCATGTCTGTCAGGATTTTAACCTTAAAAGTGCTAATATTCTACTTATGGAACTCTTTGATTCGCATTTACACTTGCCGCACGAACTTTATCATAAACCAGTGGAACTGATGATTAACGAAGCACAAAGCTTATCAGTATGCGGTTTTGTATGTATTGGGACAGATTTGAAATCCAGCAAGGGCGCCATTGAAATTGCAGACAGATTTCCTGGTGTTTATGCATCCATTGGAATATACCCTCACGATGAAAAAGACAAAAATCTAACTGACCTGAAAACAGAACTTGAAAAATTACTGGAGTCTTCAAATAAAATCGTGGCAATTGGTGAATGTGGCATCGATATATCAAATATGACCGGGGGAAGAAACTTAGCAGAGCAAAAAGAGTTGTTCAAAATGCAAACGGAACTCGCACAGGAAAATCACTTGCCTATTGTAATTCATAACAGAAACGGACACAGTGAGGTAATGGAAGTTTTACAAACTACTGCTCAGCATAAAGAAGATCTGGGCGTAATGCATTGTTTTACAGGCACTTGGGAACAAGCGCAGGAATATATTTCTTATGGGCTCTTAATATCTTTTTCGGGTATTGTGACTTATCCATCTGGAACAACACTTTTTGAGACAGTACAAAAAATACCTAACGATAAATTTTTGATTGAAACTGATTCGCCCTATTTAGCACCACAATCAGTTCGAAAAGAGGTAAATGAGCCAAAATATGTTAAAATGACTGCGCAAAAAATTGCTGACCTTAAAGGAACTTCTGTGGAGAAAATAGCCGAATATTCAACGGCAAATGCAAAAAGGCTTTTTAAAATATGATCGAAAAATTTATAGAACAAAATGATAAAAAAATACATAGACTACTCGAGATGACTCCCGGAGTACTTACTTGGCTCTTTATGTTATCGCCACTGTGGTTAGGATTGATAGCACCACAAGTCGTGGTATGGCTGTTAACTTTTCTCTCGCTTTATTGGGCTTATCTTGGGGCAAAATTCACCATTGGCTTGATGGTTGGGTATAAAAAATACAGGAAAGAATTAGCGGTAGACTGGTTGGAAGAGTGTAAGAAACTTGATTTTGCACAACTTCCCGATAAAGAAACCTTACCCGCAAGCCTCGCTGAAACAAAACATTTTATACTTGTACCAATAGTTAATGAGCCCTATGAAGTTCTAAAACCCCCTCTCGAAGCATTTATGTCTCAAACATTCCCCACAAAACAGATTACATTAGTTTATTCAGTTGAAGAAAGATTTGCTGACGTAGTAGAGAAAACTATTTATCAAATACTTGGCGATAAAAAAGACATTTTTGAGGAAGTATTAATCTTCAGACACCCAGCGGGCATCGCAGGTGAAGCCATAGGATCTGGAGCCGGCAACAGAACTTGGGGAGCTAAACATGCAGTAGAACATCTGATACAAAATGGTAAGGAAATTAAGAACTATATATTCACAACTTTTGATGCGGATCATGTACCTCATGTACAGTATATGGCACGACTAGCGCACCTATACCTAAACACAGACCGAAGAAACAATAAGTTTTACGCAACAAACGTGCATTTGTTCGACAACAATCACTGGGAAGTTCCATCGATGATGCGATTTGAGGCAAATTTCGTAACCTTAGGCACGCTAGCCAACAGAAGCATCGAGTGGGGACTTGAACCTCTCACTAAAGATACTTTCGCAGCCTACTCCGCATCCTTGCAAACTTTGATTGACGCCGAGTACTGGGATGTAGGAATTGGTGTTGACGATACCGTATTTTTTTGGCGTGCATTCTTTAAACGCGACGGAGATTTTAAAGGTGCAACGCATTTTATACCCTATTCCGCAGATGCAGTACAAGGCAAAACCTATTTACAATCTTACATAAGCCTGTACAAACAACTACTTCGATGGGGATGGGGAGTTGTAGTAGTACCTTTGTCTGTTCAAGGATTTCTCAAGAACAAAAAAGTCCCATTAAACCTCAAAATAACTTGGATACTTAAGCACTTCAAACTTAGGGTAGTCCTAATCAATATCTCATTTTTGATCACATTCGGTTTTGCCATCTTAACCTACGTAAACAAAGAGGTAAGACAAACAAACTTTGCCTACAGCCTACCCGACGTTATGAGTATGGTACTAACTGGAGCACTGATCTTTATTGTTCCCGGAAGCATAGTTCGAGCCCGAATAGTTAAACCAATGCCAAAAGACTGGCCGCTCTGGAAAAAGGCTTTAGCCTTACTGGAAGGACCCCTTGCTATTATAAATTTGTTAACATATTCATTCTTTCCATTCATAGAGGCACAGACGCGAATGCTTCTGGGCAAAAAGATGAAAGATTTATATCACACACCAAAAGTGCGGTAGAATTCATTTAGCATGATTAAACTTTCGGAACTACAAAGTAAACTTCCAAAAGGTTTTGTACAAACGCTATATGTGAGCTTGCTAATGATTGTGTTTCAAGCAATCTACCTTTCACTAAGGCTATCCTTCTTAACATCCGAAATACCTCTTTGGTATTCTAAACCATGGGGCGAGTTACAAATTGCACCAAAGAATTGGCTCCTCATCATTCCGCTGATCACATTCTTTGTTACAGGCATATCTCTTACACTGTCTTATTTTTCTAAAAAATATTATGTAAGATACGGAAGCACTATTTGGCAGACAATACCGGTTTTATGCGGAGCCTTCCTTACGTATTCTATGTTGAGAATAATCAAAAACTCATCCATACCATTCTCACCCCTGGTAAATCCTATATATCTGGAACTTCTCGTACCGGGGGTTACTGCACTAATTCTGGCTTATTTGTTCACACCGAAATTTATCAATTTTATGAAAGAGAGGGGTATTGTCACAGATCCAAGCGTGCATTTGCATCCCGCAATGGTGTTGAGACTTCCATCGGTAAGGGGCGGCGGATTTATATTTGCAGTTATATTCTGTGTAACAGTAATGCTGTTCACGAAAATCACTCTTGAGGTGTTTACAATTGCAGCTGTTGCATTACTGGCAGCAATACTAGGGCTATTGGATGATATTCAAAATACACAACCGCTTTCTAAACTAAAAATTATTGAAAATCCTTATGTAAGACTGGGCAGCCAACTTCTACTTGCTTGTTTAGTGCTTGCCGGAGGAATAAGAATAGATTTCATAAACAATCCATTTGATGGGATTTTACTTCTAAATGACAAACTTATAAATATTCATGGACTAGTACTCGCGCCGATTTCCATTCTCATAACTATTGTATGGATAGTTTGGTTAATTAACTTACTTTCGTGGTCAAACGGCATTGACGGGCAATATGGAGGTTTAGTAGGCGTTTTGGGCATAGTTCTTGCGTTGCTTGCTTTGAGATCAACCAACACTGGAGATAATATAAATTTGGCTAAAATAGGGATTATCATGGCTGGAACCAGTTTTGGTATCTTGAGGTATATGTGGCATCCCTCAAAAATCATGTGGGGGTTTGGGGCTACATCCGCAGGAATTATCATTGCCACATTGGCAATCCTAACCCAAACTAAAGTCCCTGCAGCCATATTGGCAATACTACTACCATTCTTGGATGCGGCTATAACTGTGATCAGAAGACTTGTTCAAAAGAAATCACCTCTCAAAGGAGATCGCGGACATTTGCATCATCTACTGTTGGAACGTGGCTGGAGCATCAAAAGCATTGCCCTGTTCTACTGGTGCTCAACGGCATTACTTGGCATAATTGCTATCATATCTTCAGACAAAAACCTCCCGCTTATAATACTCACGTTATCAGGAATAATAGCCTTTCCAATTATCTTGCTGAATTTACAATCAACAAACAACAGATAAACACAACTACAAGTTGTGTTAATGCACCCCAAGGCAAAGGTGCTTGGGATTGAGTCTTTCTTTGCATCTCATGTACAAAGCGAAACAAACGAGGCGGATTCTTAAGATATATACTTGGTCCGGTGAGAGCATCAGGCAAGACCGAAGCAACCCCACACAAAAATACATTAAGAGCAGTAGCGGTATCACCAGCATTCCACAATAGGTAGTACGTTGCAGTTAGGCCAAGAGCTATACCTGCCACAAGATCCCCCATCACAGCTAAAATTCTCCAACCATCTCTTTTTGCGTCACCTTTTGCATCAGAGAAAAAATCCCAATGAGGCAGCAAATCCCCTGCAAAATGCAACAAAAAGGACAGTGGAACAGAAATAAACATGTTTGGAACTGTAGAAGCAACAGCTATACCAACAAACGTATGAGGTGTTAATAACATATGCAGTAAATATATACTATCGCCTGTAAATCTAAAAGAGAGTTGAATTAAACACACAAAAACCCTATCATTCACTTACATGATACTAAATACTGGATATCAAATAGTCAGAACTCTGAGACCAAGGCAATGGCTTAAAAATCTGAGTGTTTTTGCCGCCCCAGTATTTATTGGCAGATTAATGGATCCTGCAATATTTAAAACCACGATTCAAGCGTTTGTGGTATTTTGTGCCATCTCCTCTGCGGGATACATTATCAACGATATTGTTGACGCACCAAAAGACCGCATGCACCCAGTCAAAAAGAATCGCCCCATTGCTTCTGGCAAACTTTCTGAGCTGCTGGCATGGCAAATCGCCATTATGTTAATAATCGGCACAACCTTTTTCGCTTTTTTCACTATAGGTAGATATTTTACTTTGGCAATTTTGGCTTACATCTCATTGCAGTTACTATATTCTTTCTATCTTAGGAACGTTATTATTTTGGATGCTCTTACTGTGGCAACACTATTCATCTTTAGGGTGTTTGCAGGCGGCTTTGCAGCAGAAATTTCTGTTTCTTCGTGGCTGATATTAGCAACAATAGGACTTTCGTTATTACTGGCTTTTGGTAAAAGAAGATCGGAAAAAACACTTTTGGAACAACACACAAGAACTGATACAGAGAGAATAGAAACCAGACAAACTTTGCAACATTATCCAGATCACTTGTTGGACAGTATGATATCGACCTCGGCAAGTTTTTGTATCATCACCTATTCTCTGTTCACCTTTCAAATATCACCGGAAAACCTGAGTGACACCCTGATGGAAATATTACCCTCAATATTGCGCAATCCAAAATTTATGATGCTAACTATACCAGTGGTAATTTACGGAGTAGCACGTTACTTGTATGTTATCTACGAGAAAAAAGAAGGAGAGTCCCCAGAGCGCGTGTTACTTTCAGACAAACCCTTGCTAGCAACTGTTTGCTTATGGGGCGGTATGGTCTTAACTATAATTTACCTCTTACCTAGCCTCGGATGAAGAAGTTTGAGTAGTTTCAGTGGATTCTCTAACAATAATATATTTGGGAAGAAATTCTCTAGTAGATGCATCTGACTCAGCAGAAAGCACCTGACTCGAGTCACTTCCAGGGTTGTAATTGATAAAACCCAGGGCACTTAGAGGTAAAACCAGCATGCTGAACAAAGCAATGCCCAGGGTAATGTTGTGTACAAATTGTCTAAAATCCATAGTCTAATTCTATAACTAAAAAATAACTTGTTATATATGTAAATTAATTACGGTGTCCTGTGAATCTTCTGTATCCTTTTTTCTATCAAACATGATTTCTCTTTCCACATCTAGTACAAAAAGCACTGTTGCAATAAGACATAATATTAAGGACGAGACAAAAACCCAAGGAAATATAATTTTAAAAACCCCCATTATAGCTGCGGTAAACATGAGAAGAAAGGCATATGACAACCAAACGGCACCTTGAGAATAAAGCTCAAAAGAAGATTGAATAAAAAAAGGTACCTTCCATACAAAAAGTTTTGCTGTAGTGCTAGGTTTTATGTGGGAATCATGAAAAGAATATGCCTTAATCAAAATATACAAAAGGCCTACTATTAGCACAAAAATCATCGCAAAAAGTGAGTAAGAATTGATTGCTATGAAATCAACGGCACTGTTAAAAGTAAACCCAGTAGCACCAAAAGTAAAAGGTATACCAAGGTAACGCGAAAAGAACACAACTGACACCAATCTGACGCCAATTAAAAGCATTGCAGGAACGATTGCTTGATCTATTAACTTTAGCAGGATTTTTGAAAACATAGGCAGCCTGTTAAGATAATACTATGCTTCGAAACAGCGCGTCAATTAATGCCTTGATTAGGAATCTTACAGCCTTACTTTTTTTTCTTACACCTGTAATTTTTACCACAATCACAAAGGAGTCATACGAGTTCCCCAAAATGTTTTTTGTTTATTTTTTGGGAAGCACGATTTTGCTTATATATCTGTTAGAAGTAGTATGGATCAAAAAAGCGCCACTACATCTGCCCTTCCCTATCCTCATAATATTGCTAGCAAATCTAATAGCAACGATTTTCAGCTCGCATATATATACATCTGTTTGGGGTTATTACAGCAGATTCAACGGTGGACTTGTATCTACAATCATATATACCGGCATATTTGTGCTTCTGGTCAACACACTCACCTACGCCCAGCGAGAAGATATATTTTTGGGTGTGACAGTGGGCTGTGGAATTGTAGCGTTGTATACAATCTTTCAGTACTTTGATCAAATTCCGTTGGAGGCAGAATTCAGGGCTTACGGAACAATAGGACAACCCAATTGGGCTGCCTCTTACTTTGGAATGATAGTGCCAATATGCATTTACAATTACCTAAAGTCCCCGCGAAGAATGGCCTTATTATGGTTATGTTTATTTGGAACAATCTTTTTTGCCTTATGGCTTACATTTTCAATTTCTGGAATTCTAGGATTTATATTTTCAACTGCTACATTATTTTTTTTACAAAAACCTTATCCTGTTCACAAAAAAAAGCTGCTGTTGTTAATTCCAGTGATTGTACTTCCGTACTTGGTTGCCCCTGGAATATTCGCACAAAAAATTAACGCTGTCATAAAAGACTTAAGCCACTTTAATATTGTAGATACTGTTGTAGCTCAACAAAATGATTACACTACAAAAAACACAGCAATCTCCGACCCAGGAGCAATCAGATTAAATCTTTGGAAAGATTCTCTAGGAATAATAGTAAAGAACCCAAAAGCATTATTAATTGGAACTGGACCAGAAACATTTCCCTATGCATTCCAACCGCATAGATCAAGTGCATTGAATTACACCTCTGAATGGGATTTCATCTTCAACAAACCACATAATTATTATATAGAGATACTTACAGAGCTTGGAATCGTTGGGCTGCTAGCCTACTTAACACTATATACTTACTTGTTGTTGAAATTGCCGCGCTGGTTAACTCCTACATTAATCGCATTTTTAGTAACTAACTTCTTTGGATGGCCTAGTGTATCAACGGATCTGCTGTTCATACTTCTGGCTAGTTTTGGATTTAAAGGAATACATGCAGAAAGTTAGTGTTACAATATTCATCCTCACCGCATACATTAGCTTTTTAGGGTTTCTTACGCGATTTTTTATTGCAGATATAATGCATGAACAAGCGCTGGATAGTTTTGAAGCCGGGAATGTTAAAGAAGCACTAACTCAATCAAACATTGCGGTTAAATTAAATCCATGGGAACCAGCCTATTTTAGAGGCAGAGCAAAAAATCTTATAGCAGCAACAATGTACAAGAATGACGACGAAAAAGCAGTGATCAAAAAAAATGCCTTAGACGACCTAAACTATTCATACAAACTTAACACCACTAACCTGGCAACAATAAGAAATAGTGTGCCTTTGTTTTATTTTCTGGCTATAAAAGACATTACACAGCCAGCAGATGATAAAAACTTTGACAATGAGTACAAGAAAGCAGCCAAAGATTTTATAAATAAAGTTAAAAACGTATCGGTAAACGACGCGGGTATGTATATACTAACAGCAAAATACGAAAAAAAACTGGGTATGAAAAAAGAGCACTTAGACAGTGTAAAACGTATAAAACAACTTCGCCCAGACCTGCTGCTTTGGCACCCGGATCTACTAGAAAAATAATTCTATAGTACTTCTGCGTATGTAGCGGAAACCCAGCCCTCGAGAGAGCTTGAAACCTTTATTTTGTACCAACCTGTGCCCTCTTCAAGCAGTTCAAATTCCCTACCTACATCTACTTTTCCTATTTCGGTACCGCTAGGAGCATTTCTCAATCTAAGCCAGCCTTCACCTGTTTCCAGGATTTTAACCTTTTTAGCACCTGGCGTTATAGAACCAGAGGTGGAATAAACATCCGCCGCCTCTAAGGACAGTTTTTTATCTAATGCCTTGCCTAAATACCCACCCTTGTCCTTTTTTTCCATTGCTTGAAACTGTTCTGTTGTTAAGCTCTTACCTGATGCATCAAAGATATTGCCTTTGTAGTCTATAAAGAAATCAAAGACCCTGTCTTTGTTTACACCTAACCCAGCGAGGTTAATTCCTCTTGACTCATTCCAGTAGAGTAAAGCCTCAAGCCACTGAGCAGTATCGGAATTAATGATAGGTATGCTGGAAGAAAGGTCGTATAAATTAGAAGTGTCAGGGATCAACACTGCAGAAATGGGTGCTGGAATTGGGAAAAGCGAGGTAGAAACATTAAGACGATAACCATCTTGAATAGAGATTCTAGCTGCCTGTGCATCATAGCCAGCTTTTTCAACGCGGAGATCATATTCTCCGGCAGTTAGACTAGAAGACGAATATGGGGTTTTACCAACTTCGGCATTATCTATAAAAACGGCGGCCCCCTCTGGCTCAGAGATTACACTAAGAAGAGAATCATTGCTTTCTTCAAGCCAAAAGTTTTGTCCTGCAGAAAAAACGGGCGAAACACCCAAGTCCCGATTTAAAACTATCTGCGCATTTGGAATAAAGTTTAAGGTCACTTCGTATGAATTCTTATCATTTTTTAGTGTAACTTTATGTTCACCAGATTTGATATCTTTTGCGTCTATAGGAGTTGTTCCCAAAGATACATCATCTATATAAACCTCAGCTGTACCGTTTATGACTGTAACTGCCAAAGCAGAAGTCCCCTTGAGTTTAAAGAAATTTTGAACTATCCCCGAAACAAAGAAAATAAGCAAACCAAAACCAACTATGCCTAACAAATACATTATTGCAGTAGAAAATTGAAAAGACCTTTGCGGTTTAATAGAAGATAAATTCATAATTACAATTATAGCAACAACTCAATGCTATACTCTGCATATAGCCTTAATCTAAATTAGCACGCAGGTGCTAAAATAGCAATGCTACTAAAATGACTTATGGCCTGGTAGCCAAGTGGTAAGGCAAGGGTCTGCAAAACCCTTATGCGCGGGTTCGAATCCCGCCCAGGCCTCCAAAAAGAACCTGCCTGAATATAACCAATATTCTATTCAAAGTAGATAAAACGCTCTTGACACTCTAAAGCGTCGAGTGCTATAAAATTATTCGCAGAGTTGTTATGTCAAGAAATTCTGCACACACGTATAAAGTTTTTTAGAGAAAGTCTTTATGCCAAATAAAAACTTAAAGATCAAACCACTGGCCGACTATATTCTTATAGAACCATTAGAGAAAGAAACAAAAACTGCTTCAGGTATTTTAATTCCAGACACTGCTTCAAAAGAACGCCCCCAAGAAGGCAAAGTTCTTGCTGTAGGAGCAGGCAAGATAGATGAAAACGGAAAGACTCACCCTATACAAATAAAAATAGGTGAGAAAGTAATGTACAAAAAATGGGGTGGAACCGAAGTAAAAGTGGAAGGTAAAGAAATGTTATTAGTAAAAGAAGAAGATATTTTAGCAATAATTGAGGCCTAAAGCCGGAAAGGAATTTATGTCAGCAAAACAAATAATATATGGAGACGAAGCTAGAAAAAAACTTAAAGCAGGCGTTGATGCCTTGGCAAGAGCTGTAGTCACTACACTTGGCCCAAAGGGCAGAAATGTTGCCTTGGATAAAAGCTGGGGAGCACCTCAAGTTGTACACGATGGTGTCACTGTGGCAAAAGAAATAGAGTTGGAAGATAAATTCGAAAACATGGGAGCACAGTTGGTAAAACAAGCTTCCGAAAAAACAAACGATGTTGCAGGAGATGGAACAACAACTTCTACCCTTTTGGCTCAAACTCTAGTGGAAGAAGGATTGAGAAATGTATCCGCAGGCGCCAACCCTATGATTTTGCGAAAAGGTCTTGAAAAAGCTCTTGAGGTTTCAGTAACAGAAATCAAGAAACTTTCTAAAAAGATCTCTACAAAAGAAGAAAAAGCTCAAGTGGCAACCATATCCGCACAAAGTGAAGAAATTGGAAAACTGATTGCAGAAGCCATGGAGAAAGTTGGAGATGACGGGGTTATAACTGTAGAAGAATCCAAAGGCTTTGGTATGGAGTTAGAGTACAAAGAAGGTATGCAGTTTGATAAGGGCTATTCATCTCCTTACTTTGTGACTAATTCAGAGCGAATGGAAGCTGAAATAAGCAATCCGTACATCTTAATCACGGATTCAAAAATCTCAAGCATACAAGATTTGCTTCCTATGCTTGAAAATCTCATGAAAGTATCAAAGAACTTGGTGATACTTGCAGACGATATTGACGGTGAAGCACTTGCGACCCTAGTAGTCAACAAGTTAAGAGGTACCTTTAACGCACTTGCAGTCAAGGCTCCTGGATTTGGAGATAGAAGAAAAGCAATGCTCGAAGACATTGCAATCCTCACAGGTGCAACAGTAATCAGTGAAGAAACAGGGCGAAAACTAGACTCTGTGACAATGGACGATCTTGGTAGAGCAGAGAAAATAGTATCTACCAAAGATGACACAATCATTGTTGGTGGAAAAGGCAAAAAGAAGGAATTGGAGGCTAGAGTCTCCCAAATCCAAAGCCAAATTCAAAATACAGATTCAACATATGACAAAGAAAAGCTAGTAGAACGTTTGGCTAAACTTGCAGGAGGTGTAGCAGTTATCAATGTTGGAGCCGCTACAGAGACTGAACTTAAAGAAAAGAAACTAAGAGTTGAGGATGCGGTGCACGCAACACAAGCCGCAGTGGAAGAAGGAATCGTACCAGGAGGCGGTGTTGCATTGTTAAGATTGCGAGATGCAGTTTCGAAGCTAAAACTAGAAGGCGAAGAAAAAACAGGTGCAAACATTCTATTCAAAGCACTAGAACGCCCAACCAGAGTAATCATAGAAAATGCTGGAGAAGATTCAGGTAGAGTTCTTGGCGAGATAGAAAGACTTGCAAAAGAGAAAAACAACCCCAACATGGGATACAACGTCAACACAGCACAATATGTGGATATGATAAATGCAGGGGTTATGGATCCGGCAAAAGTCACAAGAAGCGCACTTCAAAACGCAGTATCAGTTGCAATAATGATTCTAACTACAGAATGTTTGGTAGCAGACAAACCAGAAAAGAAAGAGGGCGCACATGGTGGTGCCGGAGCAGGCATGGAAGGCATGGGCGGTATGGGTGGAATGGGCATGATGTAGCATCATCATCCAGCGAGCAACGAAAAAGCCTAGGGAAACCTAGGCTTTTTTTTGTTATAATTTCTTTGTGGAATCAACCAGCAGCACTAGCCAAGAAAAACCTAAAAAATGCTTATGCAAGTTTGTGCTGATTACAGCACTTGTATTTTCGTTTGCTATAAACCTTGTACTGACCTACTTGGTAGTCATTATGAATGAACGGATAGATATGCTAGAAAGCAACAGTTCCTCCAAAAGTGAAATGAATCTCCTGCTACCTCAATAATGCTACCCACTAAATACATACTGCCATTAATGCTCTTTTGACCTACAAACGCGTGTTTTTGCTACAGGTTAGAGATGTGCTATAATAACCCAAACTCAAAAAGGAGATGCCATGTACAAATTCAAACGACTAGGAATCGTGGAAATCGTGATACATTCGCTTGGTATCATGACGGGATTGTTTATCTGGAACATTCTGTGGGATTACATCGCTAATGGAATCGTAATTGTAGGTTTGATCGAGCATATCGGATTTGTGTTGTGGATTGGTTTTGGAAACATCCTGCTGATCCTAATGGCGTTGAACGTGTTCGATATGCTTAACAAGCTTGCATGGGTGCAACAACTTGTAAGGATCGTAAATTTGCTGTTATTTTCCACGGGAGTGCTTACAACAATAGTGTTCTTGTTCAAGAACTACGCGCTACTGTCATACACCCCAACTGGACTGAACCTAATTGCCATGCAAGCATGCTTTTGGGTATTTATCCACTTAAGTACAACACAAGCTTGGAAATGGGAGGAAACGAAATGAAAGTAATTGTAACGATTGGGAAATGGTACAAAGAAGCAACTCCTGGGACAAAAAAATCTTTTGATATTCTCAGTAACATGGTGGGCCCAGCAACCGCTGCGTGGATATTGGGATACCAAGGAGTTCTCACTCACGAGGAAATGGGCGAAAAGATTACTCAATTGATTCAAAGCAAAGATTATGATCGACTAGAGCTTGTACTCTCACACTTGACACCAGAGGAACGAGCCGACACAGATTTAGAAGAAGTGTTACGGGCCAATAACGTGCTCGTGGAATACCGCACAAGGTGTATGCTTCTTGAAACGCCGCAATAGTATGTAAACAGTTTTTGACCAATTGCCTAAGCGCTTCGACCAAAAGTCCTAGCGCTTTTTTCTTTTCCACTCCAGCCACACAAGATAGGTAACAAAAATCCCCACATTCCGCGGGGACTTCTGCATACGCCTTAAGTAGGGCGTGTCGTTATTTCTTTGTTACAGAGATTTTCTTTGGTTTTTCCTCCTCCATCTTAGGAACCGTCACTTTAACTACACCATTTTCCACTTCAGCAGCTGCTTTGGTACTATCAACCATTCTTGGAAGGCTAGTTGAGTAAGAAAAAGATGTTTGACGACTGCTTTTATATACAACCTTCTTTTTATCTTTTTCCTCTTGATTTTCGTCATGGGTTCCACTTATGGTAAGGATGTTCCCTTCAACAGTGACTTCAACTTTATCTTCAGGGATTCCGGGAACAGCTGCCTCTACAACAACAGCATCGTCAGTTTCATATACATTCAAACCTTTGTCAGACGAGAGGTTAGGCCAATCCAGTAAATCGTCGTCAAGCATAGAGGGCCATAGAGTTGGATATGTTCTATTCCATTTGATGATTGCCATATTAACTTTACACCTCCTTTCAAAAAACCGGTTTGTACACTGTACAAACTTTTATCGATTTTTTGCATTAAGTATTTACTATAAAGTTACGTTATCACTCTATCAAAGTGAGTGCCAAATCGTCAAGGACTTTTTTATAATTCTCCATCACAAAGTTTTTGCTATCAACCTTGTTGAAGTGAATTTTGGTTGATGTAACAATCTCTTGGGTTCTACGTTTGGACATGTAGGATTTTTGTAGCAGCATCAACAATTCTTCTAAATAATTTAACAGATTACTCTTGCTAACTACGCGATGTTCAACAAACGGAAGCGCTGCAAATGCTGCATGAGGAAAATACTCTAAAACCCATTTGTTAGCAGCCATAAAATCAAAGTATGTGTTGTCCTTATAATATACTGGTTGCAACAACATTATCTCGTGAGCGACATAAATGTTACGCTCAGAAACAGGCCAAGCCATAGAATCCTCTGTGATAAACAGGTTTGGACAAAGTTTTTTTGCAAAGTCTTCCTGAGTTCTATACAACTCAACTATCTTTAAGACCAATACAACCAACAAACGTGTAAGCCAAATACGCTTCTTTCTAGTAATGATAAAAACATCTATATCATCATCAGGTGAAGAGTTAAATGCTGCTACGGATCCTGTAACACCAACCATAGTTATCCACGGTATCTTCTTCAAAAGCTTCAGTACAGGATTCAAGCCATATAACATGCCTTTGGAAGTGTTTAGCCTAGTCAACCAATCAACAGGTTTCTTACCGCCATGGAGATAAAACTTGCTTTTTGTGACATATACTTCTCCACTTTCAAGGAGATTCTTTAACTCCCTTTTTAATAGTCTATGGCTGAAACTCTTTTCAGAAACAAGAAATGTAGATAGTTGGTAGAAGCTAAGTGGATAGTTAAACAAAGATCTATAGGCCAAGGTACGTTTGATTGCATTGGCGCACTCGTTAAAGACATGCTTACGATTCTTTCTAAACTTCATTCTTACCATAACAGTTTAGTTTAACGCACTCCATCAAGCACTTGATTTACAAGGGCATCGGCATCCTTATTTTGCGCGCGTGCCACGTGAGTAAAAGTTATGCTTTTAAAGCTTTTTTTTAGATCAAGTACTTTCTGAAAAAGGGGAATTATGTTTTCATGGCGAACTTTATACTCACCATTTAATTGCTTTACTACAAGCTCACTATCTAGGAAGCAACTTAGTTCGGCAATGTTTAGATTGATAGCATTTTCCAAACCCATTATAAGAGCTTTGTATTCTGCTTCATTGTTTGTACATGTACCTATAAATTTACCTTCGTCATGGACTATTTGATTGCTAGCATCTTTGATGACTGCCGCAATGGCACCGGGTCCTGGATTACCTCGGGACCCTCCATCTGTAAAAAGCTTCATATAGTAACATCCTCCTCAGATAACATTTGAATTCCTAGAGCACTCAGACAAAGCAACGTACCAAGCAAAGCCCCGATCAAAAAATTCAGATAAATGTTTCTGTAAACCATTTGAACGATAGGAGCAGAACTAACGGGGACAACTGTCACCAAAGCATCTCCTCCACTGTTAACAGAAGAAGCAGTTTGTAAAGCGGATGTAGCAACTGCAGCCCAGATATTTGTTGCCTCTCCAACAGACTCCCCTTTAACCGTCAAGGTTACTAATTGCGGAGTTGCACTTTTTACACGAACCTGCCTGCCTAACTTGCGTAACGTTTCATCGGATACAGGCATTTGCAAAGACTGTAGTGCCTTACTCTTAATATCTACACTTTCCAGTAATGCTGCAAAGGTCTTGGCATAAGACAGAGACACTTGTTGAGAATAATAGCCCTCATAACTAAAAAACTGCCCCGAAGATGATTCCACAGCGCGTTTAACAAAAAAAGTGCCCGTTGCCGTGTAGCGAGGCGGAAATACATAGTATATTGAAACACCAATCAAACCGCACAAAACAATTACTAGCAACATTTTAAAACCATTCTTTTTTATTAATTTAGAGAGATTTCCTAATTCCATGGGCTGATTATAGCCTAATTCTTGTCAATAACCCAACATACAAATATACTAATGACAATGCTGCAAAAGCTTGTCTTTTGCGGTTCCAATCATAAAGATTGGAAAACTGCCTATGACACCTAAAAAAAAGACTATTAAAAAATCCGTGCTTACGCCTACTATACTTATTGCTGGTGGGGCAGGATTCATCGGATCGCACTTGGCAGAAATGCTCTTGATGCAGAATGCGCGTGTCATAGTGCTGGACAACCTCAACAACGGCAAAGAAATTCATGTCAATTCACTTCTAACAAACCCTAACTTTGCACTTTTTGATGTAGATCTTAACAAAGGGATCCCTAAAGAAATCGAATCTGTGGATTATATCTTTCATCTTGGCGGGGTAGAAACATACATGTTTAGTAACACAGATATCAGTTTGGAATCTCTCCTTATGAATTCTGTAGGCACAAAAAATCTGCTTGATCTTGCCAACAAATCCGAAGCCAAGTTCCTGCTTGTATCTTCGATTGATGTCTATCAGGGCATGATTGCATCGCTTAGTTTGGAACATTATTTTGGACAAACAGAGCAGGAAGAAAAGAAATATTCTTTAACCGAAGCAAAGCGCTATGCAGAAGCCTTGGTGTGGGAATACTACAAAAAGAATCACACCAACGTTAGAATTGTGCGCATTCCCGAGATTTACGGGCCAAGAATGGACTTGGAATCCCATGGGGATCTAGGTAGGTTTTTAAAAGATATCTTGGAAGACAGAGATCTAACCTTACTCGGAGACGGCAATGAAAAATACTTTTACCTTTTTGTTACTGACTTAGTAGCAGGACTTATAAAGGCATTATTTAATGAAAATACAGAAGGCAGGATATATTCGTTAGTAGATAAAGAACCTTTCACAGTGTTAGAAACAATATATTTAGTAAAAAATCTAGCTAACAAAGAGGTGAAAATTGACTTCAAAGCTAAGCTTGGTACAAATCTTTCACACGAAATAACTCCAGACACTAGTAACCTAAAGGACCTCAAATGGGACCCTAAAACCCCATTCAAAGAAGGCCTAGTGAAAACTCTTAAGTGGTTTGGTTACACTGTCAATGAAAATTCATTTAAGCCAGCAAAACTTATTGAAGAAAAGCAAAAAGAAAAACAAGGAAATTTCACTAACACATTATTTCAGCAAGAAAGTCCTACACTTGAGACCACACCAGAACAAATACATCAACTGTTTGACGAAACAACCCATGAGATTCCCAAAGCACGGCTCAGCCTAAAAACAAGATTAAGTGGCATATTTGCACGCCTTAGAGAAACTTCGCCAAAACTCACTACACCAAGTACTCAAGGAAAAAGCGTTGCAGTTTTAAACGGTTTGTTGGCAGTAGGATTCGTTATATTTGTGCTCACCATATTTGTGGGAATCCCCTCTCTACAAACTGTGTTTTATACAAAACGGGCAAAAGAAAACCTGGAACAAGTACCCAATTTACTTTTGGAACTCAAACCAACTGAGGCTAAGGCCTCTGCCAATAAAGCTTTTCAAGAATTGCATAAAGCCCAAAATAGTATTAAAAAAGTTAAATGGGTATTTGCAATATTGGGTAAAAACGAGTACTACACTAGTGCAAACGGGATGATCAGCTCGGGAAAGCATTTTGCCAAAGCGCTGTACAATACAGCAAAAGCAACTCAACCATTCACAGAAATATGGGCCGTCTTACGCCCAGATTCAACACTTACGCTAGATACAAAACAGCTTGATGAATCTAAACTCCATATCCTGAATGCAAAAGAAGAAATCCAACTTGCTAAGTCCTTCTTAGGAAATCTAAAAGAAGTCCGTGTTCCAACAAGCAAGCAAAAGTATGTAGATCAATATATAAATGGATTAGAACAGGCAGGGGCTGCACTTAACACAGCCGAAGCTCTTACCACTGATTTGCCAAATCTGATTGGCATGGAAAAAATGCAAAGATATCTGGTGCTTTTCCAAAATTCAAATGAAATCAGGCCTACAGGAGGTTTCATTGGATCATATGCAGTTTTAGAACTTGAGAAGGGCAAGATCAAAAACTTAACCATAGACGATATATACAATCCGGACGGACAGATAGATCTTAAAGGTATAGAGATTCCTGCTCCAGAACCAATTGCAACCATACTTGGAGAAAAAAACCTTCATATAAGAAACGCCAATTGGAATCCGGACTTTGAAAAAAGCGCGGCATTAATTCAAGAACTTTTTTATAAAATGGATGGAAGCAGATTCGACGGAGTAACTGCAATAGATCTCTTCTTTGCAAAAAATCTACTAAAAACTACCGGCCCTGTATTTTTAACGGCCTACAACGAAGAAATAACAGAGAATAACCTCTACGAAAAAACCCAATTTTATAGCGAATTTAACTATAAGGAAGGTGTAAGCCAAAAGAAATCATTTTTAACAATTCTGGGGAGCAAAATGATGGAAAAATTATTTGCGTTACCCAAAGAAAAAATGCCTGCCTTAGTGACCGAGCTAGGTAATTCGCTCAGACAGAGGCATGTTCAAATATATCTGCCGAACAGTTCCTTTAATGCATTACTACAAAAAAACAACTGGACAGGAAAAATAATAAATACAGACACCGATTACCTGCAAGTAGTGAATACAAATCTAGGAGGCACAAAGGCAAATTACTATGTCAAAAACAAACTAGACTATAAGGTAAACTCACAAACAAGAGACGGAATTTTACGTGGAACACTAACAGCCACTTACAAACACACCGGAAAAGATTACGCTTGGCCAGGAGGACCATATAAAAACTACGTAAGAGTACTGGTGCCTGCAGGAACAAAACTTACTGGAGCTAAAATCGAGTCGTCAGTTAATGCCTCCAAAGATGTATTCAAAGAAATGATTATTGGCACAGAAACTGGCTATACAACATTCGAAATACCTTTAGATGTTCAACCGCAAGAAACATCAAAATTAACAATAAGTTTTGATCTAGCAAGTAGGCTATCCATAACTGAAAAAAACAAGACATACAAGCTTGTATGGCAGAAGCAAGCAGGCACGGAGAATGATGAGGCCTCATTCTCATTTGAGGCACCTCTAGGACTCACTGTTACGACCAAAAACCCTAGTATTACAATATCAGGCAGAAAAGCCCTTTACACCAGCCTACTCAATAACGACTTAGGAATTGAGTTAATGCTGGAATAAAACACATAAGTAGGGTATTCTACCGTAAGTAGATATTTGGGCTTGCTAATTCAACGTTCCGATAGTACAATAACAACGTTTTAAGGCTTCCCTGCTCAAAGGGGACGGCATCCAAGCATGTTAGAAAAGCACTTTATAAAGGAACATCTAGCCAAAACCCTCTGCCATAAGTGTGGTGCAAGCTTGGAAACTGCCAAACTGACCACAATAAGCGAGGTTCCTGTAGCGCTTGTCGCGCACGCTAAATGTATTAACTGCCAAGCGGAAAGTATGATTACAATTACACTTGCAGGGAGCGGAATAATGCCTGTAATATCAGACCTTACAGGGCAAGAAATAAAAAAATTTATTGGTGCAAAAAGTATTTCATACGATGAATTACTGGATTTGCACAAAATGTTACAGAAAAACTCTATATGCAAATTAATGCAAAAAAAAGAACTGAACTTGGAAAAAAAGCAAAAAAAGTAAAAGCAGACAAAATGGTTCCTGCAGTGGTGTTTGGTAAAGGCATGGAATCAACCCCATTGGCTGTATCATTACTCGAATTTTTAAAAGTATATAAAACCGCCGGAGAAACTTCGCTTATTGACTTAAAAATCGGCGATGCCGGAATCGAAAAAGTCTTAGTTAAAGACGTCCAGACCAACCCGGTAACAAATACACCTGTGCACGTAGGTTTCTACAAAGTAAACCTCAAAGAAAAAACCAGAGCAACCGTACCTGTAGAGGTTATAGGCGCAGAACTTAGCCCAATACTAAAAAGCGGCGAGGGCGTTTTGCTAACCCTTCTAAACGAAGTAGACGTAGAATGTTTACCTTCAGATATTCCACACGAATTTACAATTGATGTATCAGGATTCACCGAAGTAGGAACGTCTATAACAGCCGCTCAGTTACAATACGACAAAAACAAGGTCAAATTGATTGATATAGAACCAGAAGAATTAATAGTCAAGATTGACTACCCACAAAGAGAAGAAGAAGAAGCAGTTGTTGATGAGGCTGCAGTAATTGCAAACCTAGAAGCAACCAAAGAAACAGACAAAGAGGACGAGGAAGAAGAAAAAGACGACGGAAAGAAAAAGTAGTACTGTCTTACAAAGACTAACAATTCCCCGCAA
>CAYNBT010000001.1:218037-247179 GCA_964396025.1 uncultured Candidatus Saccharibacteria bacterium | reverse complement strand
AGGACGCCAGGTTCTCATCCTGGTAATCGGGGTTCGATTCCCCGTGGGGTCACCAAAGAAGGTTCAGCAGGTACAAACTCCCTAATTACATTGAAGCCAGGTGCTAAAATGGTGTTCGAAAACCCTGGATAAGAGTAGGTTATGCCATTTGGGAATAAAATCCTCTGTAATCTAACTTTTTGTGATGGTAGTGCTTCTATCCAAAATAGATGCATTGTTCGAAAGAAAGATTCAGCATATTCAACTAACATATCTATCTTAAACTCTTCTTCATGTGACTCATTTAGTTGAAGCTTCAGTTCGGAAATACTCTTCTTAATTTTGTCTAGTTCTACTTTAACCTCTTCAGGTTCCAAAGCTCCCTGTCTTCCTAGTTTTATAATATTTCCCTTTTCGCTCTCATGAATATCAAGTTGTTTTCTAAAAGTGCTTGATCGAGTTTCGAACTCATACTTTCTTTGTTCATACCTTTTAAGTAAAGTTTCCTTAAATTTGCCAAACTTTTCCTCGTTTGGTCTTATAAATTCAAGATATTCGGCAAACTCTCTTTCAAAATCAATCTTGTGTATAGACTTCTTTCCTTCATTTGAACATTCCTTGTTATAGCAGTAGTAGAGCATAAACTTATCATTTTTGCCTTTGCATGGTGCTGCAGTCATTTTGTTCCCGCAATAGTCGCAATATAGTTGATCACGAAGTGGAAAGTCAGGATTTAAAGATAACCTTTCAGAATCTTCCGAAGCAATTCCCAATAATCTCTGACATTTGTAAAATGTTGGTTTATCTATTAATGGCTTATGCGCACCTTCAAATTCCTCATCCCATTTAGGAACATATAGAATGCCAGCGTAAAAGGAGTTTCTTAATATCTTATCTACAAGCTGCGGTGAGAATTTAACTTCATATCCTTTGTGGTCGTAAGCCTTTTGTTTTTCTAATTCTTTAGATAATTGAGTTTGTGTAATTGTCCCTGTAGCAAATTGCTTGAAAATATACTCGATACGATATGAACATGCTTCATCTACTTCAGGGATTGTAGATTTATCAAACGAATTCTTTTTGTTTATATAACCTGTGGGGCATTGCCATTGCCAAATACCTTGCTCAAGTAGCTTTCTCATTGAAATTTTTACCTGTTCTTTTTTTACTGAGTTTTGAAATTGTGCCAATGCTGCTAGGATAGTTTCCATTAATTCGCCTGTAGGAGTTTCATCAATAGGTTCTGTAGCACTTCTTAAAACAATACCCATTTTCAGCAATTCCGTTTTTAAGTAATAATGCGAAGCAACATCTCTAGCAAACCTATCTACTTTATAAACTATCAAGTATTTTGCCTTACCCTTATATTGTCTACAGAACTCTAAGAGGTCAATTATTCGAGCTATGTTACTAGCTTTAGCACTTTCTGCTTCAACCTTGTGGTGGGCAATTATTTCAAATTTCTGTTTCTCACAAAAGTCTGTGCATGTATCCACTTGAACCTCAGTGCTGGTTCCACCAATTTGCTTTGGATCGCTAAATCTTGTTGCTAATAAAATTGGTTCTTTCATATTTTTTTAACTCAAAAGGCCGTTCTGGTGAGCTCAACTCATAAGAATGAATTGTCCAAAACGGCCATTAAAGATTCTTATGATTAAGTTGAGCTCCTTTTAAATATATCATCTTTTTATTTCTGCTTTCTAGAAACGAGTCGATTATCAAGTCTGCTAATGCAGTATAAACATCATCTAGTTGAACTTCTTTTTTAAGATTGCGAAGTTTTTTATTCGGTTTTGTTGCTGATTTAGTCTTAGCATTTATCCGCGCCACCTATAACCGCTCTCTTTCTCGGCTAAATCAAGTAACCAGTTGTAATGCTCTTCCACTACTTTTTCTTCGGGCAATGGATCTATCTTCACATCCAAATTCTCAAACCCTAGTAGTTTCGGCTCTTTACTAAATGAAAATGGCATGAACAACCTCAATAGTTGCTTTTTTGTCTCTGTGATAGGACATGTTGCGTTGTCTAAGATAGATTCAATTTTAGCTGTAGTGAAGTCACCTAGTTGAATAATATCTCCATATATATGGGATTGAAGACGTTTAATAACTTCCTGATAGTTTTTAACTTCTACAATACGCTTATTCATTCGGCTAATAATTATTTCCATGCCCGTTTTAACATCTACATCCAAAGTAATAACACCTGATTTCTCCGACAAACACTGACCATGTTGCAACACATCTTTAATGAATTGCCTAGCTGTTTCTCCTGCACACTGCTGAGCTCCTTCTCTTTTGTAAGCAGAGCTACCCTTAGCTATTGCGAAAGTACCATTATAAAAATCGACTAGTTTTTCTTTGTCATCAATTGATTTGTTAAAGCCCTCATCTAGCTTCTTGCTGTAGCGATACCAGCTTTCCCCAGTAATACCTCTTTGGTCAATGTATTTTTCTCCTGAGTGATACCAGCCCCCTTTTTCAGTTACTTTACCTTCAATGAGAATCCCACACTTTATATCATCCTCATATTTAGCTAATAATTGGTCTAAGTATCCAAACCATTTTGCTTCTAAATCTTTATTATCTGAAAAAACGTCATCTATACCATATATAGAATTGCTATCAATAAGGCCATCTACCTTTAATTTTTGAAATGCTTCATGTTCTACTATAGTTTCTAGGGGTAATATTTCCTCAAACCTATCTTTTTTGCACTCTTCATATTTAGCTTCAAAATCTTCTATTGTCAGAAATCCCGGTAGTTTGTTTACAGCCTTATTTAACTCATGTTTGATTGCACATTCTGTTATCAACATCTGGAATGAAGTGAGTTTCCAGGTGTTTATTTCAATATCCATTAAGCAGGTTTGCAAATCCAGACAGTAAAAGCCAACATTTTTCCATAGCTCATGATAGAAAATACATTCGTTAGTCTGCTTTGGGTCTTTCGCATATTTAACAGAAGAAACTAGCGCATCGATTTCACTTTTATAGCTTTTGCCTGTATCTTTTTCCCTAATTTCATAATCTATTATTAATAAGGCGGCCTCTTTGCCTGTAAGTGATCTGCCTAAAGCCATTATTTTTGAAGTGGATAAATCTCTAACCATTAACGCGTCCTCCTTTCGAGAATAAGACGATCTATGGTTTCCAATTTATCCGCTATAGAAGTCATTTCTATAGCTTTCAGTAGATGACTGCATAGAAAACCTATTGTGTTAGCTGGATTAGATACGGGCATTTCACCACTTCTAACCATGTTTATAGTTTCTTCAAGAATATTAATTACATCAGCGGAAGTCTTAATCGTTACTTTTGGTAAATTCAGAACTACTCGCTTTGGAGCCCTACCGCCCTTTTCAACAGCCTTTTGTTTGGCCTCCTTATTATCGGGGTCATGTGAAAAACAGTAATTCCTTTCTGTTAGTGCGAAAGAATTACAGCGTTCTTGGGTTTCAGGATTTATATATAAGCACTTATTTTGCATATAATTCCCAAGCTTTGCTTAGGGGGTAGTCCTCTTAAAATAATTACTGGTGTCGAAATCCTCTGGTTTGGCGTTTATCACATCGTTGGGATCTAGTAGTTTTAATAAGTCTTCTGTTGCTGTGTCCTTTTTGGAAGAATCTGTTGCCATTGCTTCCATATCACCTGTGGCAACAGTGGCAGCTTTGGAGGTATCTTTTGCTTTTTTCAAATTCGTTAGTTTGATAATTGAATTCTCGGCAGTTTCCTCTTTTAAAGCCTTAATGCCTAAAGCTAGTAGATTTGGTCTTACTGGCATAATTCTTCTCCATAGCCAATTAGATGATTTAGGAAAGCCATCAGTACCTCCTATTTGTAATCCTGATTTTTCAGCAATTCCTTTTAGTGCGTTATATAAGTCACTGCTTGTTCCTTGCCAATCTGCATGCTCTCGCATAAATGCTAATATTACTTGTGCTGTAGAAGATGACTCTACTGCAGCATTGTTTTGTCTACTAACATTTTCATCAAATGCTTTAATAAAATCTTCCGCAGTTTTACCAAGAGCTATTGAAGCGGAAGCAGCGTATTTAGCATAGTCAGCCATTCTAGGTTTATTTGATAAACTTATTTCTTTTGAAATCTTTAAGGTTTTAGATAAAGTGGAAAATAATGCCCCTAAAATATACGGTTTTTGCTCACTAAACTTTTGCCAAAACTCATGCTCACTTTTACGCTCTTCATTTGGAATTCTTTGATATTGAAGTATTAAACATCTATCTAGAAGATCTGCTTTTTCTGCAACTAAATTAATTCCTGAAATTCCTATTGCGACCTTTTGATCAAATAGAACATCTTCATCATCTGTGAATAGCTTTCTTTTACTAAAACCAACTCCTGTTACAAGGCCACATAGTGCATCAGATATTTTTGTGGATAAGGAAGACAAATTATCTAAATATAAGCAATAGTTATGGTTCGCGGCCTGTGCAAGTTCCAAAAGTTCTCCAGGTGGAGTCATCAGCTCTACACTACTTGGGTCAATCAAGTTTCTTATTAATCTTAAAGCTGTAGATTTTGCACTACCTTGATCTCCTATATTAACTATGACCACTCGGGGGATATCAGAAATTAAAATAGTAACCACATAGGTTAGAAAAAGTAGTTTATCTGTATCCTCACCAAGGTTTACATAATCAAGTAAAGAATTGAGATCACCACCAGGCAATGGTGTAATCTGCACTTGCTGATGTGAGAATCTCTTAAACAATACGGGTGATTCAGAACGCAAATCCCAACCTGTTTCGCTAATTTTCACAACTTGTGTGTCATTGCCTAAATCGTAATAAATGGCGGAATCACTTCTTGCAATTCTATTATGCAAGGTTTTTATTTCACCTTCGTGAAAAGCTTTGCCTTCGAGTGTGCTAAGCACAATATTAAAAGTGTCGGAAGAAAACCCTTTTTTATATTCGTTCCAGTATTTTCCGCGAATCCATTGCCTAAATACACTACTACCCAACGCATATCCAACAATAGGTCTATCTGGAAATGTAATATGTGGAGTTTTACTTTGATCTAAATAAAGAGTTGCGCCAGATTCCAAGACCATTTCAATTAGAATATCTGCAACTGTTTTTCTAGGTTTATCCTCATTGTCTTTTTTGGCTGTTTTACATATGGAAGCGAAAACACTTTTTAACTCAGCTTTTTCCATAGGAGGTTGATTGTTATTGTTCCAAGCAATAATTAGTGGCCAAACCTTTAAATCCCATTCTTCTTTTTTAAATTTGTTGAGTAGCTCGCCAATTAAGGATGCTGCGGTATCGTTTCTTTTTCCCTCACTAACCCCTTCGTATTTGTCCTTAGTATTTTCAGTTTCTTGTTTTTCAAACAGTTTTACTAAGGTTATGGGTAGTTCAAGCAGTTCTACTTCTGCTGGGTGCTTTAACCATTCGTATTTATTACCTGAGTTGTGTAAAGTGGGTGGGGATATAACATAACCACCTTCAGCTCTGACATCCACTCCCTGAATAAGGTTTGTTGTATTTTGGATGTTATCCAACAACTTAAAGTAAAAATGTTTCCCGCCACCACCTGTTTTTACTACAACAGTGTTATAAGATTCAAACTGTGTTTCAGTCCCACCATGCCTTGGGTCTATATCAAATACTAGAAGATTTGAGATTTTCCCAGTCACTATTCCGATACCAGCATTAGGAAAGTCATGAAACCATTGGGTTATTTCTTCTTTTGTGGCAACTCTTGTTTGAAACTCCTTCCAATTTATTAGTGGTTTTTTATTACCACCTACAGGAATAACACTCCAACCAACTTGTTCCGATAAAAATAATGCTTCTGTTAGAACCGCATTGTCTTTACCATTAGAGGTTGTTACACTAGATTTAGCTATTAAATTGTCATTATTTAGTTTAGTATCTGTCATTTTATTAGCCCTCACTACTGGGTCCAGAGCCGACCTGAACCCAGGATGTCAAAGCTAATAAGGAAAATCGAATTCTGGTTCGGATCTTTCCTCAAATGCTTTTACTTTGGACTCAAATTCCTTGATATAGTCTGTTTTTCTAGCAACTTCTATATCAGGCCATTGAGTAAACACAAAGTTCAATTCTATTTCGTCATCCTTTCCGAATAACCTTATAGCTTCAAGCATTTCCTTTACCTTATCTCTTCCATAAAGTCGTCTTCTCGTTTTCAAGTCTCGTTTCTCTTTAGAGCCACCAAGATCTCTTGAAAATGCCACTTCGAAGTCTTCTAGGTGCTTTTTAAGTCTTTTAGTAGCGGACTTTACAGTTGTTGAGTATTGTATTCCGTAGAAAGCATATTCATCTTCCATAATTTCTTTTTCAGCCTCCTCAAAAAGGAGGAACCAATCAGGGTTCGGAATCATACCTTTATTCGTCAAAACTGCCATTCCTGGATTGGGCACATTAAACTCAATATCAAGCCTTCCCAGGAAATCATTTTCGCCAATCCCACCTACACCTTTCCAATGAGTCTTAGGATGAATATCAATAGCTTTGACGATAGATGTAACTATTTTTAAGCTTGCTGGTAAATCCTGTTCAAACATTTTTAAGTACACCCCCTTTCAACTAATAATTTATTAGCCCTATAGAGCATTTTGACCTCCATAAACTATATTTTTTAAGCGTTTAAGTGATTGTGAATATTTATAAGCCAATACCTCTAAATTATCAGTTAACCATTTCGTTTCTATTTCTGTGCATTTCTCTGGATAATCAAAAATAAAAGTAGTGATTCCGCCGCTTTTAGTAAATGTTAAGAGTGGAATATCTTTGGCTAATAAAGCTGCCGAAAGATTAATATTATTCGTATAAAATTTGTTTTCTGTATTCATATATCAAATCCTAATTTGATCTGACTATATGAAACCACAGAATCTTATGTTTGATGGTGAGTTCGAAATGAGTTCGATTAATTAAGCTCTTTTAGAATTTCAGTAGGTTTAAGTTTTTTTATTCTATACTGTTCTCTTTTATGCTCATTTTTATTCTTGTCCGCACAAGCCTTTTTACCACACGTTCTTTGTCCCTTTTTCTTTGGTCTGTATAGTTTATGACAATAGAGGCACAGCTTCTCATTATCGACATGCACTAAAACATTTTTTAGTGTTATGGGTTTTTCTCCTAGAATTTGAATGCACCATCCAATATTTTCCCCTATGTTGTAACTATCTCGAGAAAACTTATATTCGTCTGATTTATATAAAGCTCTTGGAGAAACATTTTCCAAGTATAATATCCATTTTTTTGCAGGATCTTGCCAATAACCAATGTTAAAAAACCTCTCTTGTAAGTTTCTTAAATTTGCGATTGTAATTTTGTGTTTGTCTATAACATCTAAAATCTTTTCGATACTTTCTTTTTCATAATTAGATATAGCATGTTCGTAGTCTGTATTTGCCTCTTTCTCATCGAATCCTTGTCTTATACTTTCTTGGTACACTTTCTCAGATTTATCCACTATGTCGTCAAGAACAGTAAGCAAATCAAAATATAAGCTGAAATCTTTAATGTACGCTAACACTTCACTATGCAATCGAGGTAAAAAGTTATTAAACATCTTACGTATGTTTTCACCTGCTCTTATCCAGCCAGCCTCATCCCGAAAGAGTGCTCTATCATGTATTTTAATACTCATACCACGTTGTATATCTCTTAGAGCAAATATCTGATACGGAGTATAAAAGAGAGTTGCCTTATCAGGTAGCTTATCAGAACTGAATTCCCAATGGTCTGCCTTTAATACTATGGAATTCCAGGGTGAATAAGCCAGTTCTGAATGATAAAAGACCAAATTATTTTTAAAATAATAATCCAATTGCTCGCTACTACCATAGCTTAAGCCCGCATAATGATAATAAGATAAAGGGTCTATTTCTTTATATCCCAAGGTTTTTTCATCACCTGAATAAACAAAAACCCATTGATCTTTACCTTCTTTATCAGTAATAAATATTTTTCGATAAATACCTATTTCCGCGAATATTCCCACTACGGGCATTAAAAGTCCGAGTTCATCATAAAACTCAAGTTGTTCTGCAGATGTTTTTACTCCTCGTTCATTACAATAACGGACAAAATTGCTCAAAGGCATTAAGTCTTGGCGCCTATATGGAAATGCATATTTTATTCTTTCATTCATATATTTTATAAATAGGACAGTTAAATGTGGCCTAGTAATGTATACAGCATCTAGGAATGCGGTCTTATTATAGTTGAATGAAAAGGAGACGCCAATAGAGGTTAGAAATCAAACAATTCGGATAGAGATACATCTAAGGCTTGAGCAATCTTATACGCGGTTTTTATAGATATATTTCTACCGTTTTCGATATCCCAGAAATATGCTCTATGTAGACCAGACTTCTCAGCCAGTTCCTCTTGAGTCATTTTCTTCTTCCTACGAAGAAACTCTATGCGTTCACCTAATTTTTTAAATAACGGATTATAGTTCATACCTGCTGAATATAAGACTACTTAGGTTAAAGGCTTATTTTTACCAGATATATCTAGCTTTTCGGCTGGAAATGTCGTAGTATCAGGATGTTTAGTAAAGATATATCTAGTGTTAAATTTCGCTTTAAGGAGGTGATTTAAGATGAAAAAACTACTAAAATGGGGCGGAATAGCCTTTATTGGTCTCATAGTCCTAGGTATGATTGCTGGTGGCAGTGGCAGCAATGATTCAAATTCTTCCAACTCTGGAGGAGCTAATAATGGATCTTCTCAAAAAACGGGAGATTACAACAAACAAGAAGAAAAGATATATAAGGTTGGAGAAGAAGTTACTGTAAAAGATGTTAAATGGAAAGTAGTTAAAGCTTTGGAAGCAGATCAACTAAGCGACTACTCAGGAGTAGTTAAGCCTGCAGGTAAATTTGTAGTCCTAAATGTAACGGTGGAAAACTTAGGCAAAGAAATGAAAACAGTAACTGGATTGAAGCTCGTTGATAATCAAAATAGAGAATTTACTTCATATAGCAAATCCTTTGGATTGAAGAACTTAGGGGCGGAATCTCTTTATCTTTTAAGTAATCTTAATCCGAATGTTCCATATACCTTTGCAGACGTTTATGAGGTTTCATCAGATGCAGAAGGTTTAAGACTTAAAGTTGGAGACTTGTCATTATTAGGTAGCGATGAAGCATTGGTTGATCTTGGTTTATAACATAGGGTAGAAAGCACTTGTCTCAGTATAGGTGCCTTCGCCTGCAGCAATTCAACAAGACAAAAGAATAAAATGGAGTAAAATTCGGATTATGAATAACATGGACAGCATCAAACCAACAGCAGAGGTGTATTACGACCAGTATGAACTCGAGGCTATTAAACAATTTGAAAAATACATTTCAACTAAAGATGAAAAACTCCTGTTAGCTTCAATAGAGAACTTAAAGAAAACTGGTAGCCAAGAAGGGCCTAAAATGGCTAATATGGCTTTGGGTTTATATCACAAAGAAAAAGCTAATAAGACTATAAAAACTAAGACTAAAATAAAAGAATTAAAAAAAGCTTATAAATATTACAAAGCTGTGTTTGGAGATGCCATCGATGCGAAGAAGGTCAAACTAGAGTTATTGAAAGAGCTTGCAATCGCTACAGATAAATCTGAGTTTGCTGGGAGAGCAGAATTATTTTTGCAAAGAGCAAAACTTTTTGAAGAAATAGGAGATCTGAAAAATTCAAGTGCAGAAATGACCCTTCATTACATGTCAAAGGCTATAGCAATGAATCAATATGATTTTGATAATATTCAAGACTGTATGAAACTCATGCTTGAAAGTGCTAAGAGTTCAGAAAATGAAGAATTTTATCACGGTATAAAAGCTTTTTACCATAGAGTAATGGCTTCACTAGCAACAAGCCCTAAAGAAGCGATTAAGGAGCTAGAGTCTGCATTAGCCGAAAAGACAGATACTTTAGAAAAAGAAGAAATAGAAGCAAATCTAAACTTAACAAAAGCTTTCATTACTCCTCACAAACCCACAAGGGATAAGATGCTTATAAATGCTGCCAAAGTTTATGTCAAAAAAGGTGGAGATAAGCACCTCAAAAGTATAGGAACATTGCTAACCGAAACCCCTTTAAATACTTCTTTTCTGCTTGAAAAGATTAATACTATTTTGGAACAACATAAGGAATTGGAAAAACAAATCAATCTGTCAAAGAGAATCACACCTGGTCCACGCGCTGTTTTTTATCATCAATCTTATTTTATTGAAAGACTAAAAAACATTAGGCAAATAATCAAAAGACTAGGTATCAATAGAAAGAAGATAACTGAGCTACATATAAAAGAAAACAAGCTTAGACCTACTAAATTTCAAAAGAAATTCTCCAAAAAACTACAAGAAGTTTTAGGTTTAAATGGAGATTTGACTGAGCAAATGCGTTTAGACATGGAAGTACTGTTTATATTTGGAAATATGGTTCTAGATCAATGGGCCCTTATAATAAAACATCTTTACGGATTAGGAAAACTATCTAAGGGAAACAACAAAGAATATCCTTTCAAAGATTTGTATCTAATATTAAAAGATTCTACACAAAATAACCTGAAGGATTTATGGGACAAGCATAGTAGAGATATTGTTTGGCTTTATTATAATTTAAGATTTTACAGAAATGTATTCATTGAACATCTTGAAAATCCATGGCAAAGAGGTTCAACTATGTCGGTTTATGGTGAGGATTTTAACTTACACATACCTGTCCCCCCTGGTTGGTTAGATGAGAAAGAGGTTGAAAGTGAATTAAAAAGTATATATCACCTTGCACCGCAGAAACTTAAAGATATGCCAGATGACTATTGGGAAAAGAAAAACCTAAAAAGGGTTTTAGAGGTTACATTTCAAAATATAGACGGAATACCAATGCACGACGATCGAGAGAAGGTATGGAAAGTATGGAAAAAGTTAGGTGGATCTACCCCATCTTATGATGTGATAGCTAATAGGCTCCTTCGTCTTATAGAGACAACTCTTAAGACTATAATAAATGAAGTTAAACAAAATCCAGAATCAGTTGATTTTGGGCAAAGAAATAGCTAAATATTAGTAATTTACAAAATAGCTAATTTTTGCCTCTGCTTTTAGTCCTGCTATCCAAGCTTGAACCTCTTGATCTAACTTTTGGTTTTTCAATTGCAGCGTGACTTGTGCTTTTGTTTCAGATTCGTTTCCGGTTGGCAAAGTGGTTTTATTGTCTTCAATAAACTTGGTTACTTCTTCATCCGTAACTTGTATTTTATCTACAAGAAGTTTTTCAATCTTTTTTTGTATTTCAATTTGCTTTTGAAGATTTTCCATAGTCATCCCTCGTTGAAGCAGCACATCATTAAGTGTACTGCCTTGTTGAGTAATTGAGGTTTCTATATTTTTAACTTCTTGGGAAACCTCATCATTTGTAACAGTAACTCCCTTCTTTTTAGCTTCGTTTTCAATTAGTTTCTCTGTAATAAGAGATTCAAGAGTGTTTTTACCACCTTGTTTTTCTAATTCTAGTATTACGCTTAGTCTACTAACTGGGCTGCCATTTACTACTGCTGCTACAAATATACCCTTAGAGAAGAATAAAGCCGCGACTACAGCTACAACGATTATTGAGGTTAAAAGAACTTTCTTACTTTTAAACTTCGTAAATGTAGCTGTCTTCGGCTGTTCTAAATTGGTTTCTTCTTTTGTAATTTCTTCTTGCATAAAATAATTCCTTTAAAATTTACAATACTAATTTGGTAAACGCGAAAACCACACCAACTAGGACAATCCAAAACAGTATTTGCCAGGGGATAATCTTAATTGCATGCTCCTTGTGCCTACCCGTTAGATAGTTGTACACATGTCCAGATTCCATTATTAGTGGAGAAATAAGAATTAAAGTAAGACTAGGTTTACCCAAACCATAGCCCAAAAGGGTACATCCTAAAAAATGAAGCATATGATTGGCCGCACCTTGGTGGAAATCATCAAGAAAAAAGAATAAAAAATGTTTTTTCATAGTTAGCAGTCACTCCCTAGGCCACCTACACAATTTTCAGTTGGAGGGGCTCCCCTTTCTGGACACTTTTCCGAATACATACAAGCATCATCTGTGACAGAATTTAACTGTCTCTGAATCTCTATTTGATTGTCTGACCCGTATGATATTAGTATTTTATCCAGATCAGTAAATTCGTAATCTCCATACATATCATTGGGTTCACCATTTACAAAGAATTTTAGTGCCCTATCATTCTCACTACAAAGCTGTTCTTTTGTATCTAAAGCAAAGCAGTTTTTATCAAAGTTCATTCCAATACTCTTGAAGAAATAACTTAGGGTAATTCCTTTACGATGCTTATGAGTAACATCACCATTACCATCATGCAAATGGGCATCCGGATCTAATGGATTTGTATCTGATGATTGATACTTTGCTTGAGTGAAATCAAATACTTTACCATTTAAATAAACCTTAAAATCTGCATGCTCATGGACTTTCTCTCCTGTGTTAGTTGCCACTTCTGTAGGATTTTTGAGAAGCTCTGCTTTAATAAGGGTACGAAAGTCCTCGATGGATCTTGGATTTTGAATCTTTTGGCCATTTAAAAAGAAAGACGGGGTTCCTGAAACTCCCAATCTGTTTCCAGAGGCCTTATCTCTTTCTACTCTTTCTTTCACTTCATTTGATGAAACATCTTTTTTATATTGATCAATATTTAATCCCAACTGAGTAGCATAGCTCTCAAAGGATTTTGGATCAGACGCTGGTTTTTCACCCCAAGATTTTTGATTGTCAAACAACAAGTTATGCATTTCCCAATATTTACCTTGTTTAGAGGCTGCCTCAACCGCTGTAGCAGCTGACATAGAGTTTTTGTGACCTGGAAGAGGAAAGTAGCGATTAACAAATAAAACATCATTTTTAAACTCCTCAGAGAGTTGTTTCATTAGGGGGTAGTAAGCACCACAAGCTTCACATTCAAAATCCAAATACTCAACCAAGATAACTTTTGCTTCTTTGTTACCTTTTATCCAGTCGTCTGAGACTACTTTTAATAAATCGCTTTGCTGACCTGTTAAAGGAACACTTGAATTTGTAGGGGAGGTGCTTTTTGAGCGGGAAGATAGAAGTATAATTCCTACAAACACAGCGATTGTAAACAAACCTATTCCAATAATTATTTTTTTATCTTGCATAATTTAAAAACTTTTATACACGCTGGGCTTTTAAGCGTAAAGAATTTGATACAACAGACACAGAGCTGAAGGCCATTGCGCCACCAGCTATTGCGGGATTTAGTAATAGTCCCATAAATGGATATAAAACTCCGGCTGCAATGGGGATACCAATTATATTATAAAAAAATGCCCAAAAAAGATTTTGTCTTATTATTTTCATTGTTGCTCTAGCAAGTCTAATTGCCTTTGGTAGTTTTGAAATATGTCCACCCAATAAAGTTATCCCAGCGGATTCAATTGCAACATCAGTCCCTGTACCCATAGCAACCCCAACATCAGCTGTAGCAAGTGCTGGAGCATCGTTTACACCATCTCCTACCATTGCAACCTTATATCCTTCTGCTTGAAGTTTTTTAACCTCATTAGCTTTATCGGCTGGTAAAACTTCAGCCAAAACGCGATCAATCCCAACTTGGTTTGCAATATATGCAGCTGTTTCTTTGTGGTCCCCAGTTATCATTGCGACCTTTACGCCTAAAGCGTGCAATCGAGAAACGGCTTCTTTTGCATCGTCTTTAACAGTATCCGCAATACCTACGTATGCTATTGCTTTTTTATCTAAAATTAGTAGAACAGGGGTTTTACCCTGTGATGTAAATGTACCAACAGTTTTTTCATCTGGTTGAACACCCAATTCTCGTGCTAATCGCAAATTCCCAGTGTAGTAGAGCTGACCATTAATCAACCCTTTTAATCCTTTTCCTTCAATTATTTCGAAATCCTCAACAGGTAGTATTAATACATTTTCACTTAACGCTTTTTGAGTAACTGCAATAGCTAAGGGGTGTTCTGAATGTTTCTCCAGTGAAGCTAGAAGTTGCAGTGCGTTTGAAGCTGTTATTACATTTGTTGTCTGTATATCTGTTACCTCCGGTAGTCCTTTGGTAATTGTTCCTGTTTTATCTAGTACAACAAAATCTATGCTACTAAACTTTTCAAGGCTTTCCGCGTTTTTAATCAGAATTCCATTTTGTGCTGCCTTTCCAACTCCTACAATCACCGCAGTTGGAGTTGCAAGTCCCATTGCACAAGGACACGCAATTACCAAAATGCCTACAAAACAAACTAGTCCTAGTGAAAATGCCTGGGAAAATGGTAAAAATTGGGAGCCAATAACCATCCAAGACAGTAGAGTTAGTCCTGCAATGATAAACACTATTGGGACAAAAAAAGCCGATATTTGGTCAGCAAGGCGCTGAATTGGTGCTTGAGAACCTTGTGCTTGTTCGACCATTGAAATAATTTGAGAAAGAACTGTATCAGAACCGATTTTTGTAGCTTGAACTTTGAGTGATCCTTGTTTATTAATAGTGGCCCCAACTACAGTATCACCAACCTTTTTATCGACAGGAATTGATTCACCTGTAAGCATTGCTTCATCAATTGAGGAAGAGCCTTCAGTTATTATCCCATCCACGGGTATTTTTTGCCCAGGCTTAACAAAAACGACATCCCCAACAACTACTTGCTCGATTGGAATTTCTATTTCTTTACCGCCTCTGATAACTATTGCGTTTTTTGCTTGAAGTCCCAGGAGCTTTTCAATTGCTTCGCCAGTTCTAAGTTTTGATCTAGCTTCCAAAAACTTTCCTAGAGTAATAAAACCAATTACAACAATCGTTACGTCATAATAAACTTGTTCAGTGTTAATGTAAGGCTTAAGAACCATATCGAGTGCTGAAATAATAAAACTGTATAAGAAAGCAGTTAAAGTACCGATACCTACTAGAGTATCCATGTTTGCACTTTTGTATTTGATAAATCTCCATATAGCCACAATATAGGGTTGGCCAATATAAAACATTGTGTATGTAGCTAAAATTGGCAGTAAATGATGGAAAAACTCCATGATTACTTCTGGCATCTCTGGAAAAAGTTTTACTTGAGTTGAGAAAATTTCCCAAATCATAACGATAATGCTTATACCAACAAACGGTAAAACTGTTTGGGTTTTCTGCTTTAAACCTTCTAACTCCTTGAGTTTCTCTTCTTTAGCCTGCTTATCTGAGGTTACAGGTGACATATCATGTCCAAAATGCGGGTCATTTAGAGAGTAACCTAATTTTTCAAGCTGGGTGTTCATTTGAGATAAGTTAGTTTTTTGGTCATCAAAAGTAACATTTGCTTTTTCAGTTCCATAATTAACCGTACAAGAAGCTACACCGTCTACTTTTCCTAGTTTTTTTTGAATAATATTTGCACATGAAGCACAGTGCATTCCTTTTACAGTAAGTGTCTTCGTTTGCATATTTTAAGAAATGAGTTTTACCTCATACTCCAAGGAGTTTATAACTTCAATAATCTTGTCTATAGTGACTGATAGAGGATCGAACATAATGGTCGTGATTTGCTTTGCATAATTTGTGCTGGTTTCTTTTACTCCATCAAGATCTTCTAAAGCAAAATCAATATTCATGGCACATGAAGTGCAATGCATTCCAATTATCTGCAAAGTAACTGTTTGAATGCTTTCAGATGACATTAATATTTCCTCTAAACATACCCATACTGCACATAAATGCTAATGGTCCTGGAGTTGAAGGAGCAGTGAATTCAATAGTATCGGATTGTCCCATTGGTATAACTCTTTGAACTCCAAGTTTTGGTACTGTGAAAGCTTGTGTACATCCACCGCCGCCCTTATTTACAAGATTTAGTGTTAATTTTGTTCCGGCCTTTACATTAATGATTGGAGGAACCGTTTCATAGCCATTTTGTGTTATATACACTGTTGCTTTATTCACAGTTTCAGATGCGGTACCCGCAACATTTTCACTGCCACAAAAACTGATCGCACAATTAATACTTGAAAATATTTTATTTAAACTAAATGTGGTGCCCGTGAGGGCAATAGCACCATTTAAGTTGTAAACAGCTACTAAAATAATTGCTCCCGCTGCGACTTTATTAAATGTTGTACTCATAGATTTGCCAAGTTTCCTTGCTGCATACCCGAATAAGAAAAAGAGAGGCGATGTTCCAAGAATAAAAATGAACATGGTAGCTGCTCCAGCGAGAGGTGCACCTGTTGATAGGGCGTATGCCATCATTGCTTGTGTAGCACCACAAGGAATAAGGACAGTCATTGCACCTAGTATTGCTGGTCCGAATATAGCTTTGCTCTTTGATTGATTTTTTATAAGTTGTGTTAGATTTTTTGGCGGTTGTATTACGAAATACCTAAAGATTGGGTGCACATTCAATAAGTTTAGAGCAGTACCTAGCATGAAAACTACAACAATAAATTGGAGAGCAACTTTAATGCCAATGGATAGTTGAAATACTGATCCCAAAGACCCTAGAAGAAATCCAAGTATTGTATAGGCAATAAGCCTTGTTAGTAAAAACGAGACAATTGGAAGTAGGTGTCCGCTGAGAGCTTTCTCTTTTAACTCATCTGATTCTTGTTGCGCAATAGATGTTGCTAATAAACCACCCTGTACAGCTAGACAGGTAAGTCCTCCTGCAAATAATCCTGTGATAAAAATTGATAGTAAATCCATATAATATCCTTAACAACTACGATTGAAGTGCTTTATCAATCATTGGTTTAATTTGATCAAAAGGCAAAGCACCTGGTACAAGCTGAGTATTACCCTTAGCATCAATTATTATAGTACCGGGAGTTCCTGAGACACCTTCTTCTGTACCTTTACTCATTTGATCTTTCACTTTTTGTGCCATTTCACCGCTATCTAAACACTTTTGGACAGCAGATTTATTGGCACCTGCTTCAGCACCTAATTCGGATAATTTATCCAAAGCAAAGCCAGTACCTCCTGCGGTTGTTCTCTCAAAATATAAGTCGGTGAATTTCCAAAATGCTTCATTTCCTGCAAGTTTGCCCACACATTCTGAAGCTTCGGCTGCTTTCTGAGCATTAGCGTGAAAGGAAAGAGGGTAATGTCTTAACACCCATTTTACTTTATCTCCATATTCCTTCATGACTTGTTGCATAGTTGGATGAAAGCGTTTACAAAAGGGACATTCAAAATCAGAGTATTCTACTAAAGTAACTCTTGCGTTTTTGTTACCTTGATACCAGTCATCATTAGTGATTACAGGTTTCTTAGCAGCAGCTTGAGGAGCTTGCGGTTGTGGTGCTTGGTTTGGTTGTGATGGATTGTTAGCAACTAACAAAGACCCACCCTTTTCTAAAAATTGAACTTTTGTATATAAAGAACCAATTACAAAAAAGGAACCAGACAAAAGTAAGATTACAAATATAGTAATGAAATTATTCTTAAGTAATGGTGCGAGCTTAGAAAGCTTAGTTTTATTTATATTTTCTTCCATAGATTCTCCAATCAAATACTACTACATAGTGTAGTAATGTTAATTATCCATGTCAATAGAATATTAGTAATGCGAAGTGGTTTCGGAGGAATACATAATTGATTGAGTACCTGATTTTGTCATATCAGCGTGTTCAACTATGTTGGCTTTGCACCACCTCTCACATTCATTTGTTCCTACACATGCCATTACTGCGTCTGTTCCATTTTCATGAAATTCAATTGCTTGTACAGGAGTAACTGCAAAAAAACTAAGGGTAATAATAGCTATCACTGAGGCAAGGATATTTCTTATTTTGTAAGAATTGGTATGTTTTATATTTTTTGTATGTGCATATATTCTTGCTTGCATGGTTTCAACAGAAGTTATAGAGGGTATAAATGAATAGCTAAATTTTTGATCATACATTAATAATTTCTTTAAAGTTTTTATTAAAGTTAGTTTTGAGGTAAACGTAATAGCATGGATATCGGCAGCTATTTCTCTTTCTATTCTAAAGTTACGGGTTAAATCTTTTATAATAGGTAAAAATGGTAGGACATCTTGCAAAAATTGGGCAAAAAGCATAACTAAATTATCTTTTTGATTAAGATGATATATTTCATGACGTAGCACTGTTTCCAATTCTTTATACGATAGAAGTTCAATAAGAGAATCTGAGATATATATTTTAGGATTAAAAATACCAAAGCATACAGCAGTGGGAGTTTTCTCACTAACAACGACTATTTTATCTACTATGTTTAAAACTTTGGATAATTTATTTAAAGTTGGATTACTAAGGCTAACCGTACTTTTGTTAAGTCTCCATCCTTCTTTGAGAATTTGATAAAGGGTTATCATTACGCGAATAACAAAAAGAGCTAAAAAACCTACTAAGATAGCAAATGCTAGTAAATTTATATTCTGCGGAATTAAACGATAACTAAAAGAGCGAATCATTTCCTGGCAATAGTAAACTGTGTTGTGTAGAAGAAAGGGTAAATATTTCTGAGCTAGGCGTACAGAAAGTAAACCTATTACTGAGAGTATTATTATAATACCGAATATGTACTTATTTATTTTTAGATTCATATTCAGAAAGTAACTTAATAAAATACTCTTTTGTGTCATTTGGCAATTCGTCTAGTGATTCAGCAAAAGAAGATGCTGCTACTTCACCAAAAGATTGAAAGAATTTACCTATAAATGATTTAGCAACTGTCTTACCAAGATTCTTTTTAGAGACAGTTGGAGCGTATAAATTTGATTGCCCATCAACCTTTTTCTTTAGTGCACCTTTTTCAACAAGGCGAGACATCATTGTGGCTACTGTTGTATAAGCTAACTGTTTATCTTTGTTAATCACATCTGCAACATCTCGGGCTGAACATTCTCCCTGTTCCCAAACAATTTCCATGATCTTAAGTTCTAACTCGCTTGGAGGTTTTAATTTCATATTCTGCTACGTATTGTAGTACCTAATTTAGACCTTATCAATGTGCTTAACAGATATCTGTAAGAAAACCAATAGGAAAAACTAACTATAAGAAAGCTACCAAATATATCAGCGGGATGATGCACACCAGACATAATCCTAGATAGTCCTATTAATATAGCAAACGCACTGAGAGCCAATCCTACTTTGCGATTAAAACTTAATATAGGCAGTGCAAGTGCGAAAGCTAACAAGGAATGGTTAGAAGGAAATCCGTTTGTTGCTTCATGAAAGAACAAGGGTGAACTATTGTTCAGAACAAAGGGTCTCGGGTTGTAATAAATGGATCCAGCAATTTTAGCTATTACAAATGAGAAAGCTGAAGTTATTATTAATAGTAGAAAAACTTTGATTCTTGATTCTTTTTCAGATTTGAATAAAACAATTGCCGCAACTAAAGCTTCAATAAATATAAGGTATTGAGCGATGAAAATTACTATAGCATCCATAAGGTTTAGTCTTTGTACAAAGTTAGACTATTTACGATTACAATTACAGTAACTCCTACATCTGCAAAAATAGCTAAAGCTAGGTTACTATAACCTAAAGTAGCTAGAACTAGAAACAAAAGTTTAACTGATATGGCAAGCCCCGTATTAAATTTAATTTTTTGAACTGATTTTTTACCAAGTTTGACCAAATATGGAATGAGTAGTAGTTTGTCATTCATCAACGCTATATCTGAGTTCTCAATTGCCACATCTGATCCCACTGCACCTATTGCAATACCCACAGAAGCTGTAGCTAGAGCAGGTGCATCATTTACACCATCCCCGATCATAGCCACATGTCTATATTTTTCGATAAGTTTTTTTAGCTCTTCCACTTTCTCACTTGGTAACAAACCAGCACGAACCTGTGTAATATCTAATGTTTGAGCTACATAATCTGCAGTAGTTTTATTGTCACCTGTTAGCATTATTGGTGTAATCTTTAATTTTAAAAGCTCACTAACTGTCGTTTTGCTATCTTCCCTTATCTCATCTGAAACACTTATTATTCCCTTAACAGTATTGTTATCAGTCATGATCATTGTACTTTTTCCTTGCTCTTCAAACTCTTTCACTTGTTTTTTTACATCATCTGGAATTTCCTGCTCTTCCTGAATGAACTCCAGGGTACCTAAGCAGTGGTGTGCATCGGCACATATCGTACAGCTACCCGTTAAACCCTTACCTGGAACATCTTTAAAACCAGTATATGCATGAGATGAAAGCCCAAGTTCTTTAGCTTTCATGACTACACTTTTAGCTAAAGGGTGCTCTGAGAATAACTCCAAGCCAGAAGCACAAGACAGAACATCTTGCTCGCTAAATCCATTAAACGGAATTATTTCTTGAACTCGTAGTTCTCCTTTGGTAAGGGTCCTTGTTTTATCAAACGCTACTGCTTTCACTTTGCCCATTTCCTCTATAAATCTACCACCCTTAACAAGAGCACCCTTTTTGGTCGCATTTCCTATAGCTGAAAAAATAGTTACAGGTATAGAAATAACTAATGCACAAGGACATGAGATTAAAAGGAGAGTTAATGAGCTTTCAAACCATACATTAAAAGGCTGACCTAAGAATACAACTGGAATCAAAACTAACAAAAATGCAACAAAAATTACAAATGGTGTGTAATAGCTGGCAAACTTTTCTATAAACTTCTGTGACTGTGATTTCTTTTCCGCTGACTGATATGTTAGATCTATTATTTTAGCAAGTGTCGTATCCTTTGACTCTTTAGTAACTCTAACTTCTAAATAACCAGAACCATTAATAGTTCCGGCATATACAATATCGCCCACGCGTTTATTTTTTGGTAAGGATTCTCCTGTAATTGTTGCCTCATCAATAAGTGACTCACCAAAAACTATTTCACCATCTAAAGAAATGCTATTTCCTGGCTTAATTATTACAATGTCCCCAACCTGTATTTCCTCTATGGGAGTTTTTTCATCTCTGTCTTTTACCTGAGCTGTTTTTGGCATTTTCCTAATTAGATTTTTTAATGCCTGCTGACTTCTTTCTATCCCCATTTCTTCAAAAGCATTTCCTAGAGCAAAAAGGACAATGATGATTGCCGACTCTTCAAACTCCTGAAGAAAAAGTGCTCCAAATGTCGCAATGGTCATCAGAAGGTTGATATCAGAAAAATCTAGTCGAAACAGGCTTCTAATACCACTTTTAATTACATCTTTACCAAATATAAAGATTATTAGTAGAAATAGTGGGAGTTCTATAGATAGGGGTAAATGCAATGAAAAAAACGATGAAATCTCCAGAGGTAAAATAATTGCAAGTGAAATTATTAATAACGTAAGTTTGTTTTTCTCAAAGAAGTTAGTAATCATAGAATTGATTTAATTCTACTACATTTTGTAGAGCTACTAAGTTTTAATAGGCATATTTAGGAGGAAACAAGATCATCAAATCTTTAACAAAAGTTACGAAATCGGTTATCATGGTGTTCGTGATAGCCAAACTTGGGGTCACCAGATCCCTTAACGAGCGAAGCGAGTTTAGTGAGCTGGGGTGCAATAGGAACGAAGTGACGAATTGCCACCATAAACAGGTTCTTCAGCGAATGTAATGAGCTGGAGGTTCTGTTTATGTGATCTTCATGGTAAGTGAAGATCACATGAGCGTAGCGAATAGGTTCGTCTTCAGTGGGGAAGCCACATTCCCCGTGGGGTCACCAATAGCTCATAGTTTGACAACAGCATCGTCATAACCTATAATTCCACTAAATTTATCCTATCCAAATAAGGAGGGTTTTATGCCCCAACAAGTAGAATTCGGAACCGTCAAGTTCTATGACAGTTTCGGTTTCATTTCTCGGGAAGGTGCGCGTGCCGTCTTTTTTTTGACCAAGAATTTTGCTTGGCCGGAGGCGTCTGAAGATGGTGTTCGTTTTGTTGGCAACAACTCAAGGATGCATCGTATGAATCGCCTCCCCCAAGTTGGTGACAACGTAGCCTTTACAGTTGCGCAGGGTCAAAGAGGACCTTACGCTGATTCATGGTGTTATGCCGAAGACTATGAGGCGGCACTCAAGGAGTTTGAGCATCGGCCCAAACCTTTGCGCTACCGAGTTGTGGTAGTCTATGATCAGACGCACTTGGTAGGCGGAACCATTGATGAACCACATGTAGAGTGGGGTGGTACAAGTGGAGGTACGTTGGATGAATTGTCTGACAGGTACCCGCGCAACCGCTATGATCAGCTCCGCTATTTTAGTCATGATGATTTCAACCGGCGGTCGCAAATACAAGTGCTTGAAGGGGATGAATGGGTTGACGTAGTAGAAGACCCGCGTCCAGAAGTTTCAGACAACTACCGTTCCAGGTATCGTTAGTTGTCTGTAGTTAATTGGGGCCTTTAGCTCAGTTGGGAGAGCGCCTTCCTTGCACGGAGGAGGTCATGAGTTCGAATCTCATAAGGTCCATGTTTGTTCTTAAACCCCGATTTTGTACCACTTAAGTGTGTTATGAATTCGGGGTTTTTTTGCTTAGCTTTCTAAACATGTAAGCCATTATACAGGTCTTTGGTTGTATTTTGTGTTATCCGCCACAGTCAAGAAAACTACGACAGACATGCCCTCTGCAGTGTATTATTGAATCAAGATGAAAAGCAGAATTTATTTTTTAGCATACGTAATCTCGAGTTTTCTTATTTACTTGATGTTAATATTTTTCCTTCGCACTTCAGTCTTTTATGAAAAAGATGGCTCGGAAAGTTTGAGGCAGTACCTTATGTTTCCTACAGCCACCACAATGTTATATGCGGATAGTCAGCTCACAACTCCCTTAAAAGATATGCTAGACAGAGGAGTCTTGGTTAGCATGCGAGAGAAATCAGAAGGTGTTGTGGCTGTAAACTTAGAAAATACTGTTGCATACACTGATTTTAGGACCTTGAGATATCTTCCAGAGAAAGATAAAGACATACAACTGAAGAAATGGGAAAACGCAACTTCAGGTATGGGTTTGTACTCTAGTGTAGCTGCTGAGCTAAAATCTGTTCATAATGGCCTAACTAATGTTACCTTAACATTTGCAGACGGTGATCGAGTGAGATCTTTTACATATGATTATGTGACCAATGGTTCTGAAATAATTTCCAGTACGCCAATACTTGTTAAGTCAGGCTTGGACTTTATATTGCCCTTTATGCTTGTACTTGTGGGAATAGCTTTGCTCGCAAGCTATTTAGTTGCGTTCTGGGTAGTTATAACTGGAAAAGCTAGACGGTGAAGTTTTAAAGTAGCAAAACAACACTTAATCCATGCTCCAACCGTCTAGTAGATATGCCTTTTCAGTTTCGCTGTTATATACCAAAACCATAAACTGAGGTTCCAATCCATCTCGCCCAGTTTTAGCGTAGTTAACGCTGTTTTGGTAGTCGATGATGATTTCGTTAGGATATGTTTTTTGGAAATAATCTAAATAAGTTTCTTTGAAGTTAAACACTGTGTTTTCCTCGTCCACATATTTATCCAGTGCCTCAATTTGACTAAGACTGTGAAGACTTACTATTTGCGTGATTGCGGTTTTGTTGGGTACCGCAAATACAAACAAGGTGGGGCCATGTATTGCGCGTGAATCTCTAAATACCCTTACATCTAAAATCCCGAGTTGTTGTGAATCACCAACATTCACGCTGAATTCTCTAAGCGGGTTTGGCGATAGAAGCCGAAATCCTGCAAGTATAGCTGCCACAGTCACTGCGATGAGTATGCCTATTATTAGTAAGTTCTTTGTCATGCTTTTTATTATAGTCTAGCGTCGGTGTTTTTTCACGGCGCGTCTTGACTTTGCAGCTACGGCATATATCACTCCCTCAAACACTTTACCTACCAAGCATGAGAATCATTAGTAAGGAGCAAAGTATGCCGTATCTCTACTTTCATGGGTATGACCTAAGGTATGTGGTAGTTGGTTTTGCGGTTGCGCTTGTGTTGTGTCTTTTCGTTCTTGCAATCTCTGATTATCCTGAAGATCCTGACAGCAAGTTTGAAGATGCCGTTTTTGCTGTTATCAGATTTTTCCTAGGTTTGGGCGCATCCTTATCTGTATTGGGTATTTTTGCATCGGCAGTGGTTTTCCTGTGGCAGCTCCTCTTGTGGGGTTTGGAAGAAAACGGATTTGTAGCTATGTTGGTGCTTCTGGCCCTTGGTGGTTTGTTAGGTCTTGGCGGCCCTGCAACCGGAGGAGCTGTTCTCATTATCTTTAAGCGTAAGTAACTATCAATCGCTCGGTGATCTTTATTTACCGGGCGATTTTTACCGTTCAATATACGTAAAGCTCATGTTGAGTTTGAAAACAATCACATTGTTACTTCCCCTCCAACAACTTATACTTATTCTTAGTTATGGATAATATCTTTTATCAACTTGCCCTAGTGTTGGTTTTGGCGTCCGGAATCGGACTTTTCATGTTTAGAGTCAAACTGCCTTTGGTTGTTGCCTATCTAATCACAGGGTTGATTTTGTCGATTGTGCGACTCTTTGACCTAGGCCATTCCCCAGTCTTTGAGGTTCTTCCGGAAATTGGCATTGCCTTTGTGTTGTTTCTGATTGGTATGGAACTCAATCTTAATGAGCTCAAAGTACTTGGTAAACCGATTTTCATTTCTGCTTTAGGTCAAGTGATCATCTCGACCTTGTTTGGATTTAGTATCGCCAGCCTTTTGGGATTCGGGCGCACTGAAGGCATGTATCTAGGGCTTGGTCTTGGATTTTCTTCTACGGTTGTGGTGGTAAAGATGCTTTCTGAAAGCAGAGATCTTTCGTCTTTGTACGGTAAACTTTCCGTTGGAATGCTTTTGATGGAAGACTTAGTAGCAATCATTGTGCTTATGCTCATTTCGGTTGGAGGTTCCTCGATGAGTATGAGTCTTCAAAGCGGGCTTGTTTTACTCTCCTTACTTGCCAAAGCCCTAGGACTCTTTTTACTTACTTTTGTCTTATCCAAATACATTCTAAACAAGATATTTGAATACACGGCGCATTCGGCCGAATTGCTATATATCACTTCAATCACTTGGTGTTTTGCTTTTACAAGTTTGGCCATTTATGCCGGTTTTTCTATTGAAATAGGAGCATTCTTAGCCGGTGTTGCTCTAGCATCCTCCCCTTATCATTTGCAAATTCAAGCAAAGATCAAACCTATGCGGGATTTTTTTATTGCCTTATTTTTTGTATATCTAGGTGCAACTGCAGAATTACGTGAATTGAGGAATTCTTTTCCTATAATCATCTTGTTTACAATCTACGCAGTAGCCTTTAAGCCGCTTGTATATATGATACTGCTTAGCAGATTTGGATTTAGAAAGCACACTATTTTTCAGACAGCCCTGAATTTGTCTCAGGTTTCGGAATTTTCGCTCATAGTTTTGCTGTTGGGAGTTAATGCTGGTTTGGTTGCACCACTTACGCTTTCTATCATGGCAGCGGTGGCTGTTTTATCTATTACTTCGTCTTCTATCATGATTTCATTTTCAAAAAGACTTTATCATCCATTAGCTCCGTTTGTAGCTTTGTTTGAACACAAAAGTAAGGCGCACCATTTTGAGCGTAAGGTCAAAAACTCATTATCAGAGCATATTGTAGTTATTGGTGCCCATAGAGTGGGGACTCCTATCATAAATTATCTTCACAAAAATAAAATCCCTTTTATAGCCATGGACTTTAATCCGTCTGTCGTTCGCGAACTTGTAGAAAAGGATATTTACGCAATATATGGTGATATAGGCGATCCAGAAATTGTTGAAGCTTTGCAGCTAGAAGTAGCGAAACTGATTATTTGTACTGCCTCAGATTTTTCGGACAATGAGCGGTTACTGCACTTGGTGAGAGGAAAGAATAAAGACGCAAAAGTAGTTTTGCGGGCAACAGACACAACACATGCGCATATGCTTAAATCTTTGGGTGCAGACTACGTATTACTGCCGGAAAAAGTCTCTGGTGATTATATAGTGCATCAGATAAAACATTATTGGCCGGATATAAATTTTAAAGATGGCATTAGTTTTGGCAACAGAGCAGTAAGTTCGATTGTTTGATTGTTTTACTGTCACCACTACACGGAGGAAGAAATGGACCCCACAAACGTGCTCGTTGTAGGTACGAGGGCTGGAGATCTGGAAAGACTTATCGAGCCTTACATAGGAGTTGCAACACCGGTTGCACTTCATTCATTTACAGTACTCAAGGAGGCACAACATTGCTACAACAACAACCCCGGTTTTTTTGACGCTGTAGTTGTAGAAGGCACTCCAGGAAATGTGGATTGGGCACAGAATTTGTGGGCATATGGAGTAAAAGTGATCGTGCTAGCGCCTGATTATACATGCGCGGAGTTAGATTACTTGCCTCCGAAAGCGCGTAACTTTACCAAACGCCTTCTAAGAATGCTTGCCTAAAACTTGCATATATCAATCTCTCCGCTTATGCTAAGAGCAAATCGGAGAGATTTCCTTTAAGGAGGTATAGCAGATGTTACCTTTTGTGCTTTTGTTTGAATCAGACGAGGCTATGCGAAGGTTGATTGTAGATTCTTTGTCAGGCTTTGCGTATGTGGTTTGCTATTCTGATTCGGCGCTTTTGCTTGAGAAACCACCGTATGATTTTAGTGGGGCCATTGTTTCTTCTCGTACGGGACCCCCTGAATTTGCTGATGGAGTTGCTCTAGCAGCGCATTTACAAGAATTACTTGGAGTCAAAGTTTTGTTGCTGGCTTCTCCTTCGACTACTGTACCCAAGGGCATGCTTCACATTGTTAAAGGTTCAGCTGCTATTGGTTTTACACAAAAGCTGCGCGCATTTGTACAAACGGATTAGGATAAAGATAATTGATTCAATAAGCTCTTTTGTGCATTTAAAACGCAGAAGGGCTTTCTAGTTTTTCTATGGAAAAAGTTGAGATTATTTCGCCAAACAGGTTATCAAAGGCTCCAGGGCTAACTTCAGACTTTGAGATAACGAGCACTCTTGAAGTTTTTTCTATTGGCACAAAGATCAAATCTCCCCACCAAGCATATCCTTCGAGTAGCACCGCTTCAATGTTATCCACTATAACCTTTTTATCTTGTGTAGTGGGGTTTTTACCTATCACTATTCTGTAATTTTCTATCAGAGATGCCTTCTGTTTTTCAATGTACTCTATAAAATTGTCACTCTTTATGTTGTCTACCATAAATAAACCGAATCCGTTGAAGGGTTTGTTATCTGTTGTAACTGTTCCCAAGTCGGCCAAAACCGTAAGCTGACGTGGCTTTATGTTATCTACAGTTGCAGGGCCTGAAATTGTGCAACAGGTGTCGCTTAGGCTAGGGTGTTTAAATTCCACATCTTCACGTTTAAAAGATATCCAAGTTTCCGTGGGGTTTGGTGCAATCAAATTTGTAATCTCAAAGCTTTTTAAGATTTCTTCGGCAGTTGTTTTGTAAAACTGTTTATATCCCAAATCGCCAATATATTTTATCGTTAGTTGATAGATTAGCTCGTCCTTAAGCACAAATATCTCTTTTACGTCATAGTTACAGTTGTCTACTGTCATTGCTTGCGCATTGAACCCGCTGATTTTTAAACTTTCCATTGGTCCTGCTTTTGCAATTGGCGGACATTGTGTAAGGTAAAACTTTTGTCTTTCATCTGCTATTTTTGCTAAGTCTCTGTTCACTAACCCTTTGTTAATGGTGACTTTGAAAACATAGCCTTCAGTGAGATTTTCCTCTGTTTCCGTGGTTGCTGCGCGCGAGAATATAACTGAGTATGTAGAAGGATCTAGGCTAAAAGGATTCTCTTCACTTAAACGCGCACTTTCGGGATATCTGAAATTAAATTGATATTGTTTATTGTTATAATCCTTCCAGTCTTCGTCCAGTGCAGAGAAGGGATCTGTGTTTGCGGTCTGGCCTTGTGTAGGAGAAGTTTCATTGACTTCATTAGAAGTAGAATTAGTTATGTTCTTGCCGGTTAAGTAAGAGATGATAGCCGCAACTACAATCACTCCAATAGTTATAGTTAGTACTAAGATCACTTTGCTGAAGATATTTTTACCATGCTTATTTTGCTCAGGAAGCAATACTGGTTGTGTAGGGGCGTTAAGCTCGTTGATTAGAGGTACTTGATTCTGCTCCATGATTAGTAAATTCTAGCACTATTCTGAGATTTTTTTTAGCTTGATTGCAAGTTCTCTTGTCTTGTTGAGCAATTCTTCAATCTCATCAAGTCCTTTGTTCCAAAAATCTGCAGTCTTGATATCAATTCCAAGATCTAAAAATATATCTTTTGGCGATTTTGAACTACCGGCAGACAAAAATTCTTTAACACTTGCCATAAAGCTTGTGTTAACTTTGACCATGTTTTGTAGTGCTTTTGAAATTAATAAACCGCTCGCGTAAGAGTACACATAAAAGTAACTTCTGATGTGTCCCCAGTAAATCCACCAATTTTCGCAACCTTTGCTTAACTCTACGTGCGGTCCCATGTAAGATGACATGTGTTTTCTGAAAAGCTCTCCAATTTCTTTCTTAGACAAATGCATCTTTTGCCTGAACGTTTTGTGTAATTCTTGTTCAAATCTGTAACAGGCAACTTGTCTAAAGATTGACGATACATCATCGTTAAGTTTCATCATCATGAGTGAGAGTTTTAGTTCTTCGTTTGCGTTGTCTTCAAGCTCAGTTAACACAAAATCTTCCATAAATGTACTTGCTACTTCCGCAGTGGAAAGCGGAGTGTCAGCGTTTAAAGAGCTTTGTTTTTTCTTTATAAGTTCATCGTTTATTGCATGTCCCATTTCATGCGCCAGTGTTAGGACGTCATGCAGCTTGTTTGTGTGATTCAACAACACATATACAGGAGGTTTTAGACCTGAATTAATACAAAATGCCCCGCCTGATTTGCCTTTGTTTGGATATACATCGATTTGACCATTACGATTATAAGTGTTTAGTATGTCTGCGAACTCAGCATCCAACTTTTTGAACGTTTTATGTACGAGATCAAAAGCTGTTTCATATGAATATTCTTTGCTTACTACGCCATATTCGATATTTCGTTCGTGGTAAGCCAGTTTTTCCACCCCCATTAGCTCAACTTTTAGTTTGTAAAAGTCTTGTGCGATGTGATTACGTTTAGATACTGTTTCCAATAGTGTGTCTAC
>CAYNBT010000001.1:210632-217937 GCA_964396025.1 uncultured Candidatus Saccharibacteria bacterium | reverse complement strand
ATAAATGTAGATACCATACTAACCCAGTTTGAGCTTGATGTAGTACCTACAATGTTTAGTATTTTCTCTTCTGATTCTGATAGTAGGTATTTTGCATCTTCAAAAGTTCGTGTGAGGAAATGTTTGTATTTTGATAGTTTGGGTTCGTTCAGGAACTTATGTTGTTCGTGAGCTGGGATTTTCGCAATATTGTGCATAAAAAACTCAAGTTCATTTGCGAGTTTGGTGGATTCATCATTAAGTTTGTTCAGCGTAGCCTTGAGTTTGTGATCTAGCTTGTTCAATTGAGATTTTAGTAAAAAATAATAACCAACATTTCCATCCAGGCCAAAATTCTCAGACCAAGTTTCATATTCTTCTAAAGCTTGGTGCAGGACCATGGGCTCCTTTATGTAGGTGTTTGAGGTTTTCCATTTTGCTACAAACCTTTGTGTCTCTTCTTTTGCTCGTTGTAGTTCGATATTGATTCTGGGGTCATTGTCACTTTTGTACAGTAATTTTAGGTTCCATTTTGTGTTTTTGGGAGTTTGATTTTCCATGATCTCCATTCTAGCAGAACAATTGTCCAAACAATTTTGTCTATGGGTTTTTTACTGTGGTAGCAACAACAAACATTGTAATATGTTTGACACTGGAAAATAAAAATGCTAATGTGTATCAAGTCGCTCTCCCACTTGTTCACGTTTTCCAAGCATCCAAAGAAACGTAAACACAGTTCACTATGAGGAAAAAGTATTTTATTTAATTTAATAAGATCGGCTAAAGTGATACCTTATAATATCGCTTAAGTTGGTCTATAAAATTGCGCCATGAGTGATACAGTATATTTAACTAAAGAAGGTCTAAAAAAATTAAAAGATGAATTGGTAGTACTCACTGACGTGAGACGCATTGAGGTAGCACAAAGAATTAAGTCCGCAAGAGACATGGGCGACATTTCCGAAAACTCTGAGTATGATGCTGCTCGTCAAGAACAAGCATTTGTAGAAGGTAGAATCGCGGAATTGGAAGATATTCTAAAGAATGCAAAAGTTTCTGTTGCTACCAGCACAGAAGAAGTTCAAGTAGGTAGTAAAGTAACCGTATTTATAGAAGGTTCCGAAGACACTTTTCATATTGTAGGTGCTCCAGAAGCAGATCCAATGAAAAAGAAGATTTCTCACGAATCACCTATAGGTTCCGCTCTAATTGGTAAGAAAGTTGGAGAGGAAGCAGTAGTAGAAGTACCCATCGGAAAGCTTACTTATAGAATACTTAAGGTTGAGTAATTTGGAATTGTTGTGGAGATTTCCTCGCAATATCTTGAATACTGCTATAAAATAGGTCACACATGGCTAATTTAAAGGAACTTAGAAACGTTAGAATCCAAAAACTTCATGATTTGAGGAAATTGGGTGTTGATCCTTATCCTGCAAAATCTTCTAGATCCATCCTTACATCCCAAATACTAAGCAACTTTTCCGAGCACGAAGGCAAAAAAGCTACCGTAGCCGGAAGAATCATGGCCTTTAGGAAACATGGCCAGTTGGCTTTTTTAGATGTCAAAGATAGTTCCGGATCCATTCAGTTATATATAAAGGCCGAAAATCTAACTAACCCCAATCATAAATACAGTGAACTTGGTTTTGATGAGTTACATTTTCTTGATGTTGGTGATTTTGTAGAGGGGCATGGTGTTGTTGCTAAGACCAAATCCGGTGAGATTTCTGTTGAAATATCTAACATACGGCTTTTGACAAAATCACTTAGACCGCTTCCTGATAAATGGGAGGGACTAAAAGATAAAGAGACGCGCTTAAGAAAAAGATACCTTGATACCAACATAAATCCGGAGGTTTACCAAAGATTTATACGCCGAGCTAAGTTTTGGGAGGCTCATCGAGACTTTTTTAAAAAGAACAATTTTCTGGAAATAAATATTCCAGTACTTGAGAACATCCCCGGAGGAGCCGACGCAAAGCCTTTTGTGACACACATGGATGCAATTGATCAAGATTTCTATTTGCGTATCTCGCATGAACTCTTCTTAAAGCGTTTGATTGGCGGTGGCTATGAGAAAGTCTATGAAATTGGACCGCGATTTAGAAACGAAGGTCTTTCCGACGAACACTTGCCTGAGCATATGGCTATGGAATTTTACTGGGCATATGCCGACTGGAAAGAAGGCATGGAATTTATTAAAAATCTGTTTAACCATATTATCAACTACGTGTACGAGGGTAAGCACCAGTTTAGTATTCGAGGACATTCTGTAGATTTCTCTAAGGGTTGGGAAGTTTTGGACTTTGCTCACATAATGAAAGAAAAATACGGCATTAATGTTCACAACACCACTGTAGAAGAAGTAGAGCAACTACTAAAAGAGCATAAGGTAAAAGGAAATTTTGATAAAAACATCACCCGAGGTATAGATAACTTGTGGAAGAATATCAGGAAAGACATTTCAGGTCCTGCATTCTTGATTAATCATCCTAAGTTTATCTCTCCGCTGTCAAAGTCTAAAATTGATGAGCCACATATCACGGAACGATTTCAGCCTATTATTGCCGGTTCCGAGCTTGGGAACGGCTGGTCAGAGTTAAACGACCCCCTAGATCAACTAGAACGTTTTATGGAACAGCAGGCACTTAGAGATGCGGGTGATGATGAAGCACAATGGCTTGATATTGATTATGTGGAGATGCTTGAATATGGCATGCCTCCTACATTCGGTTATGGTCACAGCGAACGTGTTTTTTGGTTTTTGGAAGATGTTTCCGCTAGGGAGGGTGTTCCCTTTCCTCAGCTTAAGCACGAGATTGATCCGTCTACCAAGGAAATTTATGGTAGGGATTTTTCTGTTTTGAACTCACAAAATACTGTGTCACCCACAAAACAGATAAGTGAGGAAAGTAGTGAAAGTGTTGCCTTACCGTCACGGGAACACGCACATTCTCTGCTTGAAAAGTATGTGAAAGAACCTTATCAGATCTTACACGCACGAATGGTGGCAGAAGCACTTGAAAAATATGCGGAGAAATTTGGACTAAATACAGAGCTTTGGTATTTAACTGGACTTTTACACGATCTGGATTATTTTGAGTTTCCTGACGAGCATCCAAAAAAGTCTTTGGAGTGGTTTAAGGAATGGGATTTGCCTGCTGATCTAATTCACGCAGTTGCAGCACACGCGCATGAAAGAACTGGTGAAGAACCTCAAACTAAGTTAGCAGCAGCTCTAATTGCTGTGGATGAATTGGCCGGACTATTGTATGCATACTCATTAATGCGTCCCGAAGGATTCACAAACATGGAAGTAGGTTCGGCAAAGAAGAAGTTTAAAGACAAAGCTTTTGCTGCAAAAGTAAGCAGGGATGAGATTTTGTTTGGCCTAGATAAGTTCGGCGAGGACTTTGATTCTCATATCAACTTTTTGATCAAGGTCTTTGAAAAGATGAATGAATTCAAGAAGTAGTCGGAAGTTTGAGCTCTACTACTTTGTGGTCAAATCTTTTGTGCATATAAAAAAATCCCCACCTTGTTAAGAGATAGGGACTTTGTAGTTGCTGTTCCGGCTAGTGCAGGTTAAAGGCGATGTTAAGAAACGCTGCAGTCACCTTTCCGGATTTCCACCCAATCAGCTGTTCTACGCTACATGCTGCAATCTGGCCGATCGTTAACCCAGTATTGAGACTGCCCAGTGCCTTGGTTACAGCACTACGTTGCCAACGATTGCATGTGCTGAGAAACTCGATCCATATGGGGTTCCGTTTATAGTAAAGATCGTACACTGTTGTTTCTGTAGGCAGTTGTCTTATCACCCTGTTTGCTTTTTTTGCCAATTTCACAGTAAGCATCGGGTGCCTGCGGGGTCTGTTCTCGAGTATTATTTTAGCAAGGTTCACGCCTTCCCCCTTTTTCCTCAAAAGTGACTCTTTATCACCTCCAAGGCTAACCTCCTAATACGTTAACAGGATGGCTACCACAATGATTACCAGAGTTATAATCCCTAGACACCCAAACAATGGGAGTAGTTCTTCCCAAGCTTTCTGAGGGCCTTTTCCAAAAAAACCACTGCTGGACAAGAATGGGAATTCACCAGCTACCCAGTAATCAAAAAGATTTGGTTCTTCTCCATCGTCATCTTCGTTCATGCGAGTCTCCTTTTTGTCAATCAAAGATTTGCCCTATAGCTTATAGATATTCGTTAGTTGTGTCAAATGCCCCTTGACATTGCTATGTAGCCATTTTATAAATAACACACTAGACTTAAAAAGCTACGAAGAAGGCTTCCACCTTCTGAGCTTTGGGGAGGAAATGCCCCAACGGGAATGCCCGTGACAGCTGTAAATAAGTTAAAAGTTCCAGGTGGCACCGTCCACCTAAGTCAAAAAGGACCCTGGCAATGAAGCCAGGTGTTTTTGTTTTTTGGGCACTTTTTACAAATGCTCAGCCATAAGGAGGCAAATGTTAGACATTAAATTTATAAGAGAAAATCCAGAAATTGTAAAAAAAGGTGTTGTAGACAAGCAGTTGCAAAGCACTGTAGACATTGATGCTCTACTTGATAACGACAAAAAATATACTGAACTACTTAGAAAAGTTGAAACACACCGAGCACTCAAAAACAAGCTTTCCGACGATATTGCCAAGGTTGAGCCAAGCGCACGCTCCGCACTCGTAGCAGAGGCAACTCATGTAAAGACCGAACTCTCATCTATGGAAGCTGAACTGAAGGAATTGCGTACAAATCTCGATAATATGTTGCTTTGGGTACCAAACCCTCCCGCAGCAGATGTTCCCTATGGCGAAGATGAAGATAACAATGTTGTGGTGCGAGTTGAGGGAACAAAGCCGCAGTTTGCATTCGAGCCCAAAGATCATACAGATATTGGTGTAAACTTGGGGATCTTGGATATTGATAGGGGAACCAAGCTCGCAGGTTTTAGAGGATATTTCTTGAAAAATGGTGGCGTTGATCTTCATCACGCTATTTTGCAATACGCATGCGACATGATTAGAGCAAAAGGTTTTGACTTAATGGAAGTTCCTTGGATGGTCAAGCCAGAGTATTTTACCGGCACAGGTTATTTTCCTTGGGGACTCGAGGATCATTATACAACTCAAGATGGCTTAAACCTTATTGGTACAGCTGAAGTTTCACTTACCTCGTATTATGCGGATGAAGTTTTGAACGAGAACGATTTACCTATGAAGTTTGCAGGAATAAGCCCATGTTACAGGAGAGAAATTGGTTCTTATGGAAAAGACACAAAAGGTGTTTTTAGAGTACACCAATTCACAAAAGTCGAACAAGTTGTGCTTTTGCCCGAAGGAGAAGATTTATCCAGAGAATGGCACGACAAAATGCTAGGTTTTTCCGAAGAAGTGCTGCAAGGGTTAGGCTTGCACTATCAGATTTTGCTTATGTGTAGTGGAGATATGGGTGCTGGTCAAAGAAAAAAATACGACATAGAGACTTGGTTCCCGTCGCAGCAAAAGTTTAGGGAAACTCATTCTGATTCGTACTTTTTGGACTTTCAAGCTCGAAGGCTCAATATTAGGTACAAGAGCAAAGATGGCACCTTGAAGTACGTACATACATTGAATAACACCGTTGCAGCATCTCCAAGACTTTTGGCTGCTGTGATTGAGAATTATCAGCAGTCAGATGGCGCGATTAAAGTGCCTGAAGTGCTACAAAAATATATTGGTAAAGACGTAATCAGGGCGTAGAGTTAGTGCAATTTGTGCAAATTTTGGATATTATTGTGTAGATGTCAGTATTTGAGGGCTTAAACCTTCCTAAAGTAATATATCAAACTAGTTCTGAATACAACGGAGATATTTCTGTTATTCAGGTGGGTCGTACGCGCAGGTTGAGCGTAGATGGTCTGACACAGTCAATAAACTGGGATTCCCCTTCATGCATGAGAATGTATTGGGGCAAAGCCATAGAGATTCTAAAGCAGAACGAGCCTTCCCTCAAAAAGCTGATGATTCTAGGTCTAGGTGGTGGCACATTGGCCCATTTAGTTTCCAAAGAGTTTCCGGGGATTTTCATTTCCAGCATTGAAATTGACTCAGTGATTGTAGATGTAGCGAGGCAATATTTTGATCTCGAGTCCATTCCAAATCACCAAGTTACCACAGCAGATGCCATGGCCATTGTTTCGATGCCTGAGAAATTTGGGTTCGATCAATATTCGTTTGACGCTTTATTTGTAGATATATATTGCGGCGATATGTTCCCAGAACTTGGAAAATCAGGTGCATTTATTGTCGGTATAAAAAATCTTGTGAAACCGGGAGGGCTAGTGATCTTTAACAGAATATATTTGGAAAACCACCAAGATGATGTGAATATTTTTATCGATAGCCTCCACGATCATTTCCACGATTTGAAGTCAGTCATTGTTGCAGGTAAAACAAATTCAGATAACGTTTTGGTTTTTGGCAGGACTTCTTAACGTGACGTACTACATTCCGGATATGTCTACATTGCAGGCTGTCACACTCGGAGTGATTCAGGGTTTAACCGAATTTCTCCCAGTCTCTTCATCAGGTCACTTGATAATTTTACCCTATCTATTTCATTGGGAAACTCAACCGCTTGTTTTTGATACAGTGTTACATCTAAGCACCCTTGTTGCTGTGTTTTACGTTTTTTGGAAAGACTTTCTTGTGATGGTAAAAGATTTTCTTGGCGGCTTTTTTTCTGGCGTTGCATTTAAAGAGTATTCCCCTGAAGGGAAAAGGTTGATATATCTTGTGTTAGGTTCTGTGCCTGCTACGATCTTGGGGTTACTTCTTGATAGCTATATAGAGAATGTGTTTAGAAATGTTTCATACGTGTTGATTTTTCTTATGTTTGGTACAGCTTTGCTATTCTTTGCCGAAAAGGTTAAATCACGCAATATGGATTTGGATCTTACGTTAAGAAAAAGTATTGTAATTGGAATGTTTCAAAGTTTGGCGTTGCTACCCGGAGTTTCTAGATCTGGTTCGACTATCTCGGGGGCAATGTTTATGGGACTTAATAGAGAAGCAGCTACTCGTTTTTCGTTTATGCTTTCCGTGCCTATCATTATGGGCGCAAGCTTTTTTAAGATTGTTTCTACCTTCAATCTACTTTCTGCCATACCTTTGCACATCCTGTTAGCAGGTTTTTTGTCTGGATTGATTTCAGGCATACTTGCTATCAAACTTCTGCTTAAGTTAGTCAAAAACAACTCACTTAACATATTCGTAGCTTACAGAATTGTGTTAATAATAATTCTTGCTTTTTTGCTTTACCGCGCCTAATAAAAAAACGCCGATACTTTT
>CAYNBT010000001.1:201561-210532 GCA_964396025.1 uncultured Candidatus Saccharibacteria bacterium | reverse complement strand
AATAATTCTTGCTTTTTTGCTTTACCGCGCCTAATAAAAAAACGCCGATACTTTTTAGTATCAGCGTTTTGCGATGTTTCTCATTTACTTTGCGAGCTTAAGCGCCGTCAGTACTCTTTGTACATTAGAGTCTGCTAGGTATGCTTTGGGTAATACATGCCTTTGTAGTTTTACCACTAATTCTTTTGGACCAACTAGTAGGATTGGCGTTTTGCCCAAATCGTCAAACCAGTAAAACAGATTCAACTGATCATCATAAATAATCCATTGACCATCTAAGCCTTGTACACGGGGCTCATATTGTGCAACATCCAAGGTTTCTGCGTCTATAAAATTCACGAGCACGCCCGAGAACTGCGTGCTTACTTTGTTAAACCAGCGTTCTAAAGCAGAAATTTGGGTTGTTTCATCAGAAAACTCTGCGAGGTCTTTTTCTGTGATTTCGTACATGCCAACAATCAGATAAGCTTCTGACATGTCACAAGCAATTAACCCGTACAATAGCATGTTACTCGAAAGAAACAGCATAGCCCGATTAGGCGTGATGTCACCAATGTAGCTCAGATAAGTTTGGTTCAGCATCCGCATTTTGCCTCCATACAATTGATTTAAGTCCCAATATACACTATAGGGTCTTATATATCAAGCGCAGTGGTTATACATAAGGTATAATATCTTGGTGAGAAAAAAAGCGATTATACTTGGCCTTTTCTTAATCTATTCCTTTTTGCTTTGCTTAGCTGTTTATTATCTATCGCTTAGGTATCTAACTGGTTCCCCTGAAATGCCTCAAACCATTGTAGAGACAAGCGGTGGCAAACTTACCATTATGAAACCAATCGTAAATCCTGTTGAGACCCCTAAAGATTGGGAGATTGCAGGAAAAGTAACAATAGGGAAAACAGATGATAGAAGAGGGCTTGGTTATACAGGACAACGCAAAATCACCCAAAATAGTCTTGGCGCTTTGCACGTTGCTTATAGGAACAAATTTGAAGGTAACCAAGAGATTTTTGTACCTTTAGTGCGCAAAGATTCGGATGGGGATTTCTTGGTTTCTGGAAGTGCCAAACCTATCTACACATTTGGTGAGGATTCAGTTCAGCGTGTGCCTTCTGTTGCAGTGGATAAATCAAACACAGTCCATGTTGTGTGGTATGGACTTTCCGATAACGATGATTCTCAAGATGAAGGGCGACAAGTATATTATGCTGCATCAAAGGACTTTGGTAAGACTTGGTCTACCGCAAAAAATATTTCTAAAGTGGAAGGTTATGACGACGAAGATTACTGGCAAGAGCATCCTTACATTTTAAGTGTAGGCGATGATGAACTCTACGTTGTATGGGAGGGTAAGGATAAGGCAAATGAAGAGCAACAGACCAAAATGGTTATATCTCTTGATGGAGGTTCTACTTGGAGTAAATGGAAAAATGTTCAACTTACTCCAAACAACACTCAATCAAGACCTACTATGGTTAGGGACGACTTAGGTTCATTGCATTTGTTTGCATATTCAAGTGTGGGAGCCGACACTCAACAAATTGTTCATTCTGTCTCTCAAGATCGCGGAGAAAACTGGACTAAATGGCAAGCAATCTCGGTGCCGAAGGAGGATTCTCGTCACGCTTCTGTGGTATACGCAAATCAGAAAATTTATGTTGCGTGGCGGGCTAGTACAAGCGGCAAGGCAGTTATAAGGTATTCTGTTTTTGATAAAAATTCTTGGTCTAAGCCCTCTGTCGTTGTGAATTCTTCAAGTAATCAGTTCTTTCCCAGTATTGGATCTAACGTTAGCGGTGATATTGCGGTAACTTGGATGGAATCACCTGAGTCGGGAGACTTACCCAAAGATGATCCGGAGGATGGCACTTCTTACATAGCAATTCTAGACAATTCCAAAAATTCTTTTGAGACGGGTTTCAAGTTGGAAAACGCGAGTTTAATCTACCCAAGCTTGCCTGCTAATTCCTTTACCGATGATTTTTACATAGTTTCGTTAGCTCCAGCTGCAGATAAGCAGTACGAAGTTGTACTACATATATTGACTCATTAATATATTCTGAATATAATCCATTTGCCCATAGGTCTTTCCTATTCTTTACATCAATAAATATTTTTAATTGAGGATATGTATGAGTAATTCATTAAGCAAAAAGATTACAGTAATTGGTTCTGGTGTTGTTGGTCAGGCAACAGGTAAAGGATTCTCCGCAAAAGGTTTTGATGTGGAATTTGTTGATGTTGATACTGGTAAGGTTGATCAGCTCAAGAAAGAGGGTTATAGTGCTTTTACTGCAGATGAAATTGCAGAAAGAAATTACGACTCCGATATAAGTATTTTTACAGTTCCCACTCCCACAGTTAATGGAAAAATTAAATTTGATTACTTGGAGCAAGCTAGTATAGATTTAGGAAAGCGTCTAGCTAAAGTAAAAAAGTATCACATTCTCGTTACGAGAAGCACAATTTTGCCTGGAACAACCCGCGATTTAGTTATACCTCTGGTCGAAAAACACTCTGGAAAAAAGTGTGGTGTTGATTTTGGAGCCTGTATGAATCCTGAATATCTTCGGGAAGAAACGGCAGTTACAGATTTTTCAAATCCTTGGTTAGTAGTCATTGGTCAATTTGATCAAAAATCAGGCGACCTGCTTGAAGAGGTTTACAAAAAATTTGAATGCCCTATAGAACGAGTTGCTTTGGAAGAAGCTGAAATACAAAAATATATACATAATCTTTTTAACGCAACAAAAATAGCCTTTTTCAACGAATTTAGGCACATATGTCAAAACATAAACGTAGATGCAAATAACATCTTTAATCTGGTAGCAAAAAGCTGCGAAGGTATGTGGAATACTAAATATGGGATAAGAGATAGAGGACCCTTTAGTGGAAGTTGTCTACCAAAGGATACACAAGCTATGTATGCTTGGGCCACAGAGAAGGGGTACGATGTGGATGTACTTGAGGCAACCATAAAAGCAAACGAAAAATTCAAGACAAAACACAAAAAATGACAGATTTATCCCCATTAATACAGCAAACGCTTTCCACACTATCTGTTTATCAGCCTATTGGGTATATAGGTCTGTGGCGTTGGTGCATATGGCTTTTTAAGCGTAGTGTTGCTACATTCTATTCTCCTGTAGTAAATAATCATAAGGCTAAAGTTTCGATTGTCACCCCTGTTTACAATGAAGATCCTGAAGTTTTTAAAAAGGCTTTAGATTCTTGGGTAAAGGAAAAGCCCTCAGAGATAATTGCTGTAATAGATCATTCTGATTTGAGAAACATTGAAGAATATACAAAGTTTAGTAAAAAACACAAATTTGCCAAAATGATTGTTACCCAAAAGCCTGGGAAAAGGCCTGCACTCGCAGATGGTATATTGCAAGCAACTTCGGAGATTGTGGCGCTTGTTGATTGTGACACTATTTGGACTCCTGGAACCCTCAAAAACTCCATAGCGCCTTTTTCTGACAAAGAAATCGGCGGAGTTGCAACAAGGCAAAATGTTCTTTCAGAAGATTCTGCCGCACAAGTGATTTTTGATATTCAGCTTGATCAACGTTACTCTGATGAATTGCCGTTTTTAGGAGCTGCAGGACATGCGCTAACTTGTTTATCTGGAAGGACTGCTTTTTATCGAAGAGAAGTTGTACTCCCAATGTTAGATGATCTAGTTACGGAGTATTTTTTGGGCAAGAAAGTTATAAGTGGTGATGACAAGCGCCTTACATATTTGGTGCAGGCTGCCGGTTGGAAAACTGCATATCAAGGCAATGCCGTAGTTTTAACCGAAGGTACCACAAGTCTTAGAACATTTTTTAAGCAGCGAATTCGATGGGGAAGAAATACATGGCGGGCTGACCTTAGAGCTGTATACGAGCGTTGGGTTTTTAGGCACCCAGCTTTGGCGTTCTTCATTTTGGATAGGTTTATTCAACCATTCACTTTGTTGTTGGGTCTGATGTATTTTATAAACTCCTTAATTTTTGGGCATTATTTAGTCACCGTTGCCTTGTTTGTATGGTGGATTGTAAGTCGTGTTATCAAATTGTATCCGCATCTAAAGCGTTATCCAAAAGATATTGTGTGGTTACCCGTTTACATTTTTGTTTCTTACTATCTTGCTATCCTAAAACTTTACTCTCTTGTGACTCTGAACTCTCAAGGTTGGATTACGCGTTGGGATAAAAGTAGGTTGCGTTCTTTGAGCTTTATTCAAAACGGCCTTGCCTATTTGGGCACGTTCGCAATAGTTCTTGGGATTTGGTTTTTCTCTTTCTCCACCTATTCTCTCAAAGGTACAGTTATAGCCAACAACCCCTCCGAAAAATTTTCAGCATTTGAAAAAAAGTTGATGGAGGCTAAATTCTCACTGGATTCTAAAAGGATTTACAACCCCGTTCTTAAACGGCATGTTGTAAAGGAAGGCGAGTATTTAGCTGATATTGCTGCATTTTACAATGTTGATCTTCTGGATATTTTGAATCTCAACTACAACATACTTCCCAACTGGAATAGGATTGAGTCTGGCTTAGTTCTTACAATTCCGACCGGAGAGATTCCTTACACGCCACCTGTGGGAACATTTAACTATGAAAGACGTTACTTCCCACCATTGGAGGTATTTTTTGTTGAGGAAACAAATACACTTATGGTTAGAGGACGTGGTAACAGGATTACACTTCCTGATTTGGCCGCATTGGATGGATTTGTGCATATTAAAGAGGTCGAGCCAAAAACTTGGTTACTTACCTCAAACTTGGTATTAGAAAACGGTGTAGTCTTAGACATAGCTGGAGAAAACGTTAACTGGCTCAAACTGCAGAGTAACAAAGACAACTTTGTCACCATGATATTTAACAATAATCGCGTAACTTTTGATGGTGTGCGTGTAACATCGTGGGATACTATAGCCAATGATTTTGATAGAGATTTTAAAGATGGTAGAAGTTACATATTGTCCAAGGGTAATGGTCGCCTTGATATTTACAACTCCGATTTTTCATATTTGGGATATAAGCACAAGGATTTTACAGTAGGAGGCACATACGGAGTTTCATGGAGAATTCCATCTGATTCTTTTGGCTCCAACATTATGACGGGCGAGGTGCTTAACTCAAAATTCCACAACAACTACTTTGGTGTATACACATACGGTGCTACAGGAATGGTGTTTAAGAACAACAAATTCTACGAGAACATTCAATACGGTTTTGATCCGCACGATGATTCCAACAATTTTCTAGTAGATAGCAATGAGGCATATAACAATGGTAATCATGGATTTATCTTTTCCAAACGTTGCTACGGAAATATTCTTGTAAACAACATTTCTAAGAACAACAAATTGCATGGAATAATGCTGCATGCCGACTCTAACAATAATTTTGTATACAACAATATTGTAGAGGGTAATCTTGATGGAATTGCTATCTGGGGGTCAAACAACAATGAAATTGCCAATAATCTAGTAAAAAACAACAAGAGAGGAATCCGCGTGAACTATGGCTCCAAGAACAATTCATTTGTTTCAAACGAGCTCAGAGGTAGTACCCAATATGGTTTTTACTTCTATGATGGTGCAGTCGAAAACAAGGCCATTGGCAACATTTTGACCGATAACCTTACGGCCTTTTATGTTAAGTCAAGCAAAAATTTATTTGAAAACAATCTTATATTTAAAGCAAAAAATGCGTTTTTCTTTATGGGCGATGCTACAAACAACATAATGAATTTGAATTATGCAGAGGGTGTAGATAAAGTGATAAATGACAAAACCGACACAAATGCATCCAATGTGCTTGGTTCAAGTATGTAGTTCTTCATTGGAAGTGCCTCCGGCATCGTATATAATCACCAAGCTATGTTATTCTCCCGACTTTTCGATTCAAACGAAAAACAAGTACGACGGCTCAATCCGCTAGTTGTAAAAGTAAACTCCTACGAGAAAGAGTTTGAGAAACTTTCTCATAACGAGATTCTTGCCAAAACTGCTGCGTGGAAACAAGCATTAAGCAAAATCCCTGTAGAAGCTCAACCCTCATATTTAGACGAAATCTTACCTCAAGCATTTGCTTTGGTAAGAGAAGCATCTAAGCGAACCCTGAAAAAAAGACACTTTGATGTGCAAATTATGGCAGGAATAGTTTTGCATGAGGGCAAAATCTCTGAACAAAAAACTGGCGAAGGAAAAACCTTGACCGCAACCCTACCTCTGTATCTCAATTCCCTAACAGGCCGAGGTGTACATTTGGTAACGCCTAACGATTATCTCTCTCGACACGGCGCCGGCTGGATGGGCGAAATTTACCATTACTTAGGTGTTTCTGTAGGCGTGATTATGCAGGAGAGATCCTTTGTCTATGATCCAGAAACACAAAATGACGAATTCAACGATGCTTTTGCAACACACCTAAAAGAAGTTCCAAGAAGACAAGCATATTCCAGTGATATCACTTATGGTACAAATCATGAATTTGGTTTTGATTACCTGCGCGACAATATGGCTTACGACCAAGAAAACTTGGTTCAAGTGAATTCAAATGGCGAGTTTGGGTTGCACAATTTTGCCATTGTAGATGAAGTAGATTCCATTTTGATTGATATGGCAAGAACGCCTTTGATCATTTCCACAACAGCATCTATTCCCACAGAGCGTTACCATCAAGCAGCTACGATTGTTGCAGCCTTGATTAAAGGTACAGACTTTGAGGTTGAGGAAAAATTCCGAAATACCACACTGACTGATTTAGGTGTTCGTAAAGTCGAAAAAATGTTGGGAGCTGTAAATCTTTATGAGGAAGACTTTGAGATGGTGCATCTTATAGAGCAGGCTCTTACAGCTCGAGCACTTTACAACAAAGACAAGGATTACGTTATAAAAGACGGACGTGTGGTTATTGTTGATCAATTCACAGGAAGATTACTTCTAAACAACACATTCTCCCATGGATTACATCAAGCCATTGAGGCAAAAGAAGGGGTATCTATCAGAGAAGAGACTAGATCTATCGCAGAGGTCTCTTATCAGAATTACTTTAGATTATACAAAAAACTTTCAGGAATGACCGGTACTGCGGTCACTGAGGCAGAAGAATTTTACAAGATTTATAAACTTGATGTAGTCGCTTTGCCTACACATAACCCGGTTGCTCGAAAAGATTTTAATGATGTTGTGTACAAAACAGAATCAGGTAAATTTAGAGCAGTTGCAGACGAGATTGTAGAGCGCCACAAATCCGGCCAGCCGGTTCTGATTGGTACTACCACGGTGGAAAAAAGCCAATTGCTTCACGAACTCTTGAAGCGCCGTGGAATCTCCCACGAAATTCTTAACGCCAAAAATCACGAAAAAGAAGCAAAAATCATTGCTAATGCAGGTGCAAAAGGCGCTGTTACTGTTTCCACGAATATGGCGGGGCGTGGCGTAGACATTATCCTAGGTGGTGAGAACGCTACAAAAGAGATGCAAGATGCGGTGCGCGCTTTGGGTGGATTGCATGTGATAGGAACAGAGCGTCACGAATCAAGAAGAATCGATAATCAGCTTAGAGGCCGTTCAGGCAGACAAGGAGACCCAGGTTCCTCGCGATTCTACGTGTCCCTACAAGATGATTTAATGCGCATCTTTGGTGGAGCTCAAGTAGAAAGGCTTATGGATAGATTTGGTATGGATGAATCTATTCCGCTTGAAGCAGGTTTAGTAAGTCGTGCCATAGAAAACGCCCAAAAGAAGGTCGAGGGTTTTAACTTTGATCGTAGAAAACAAGTGGTTGAGATGGACGATGTCATAAATGTGCACAGGGACGTAATCTACAAATTACGACGAAAACTTCTTTTTGCTGCTGCAAAACCAGATGAATTTGTAGAATGGTTTACGGCAAAAATGAGTGAGTACACAGAATTTTCTTATGATGAACATTGGAAAAATTTAGAGGCTAAGATTGGGCGTAACAACATGTTGTCATTGATTTCTCAGTTGTCTTTGCCTGTGATCAATATGTTTTGGATGGAGCATTTGGTGGATATGGACCATTTACGCGAAGGTATTGGTTTGCGTGGATATGCCCAAAGAGATCCTATGGTGGAGTATAAAAGAGAAGCTCGTAGCACGTTTGAAGGCTTGGTTTCAAAAATCTATAAAGCTATATTCGAGCGCCTGAGTAATGTCTCCATTGAGGGTCCTGTAGCGCCAAAACCTACTAAACCTAGTTCTAGCGAAAAAGACTTAGTATATAGGCATGCTGAGCTTGATTCTGCTGCCACAATTGATACCAAGAAGCGCTCCACGTTTAATGTTCAACCTGTTACCGCAAAAGCTGAAGCAGGAAGAAATGATTTGTGTCCTTGTGGTAGCGGGAAAAAGTACAAGAAATGCCATGGTAAACAGCAATGAATGACCTAAAAAAACCCTACAAAAACATAATCTTCGACTTCGATGGAACCTTGGTAGATTCGTATGCTTTGATGTTGGATGTACTTGATGATAACAAGATGAATCTTTCACTAAACTTTTCTCGCAGCCAATTGGAACATTTAAAGGGTTTGTCCTTAAAGGAGATTGTTAAGGAGCTACATATCCCTCTTACAAAGATACCGTTTTTTGTTCATTCGCTACGCGCAGAATTACATAATCATCTCGACAGGTTGCGCTTTTTTGAGGGTATTGAGCAGGTTTTGCATAAGCTTAAGGAGAAAAATCTAAATATGTGGATAGTTTCCTCAAATTCGCGCGAAAACATTATTGATTTCTTAAAACTAAAGAATCTGGAGATTTTTAAAGATGTCATATCAGACGATTCCATCTTTTTTAAGCATCGTGCTATAAAGCGCCTGATAAAAGAAAACAAACTAAATATAGCTGAAACTATATACATAGGTGATGAAGTAAGAGACATTCATGCCGCGCAAAAAGCTCATGTGGATGTGATATCTGTAACTTGGGGATTTAATCACAAAG
>CAYNBT010000001.1:105241-201461 GCA_964396025.1 uncultured Candidatus Saccharibacteria bacterium | reverse complement strand
GCGCAAAAAGCTCATGTGGATGTGATATCTGTAACTTGGGGATTTAATCACAAAGAAACACTTATTCAAAACAACCCGACTTTTGCGGTTGATTTCCCTTCTCAAATCATTGATCTAATTAGTTGATGACAACCTCAAATATTTGATTAATATTAAAGCTATGAATAAAGTACTGCTCTATGGAGGAATCTTGCTGGTTTTGGGTATATCCATGTTAGTAATCTCTTCCGAAATTTCCTCAGGCTTGATTTCTTGTTATGACTACGCAAAAAGTCAGGTAGAATTTACTGCGATAAGGCAAACTCCTATTGGGCAAGCAAAAGTAGATGTTTGTGTAGACGATGCGGTTAGAATTGAGGGCTATCAGATATGTGTTAAAAAATATACAGACTTCCCGAAAGATATAGTTGCATCAGATATGAACAAAACGCTATATGAATACAAAATTGTGTTGAGTAAACTTGTTGCAAAGGCTATGCGCCCCACCCTAAAAGAGCCAAGTTACTTTGCACAGATACACAACGATTTATGTGCTCCTGTTGCCGTAATAGAACTGTAATATGTTGATACCTACTTTTGTCCCTATTCCAACCTATCCAGTACGCGTAGCACAAAAGGAGTTACCATACTTTTTGAAGCAGGTACGAAGATATGCCCGTTCTTATGCTGCCCTGATTATCCTGCTGACCATATTAGTCCACTTGATTTTGTGGATGATTATCTCACCTGAATTGCTTGAACTTTATCCTTACTTGCGTTTGCGCGTACCTGCTTATTTAGGCCCTGCTTTTATGCTTATTCCTCCGGTTCTAGGTCTTGGTCTGCTTTCCTATTTACTACTTATTGATCCATTGGCCAAACAAGAAGTGTTAAACCTTCTGGAAGATAAGAGCGACTTTGTTCCCATAAAAAGCAGCCTTATCAATGGTACCGTTTCCACATTCCCAATCATTTATATGGTTTTTGTAATCATGTTTTTGATACTTACTCTCATTATGCCTATCTACAATATTAATTTCTTGATCTGATATCATTAACTCAATGCTAGTCAAATCCCAACAAGAGCGAAATTTTTTAATAGTAGTGCTCACCATTTTTTTGATTTTTAGATTGCCCGGTTTGGGTACCGATCTTTCAAACTCAGATTCTGCGCGTTGGCATAGAAGATCTGAAAGATTTGCTTCCGCCATAAAGAACTTGGACTTCGCCAGTACTTATCAGCATTACCAGCCTGGTGTTACTTTGATGTGGATAAATTCGGTGGTGAAACAAGGAGGGTTTTGGTATCAACTTACTTATACTTCAGAACCAAAAACATTGGAAAATGCCGATTGGTTTCCCATTATTCATGGGGCATCCAAGATTACACTGGTTTTAACTTTATTTATTCTTTTCATATACCAATTGAACCTGATAACCAGAATATTTAACTCCCAAGTAGCTCTGCTGTTTGGGTTTTTGGTTGCTGTGGAGCCTTACATGGTTGGTATAGATCGTTTCTTTCATTTAACGTCTCTAGAAACTTACTTGGCCTTTGCCTCGTTTCTTTCGCTTTGGCATTGGAGCAAGGATTATAAAAAGACAAGCTATATTGTGGCGTCCGCAGTTTTATTTAGTTTGTCTGTTCTATCAAAATCCACTTCTTTGATTATTCTCCCTTTATTGGTGCTCATGCTGATTCGTTCAGTTTACGTTGAGAGAAAAAATGCAAAATATTTTGTAACTTTTTTTTGTGTGGCTGCAGCCATTTATTATATGTTGTTTCCGGCATTGTGGGTTTCTCCGCTTACTACATTGCATAAATTAATCTATGGTATTACAGATGCAATTGATGTTGATGTTAGAGACGTAAGATTTAGCGGACTTATGAGTTTCCTCTATTATCCTGCAATGAGCTTTTTGAGATTTTCTCCTGTTACTGTAGTTTTGTTTATATTCAGTTTCTTCTATGCAAAAAAAGACTATTCTTCTAAACAGCTTTTGTACATTTATTTAGTGTTGTACTTTCTTTTCTTTTCTATATCTGTAAAAAAAATCGACCGTTATCTAGTATCCTTTTTGCCACCATTGCTGCTTCTAAATGCAATCTTTTTGTATAACTTAAACAGTACAATAAAACGTGTCGTTTTAGTTGCTGTGACAATTGTTTCTGGCGCTTTCTTCTATTTGTATTTTCCTGTATTTTCGTCATTTTATTCTCCTCTGTATTTTGGAGGTACTATTAACGCATTAAATCTGGGGTTGTACACAAATAGTGGTGAATATTTTGCGAATGCTGCATTTTATTTAAACAAAAAAGGTAGAGATGTTAAAACCTATTTACCTTCGAATTATGAAACCTTCTCTTACTATTACAAAGGTAAGGCGTTTCGTAATTTTAGCGACGATATGAATTATGTTGTTGTGTCTATAAACAGACTCAACAGAGTGCCAAGTAAATGCAATACCCCAGAGGCATCTTTTGGATCAAGACTTTTCAAAGAGGTCTTTATATTTAAGTGTTAAAATAACTTATTCTATGTTTGGAAATATAAACGAGAAAGATAAAGCATTTATTATAGATTTTGTGGAAACTGTCATAACATCATTTGTTGTGCTGGCTATTTTGTATCTTGGAATAGCTTTTCCAGAAGTTGTACAAGGAGCCAGTATGGAACCAACCCTTTACACAAATGAGCGAATTCTTGTAGAAAGAGTAAGTAAACATTTTAAAGGATTTCAACGGGGAGATGTGGTTGTGTTGCATCCTCCTGGGGATGACAGCGTGGATTATGTTAAGCGCATAGTAGGATTGCCTGGTGATGTAGTCAGAATACAAGATTGCCATGTGTATATCTCATCTTCAGGTGAAAAATTTCAATTGGAGGAGAATTATTTGTCTAATGGGGTTTGTACGTTGGGAGGGCCTATACTTAAGGACGGGCGTGCTCAAAGGCTAGGTTCTGACGAATATGTAGTTTTAGGCGATAATAGAGAAAATTCAGCCGATTCCAGGTTTTTTGGCCCTGTTAGTAAGGGCAGGATTCTAGGTAAAGTAGTATTCAGGTTTTGGCCTATAAATGTTGCAGGGTTTTTTTAGCACGAAAAATAACGTATTATGTTGACATGTAGGCTAGACTATGCTAGTCTCGGCACTGTTGCTGTGATCTTTTTAGCATGATCACAAAGAATAGTTTGCAAATTGATTTAGCAAAACTTAATACTTTGGTGTTCTCATAAGAGCGCGGAAAACCCGTGCTTAGTTTAGTAATATGAGAATTGTGTGTTATCTTTAAGTGATACAGAAAAGCTAAAGTTACGTTTGTATTTATTAAATTTAGTAAGTCAAGAATTTATTAATTAATGCGATATAATTTTTCAAATAAAAAAAATAAGCCTTTGCTCCCAAATCTTTCAAGTATCCAATTAGACTCTTACGAATGGCTCATGGGCGAGGGTATAGTAGAAGTGTTGGACGAACTTGGTACAATTGAAGATTACACAGGAAAAGGTTGGATCCTCACTTTATCTGATTTTACCGTAGAAAAACCTAACATTACAATTGAAAACGCCATCAAGACTGGACGTACTTATGATGCTCCTTGGTACCTCAAAGCCACTTTAACCGATCCAATTGCGAAAAAAGAAAAGAAACAAACGATCTACATGGGTGATATCCCACTTATGACACCTATGGGTACATTCATCGTAAATGGTGTTGCCAGAGTTGTTGTTAACCAGTTGATTAGATCAGAAGGCGTTCTGTTTACTGGAGCAACTTCCCCTACTACAGGCAAATTCTTAGCAGGTGCCAAGGTTCTCCCAAAAAACGGTGCTTGGTTAGAAATCGAAACCTCCAGAACTGGAGTAATGCATGTAAAGATCGATAGAAGAAGAAAAATGACTATAACAACTCTTTTGAGGGTTTTTGGTTTAGAAACTGATGATGATATTAGAAAAGCCTTTGCAGAGGTAGATAACGACCCAGAAATGAGCTACATTGAAGCCACGTTAGCTAAGGATCCCGCAAGCAGTGTAAACGAAGCAGCAATAGAAATCTACAGAAAAATGAGACCGGGCGAACCTTTAGTGCTTGAAAACGCACTAGCTCTTGTGAATTCCATGTTTTTTAACAAAAGAAGATACAGCCTTGGTAAAGTAGGAAGATTCAAGCTTAATCAATCCCTAGGTCTTAATTTTCCTAATGAAGGTCGCCACAGACTTTTGCAGTTAGAAGACCTCCTAAAAATAATTTCCAGAATTATTGATCTTAACAACGGTAGAGGCCACATTAGCGATATCGACCATTTAGGTAATAGAAGAATTAGAAGGGTTGGTGAACTTTTGCAGAATGAAATCAGAATTGGATTTTTGCAAATGGAAAAGAATATAAAAGAAAGAATGAGCTTACAGCCTAGAGACGAGCTTCCTGAACCAAGCGTATTGATTTCACCACGATCCGTTGCAGCAAAGATTCACAGCTTTTTCGCATCAGGCCAACTTTCGCAGTTCCAAGATCAACAGAACCCCTTAACGTCACTTGATCATTTGAGAAGACTATCTGTGCTTGGTAAGGGCGGTCTTACAAAAGAGCGTGCAAGTATGGCAGTTAGAGACGTACACTACTCTCATTTTGGAAGAATTTGTCCGGTTAGAACTCCTGAAGGACCAAACATCGGTTTGATTAACTATTTGGCTTCATACGCTCATGTTAATGAATATGGATTTTTAGAAACGCCTTACTATAAACTTGAAAAAGACGCGTCTGGTAAGGTTAAAGTAACAGATGAGGTGGTATACCTTGCAGCTTATGATGAAGAAGACATTTTTATCACTGATGCATCCGTAAGTATTGACGAAAAAGGTTACATTAACCAAGTTCAAGTACCACTTAGAAAAGCAGGTTCCTTTACATTCGGAAATGTTTCACAAGCTGAATATATGGAATTAATCCCTATGCAGGTTGTAGGTATTTCTGCAGGTCTTATTCCTTTTCTTTCCAACGACGACGTTAACAGAGCCTTGGTGGCAACTCAGCAGATGTCTCAAGCTGTACCTTTGGTAAAGGCAGAGACTCCGATTGTAGGTACTGGTATAGAAGAGATCGTTGCCGAAAACACTGGCGCGATTATTAAAGCAGAAGAAGACGGTAAAGTTTTCTATTCAGATTCCGAAAAAGTACTCGTGGATTACGCTAAAAAGGGCAGAGTCGAATACAAAACACAAAAATTTGTGAAATCAAACCATGACACCTGTATCAATCAAAGAGTTAAGGTGGTAACAGGTCAGGTACTAAAGAAAGGTGACATTTTGTTCGAAGGACCTTCAATAGTTGATGGGGAATTGGCAATTGGGACAAACCTTTTGACCGCATACATGATCTGGGAAGGTTATGAGTACGAAGATGGTATTGTTATTTCCGATAGATTAGTTAAGGAAGATGTTCTTACCTCAATCCATGTTTCTGATCACACTGTTCAAGTTTTGGAAACTAAACTTGGCCCAGAAGAAATCACCAGTGATATTCCAAACATTCCTGAAGAAGCCTTAAGAAATCTTGATAGTGAGGGTATTGTTGCCATAGGATCAAAAGTTAGAGCCGGAGATATTCTTGTTGGAAAAGTTGCACCTAAAGGTGAAACTGAATTATCTGCTGAAGAAAGATTATTACGCGCTATATTCGGTGAAAAAGCTAAAGAAGTTAGAGATAATTCCCTTGTGATGCCACATGGTGAGCATGGTGTCGTTATAAGTGTAAAGAGAGTTACCAAAAAAGAAAACGCAGGTCTTCCCGCAGGAGTTTTGGAAGAAATCACAGTTTATGTTGCTCAACAGAAGAAAATAGAGGTTGGGGATAAATTAGCAGGTAGACATGGTAACAAAGGTGTTATTTCAGCTATTGTTCCTGCCGTAGATATGCCTCATTTAGAAGATGGCACTCCTGTTGATATTATATTTTCTTCAGAAGCAGTTTTAAAAAGAATGAACGTAGGGCAAATTCTTGAAGGTCCTTTGGGGCTTGCAGGAAGAAAGCTCAACAAAAAATACACCGTACCAAACTTTGAGATTTCCTCAAGCACCGTGGTAGAACATGAACTAAAAGAAGCTGACCTTCCAATGTCTGGCAAATTGAAACTCATAGATGGTCGTACAGGTGAGTTTTTCCACGATGATGTTGTGATTGGTTATTCCTACATTCTCAAGCTTTATCACATGGCAGAAGATAAGATGCATGCTAGATCAACCGGACCTTACTCACTCATTACACAACAACCACTTGGAGGTAAAGCTCAATTTGGAGGTCAGAGATTTGGAGAAATGGAAGTTTGGGCGCTTGAAGCATATGGTGCTTCGCACACACTTAGAGAAATGCTGACAATCAAGTCAGACGATCTTGTAGGTAGAACTCAAGCATACAAAGCCATATTACAAGGTGATGTAATCCCAGAAGCTACCATACCTGAATCATTCAAGTTGTTGGTTCGTGAATTAAACGGCTTGGGCTTAGGTATACTTCCGATTGGTGCTGAGACGGTAGATGGGGACTCAGAAGATAAAGAAAAAGTAGAAAGTTTGATGGAGAATTCTTAATGAAAAGCTTATCCGATTTAAGAGATTTTGAAGGAATAAAAATATATTTGGCTTCCAATGCCGATATATTAGACTGGTCTTTTGGAGAGGTTACAAAGCCAGAAACAATCAACTACAGAACATTTAAACCTGAAAGAGAAGGTTTGTTTGATGAGCGTATTTTTGGACCTGTAAAAGACTACGAATGCTATTGCGGAAAGTACAAGAGGATCAGATACAAAGGCGTTATCTGCGATAAATGTGGTGTGGAAGTAACTCACTCCAGAGTTCGAAGAGAGCGTATGGCTCACATAGAACTGGCCTCACCTGTAGTACATGTTTGGTTTTTTAAAGGAATTCCATCAAAACTCGCTTTGTTAATGGATATGTCTCCAAGAAATTTGGAATCTGTCATTTACTTCTCATCTTTTATCGTTACACACATGGATGGTGATAAGAAGGCCAAGGCTATCTCCATGGTTTCCGAACATTTAGAAAAAGATAAATCCAAACTCATCGCAGAGATGGATAAGGAGATCAAAAAAATTGAGCAAGAAACACGTGCAGATCTCAAAGACCGAAAAGACTTTTCTAAGCAAGAAGCTGAGCTTAAGGTAAAGCAATCTACCCAAAAAGTCCGAACTTCGTTTGAAAAGAAAATCGAAGAGTTAGAAAAGAACTACAAACTCACCCAAAAGAAATTGGAGAGTGTGGTTTTATACACAATTTTGTCCGACAATGAATACTTAAACTTAGAAGAGTTCTTGATAGAATTTACCAAAGTTGAAATAGGCGCAAATGCCATAATGGGTATACTTAACAAGCTTGATCTTAACTCATTAGCAGCCAACTTAAGAAAAGAACTCGATGACTCCAGAGGGCAAAAAGCTCTAAAAATATCAAAAAGACTAAAGGTTGTTGAAGGCTTTAGAAGAGCTTCTATAGAACCATCAAGGATGGTAATGTCTGTAATTCCAGTTATTCCCCCCGATCTACGACCTATGGTTCAGTTGGAAGGTGGTAGGTTTGCAACCTCAGACTTGAATGATTTATACAGAAGAGTTATCAACAGAAACAACCGTTTAAAACGTCTTTTAGATTTGGGTGCTCCCGAAATCATTATACGAAACGAAAAGAGAATGTTGCAGGAATCCGTCGATGCACTTTTTGATTCTTCAAAACAAAGAAAAACCGTTAGAAACACCCGAGGTAAAAAGGAACTCAGATCTCTTGCCGACATGCTTAAAGGTAAGCAAGGTCGTTTTAGACAAAACCTTCTTGGAAAACGCGTTGATTACTCAGGTCGTTCAGTTATTGTGAACGGTCCAACCTTAAGACTTAACGAATGTGGATTGCCAAAAGAAATGGCTTTGGAATTGTTCAAACCATTCGTTCTGCGAGAAATTTTGGGTAGAGGATTGGCTCCAAACGTAAAGAGCGCAAAATTTGTGCTAGAAGCACGAGGCTCTGAGGTTTGGGATATCTTGGAAGAATTGGTAAAAGGACACCCTGTGATGCTAAACCGTGCTCCTACATTATGGAGACTTGGTATACAGGCATTCTATCCAAAATTGGTAGAAGGAAACTCCGTACAATTACACCTTTGCGTGTGTCCAGGATTTAACGCAGACTTTGACGGTGACCAGATGGCTGTTCACTTGCCTTTATCCAAAGCAGCAATTGAGGAAGCAAGAACTTTGATGATTTCAACAGAAAACTTGCTAAAGCCTTCTGATGGAACACCTATGTCTATTCCTACAAAGATCATGCTTTTTGGTCTTTACTACATGACATTAGAAGACGCAGCTCTCCCGATGTGGAGTTCTGTATTCTCTTCACCTGAAGAAGTTCTCTACTTTATGGAATCTACTCATTCTTTGTCCTTACGACAAAAAATAAAGGTAAGATTTAACAATCAGATTTTGGAGACAACACCTGGAAGATTGTTGTTTAACAAGGTAATTCCTGAATCTTTAGGCTATATCAATGTTCCTGTAGATAAATCTAAAGTTAACTCCATTTTAGAATATGCTTTTGAGCACGAGCCAAAAGATAGCATCGCCAATCTTATTGACGATCTAAAGGACTTAGGTTTGAAGTATGGAACCATTTCAGGGCATTCCGTTTCTCTATTTGATATTGAAGTGCCAAAAGAACGAGAAAGTCTCATAGATAAGGGTCGAAAATCAATTGCGGATATTGATAACAATTACAAACTAGGTCTTATCACTAAAACTGAAGCATCTAGACTTTCTGAAGATACATGGAATCAGGTAACAGCTGAAATCGACGAATTGGTCTGGAATTCTTTGTCAGACACAAACCCGGTCAAAGTTCTTATGAAATCAAAAGCAACCAGAGCTTCCAGAGATCAGTTGAAGCAGGTTGGTGGTATGAAAGGACTTATTGCTGATCCTACAGGTAAAGTTGTTGAACTTCCTATCTTGGGTAACTACAAACTTGGTTTGTCCGGTTTGGAATACTTTGTGGGATCTCGTGGTGCTAGAAAAGGTTTGGTAGATAAAGGTCTTAAGACAGCTGACGCCGGTTATTTGACTAGAAGGCTTGTAGACGTATCTCAAGAGGTTATTGTTCGTGAAGACGATTGTGGTACCTCTGAGGGCCGTGAAATAGAGGTTGGAGAACGCACTGTGCTCATGACCTTTGCCGATAGAGTAATTGGACGTTTCTTGGCACAAGATGTAAAGGCTGGCAAGAATGTTATTGTTAAAAAAGACTCATTGTTAACTAGAGAGATGGTCAAACAAATAGAAGATGCTGGTGTTAAATCGCTTCTCCTTAGATCCCCTCTCACATGTGAGACCAGTCGGGGTGTTTGCGCTAAGTGCTATGGAACAGATCTTATGACCAAAGAGACTGTACGAGTTGGTGTTGCCGCAGGTATAGCCGCAGCACAGTCTATTGGAGAACCTGGAACGCAGTTGACCATGAGAACCTTCCACACCGGTGGTGTTGTTGGTAAAGATATTACTCAGGGTTTGCCAAGAATCGAAGAACTAGTTGAAGCTAGAGCGCCAAAGAACTTATCAATTATGAGTGAAATCACAGGTACTGTAAAAGTTACCAAATCTGGAGATGAACGTAAGGTTGTAGTTATTGCAACAGATCCTTCAGAAGAACAACAAATCGTAGAACATTTGGTAGATCCTGTAGCTGAAATTGCTGTAAAAGATGGTCAATTGGTGGGTAAGGGCGAAAAGCTTACCTCAGGACACTTAGATCTTACTGAACTATTGAGAACTGTAGGAATCAAGGCTACCAAGAGATACATTATAAGCGAAATACAAACAGTATACGCAGCTCAAGGTGTGGCTATTAACGACAAGCATATCGAGGTTATTGTTCGACAGATGTTCAACAACGTAAGGATTGATGATCCAGGTGATACCACCTTCTTACCAGGAGAAATTGTAACCAAGGGAACTTTTGAAGAAGAAAACGAGAAAGTACTTGCTGGAGGAGGAATTCCTTCTACCGCCAAAGTGACTTTGCTTGGTATTACCAAAGCATCTCTTGAAACAGACAGTTTCTTGGCAGCAGCATCATTTATCCAGACCAGCAATGTATTGACCGATGCAGCCGCATCTGGTAGAGTCGATTCGCTTCTAGGGTTAAAGGAAAATGTGATTTTGGGTAGATTGATTCCTACCGGAGAGGCAGCCAGATTGGAATAAGTATGCCAACAATAAATCAACTAATAAGAAAAGGTAGAACAAGCAAAATAAATAAAGTAAAGACACCCGCACTTACTTACATTTACTCCTCTTTAAAGAAGAGAAGTAAGCCATCTTTAGGACCATTCAAAAGAGGCGTTTGTTTGCAGGTGAAAACCCAGACCCCAAAGAAACCTAACTCCGCTTTGCGAAAAGTTGCTAGGGTAAGGCTTTCTAATGGTTCAGAGGTTACTGCTTACATCCCAGGTGAAGGACACACTTTGCAAGAACACTCTGTGGTTTTAGTAAGAGGCGGTAAGGTAAAGGATCTTCCAGGTATTAAATACACTATAGTTAGAGGCACATACGACCTTGCAGGTGTACAGAATAGAAAAACATCTAGATCAATTTATGGTGCTAAAAAAGCATCTGGAGGTAAATAAGCATGCGTTCAGGAAGAGCTAAAAAACGACCACTTCAAACCGATCCACTATACAAATCAAGAGTTGTAAGTAGATTCATAAACATTCTGATGACAGATGGTAAAAAATCTACTGCAGAAGGAATTGTTTACGGGACTTTGAATAAACTTGCAGAAGATAAAAAAGAAGCTTCAACAATTTTTGAAGATGCTATTAAAAACATCATGCCAAAGCAAGAGGTTCGATCTAGGAGAATTGGTGGAGCTACGTATCAAGTGCCTATGCCTGTTAAATTTGAGCGTTCCGAAGCATTAGCGCTACGTTGGGTTGTGGCTGCCGCAAGAAAACGAAAAGGCAAACCTATGATGGAAAAACTCTTTGAAGAGTTAAAGAATGCGCATGAGGGTACAGGTGATGCTATTAAGAAAAGAGACGAAACTCATAAGATGGCTGAGTCTAATAGAGCTTTTGCTCATTTTCGCGTCTAAATAAGTAAATAATTGTATCTGCCAAAACTAGGCTCTGTTACTATGTCTGAACAAAAAACTACTGAATACATTTTAGATAAAATTAGGAACATAGGTATTATTGCGCACATTGATGCTGGCAAAACTACCACTACTGAGAGCGTTCTTTATTACACCGGAAAAATTCATAAAATTGGCGAAGTTCACGAGGGTGATACTCAAATGGACTGGATGGTTCAGGAAAGAGAACGTGGCATTACTATTACTTCAGCAGCCACCACTTGTTTTTGGAAAGATTATAGAATCAACATCATTGATACTCCAGGGCACGTCGATTTTACTGCAGAAGTAGAACGTTCACTAAGAGTTTTGGACGGTGCAGTTGTGGTTTTTGACGGAAAGATGGGCGTTGAACCCCAATCAGAAACAGTGTGGCGCCAAGCAGACAAATATCATGTTCCAAGAATATGTTTTATTAATAAAATAAATCAAATCGGTGGTGACTTCTACAAAAGCTTAGATTCTATACAAGAAAAGCTAAGCAGGAATGCCCACCCAATTATGTTGCCTATTGGTTTTGAAAAAGAAATAAGAGGTAATGTTGATCTCATAACTCGCAAAGCCTACACTTACGTGGAATTCAAGCAGCCAGAGTACACCATAGAAGACGTTCCATCTGATATGGTCGAAATCGTGGAGAAGTACAGACAGCAACTAGTGGAAGCAGTAGTTGAGTACGACGACGTTTTGATGGAAAAATTTCTCAATGAAGGCGAAATAACAGAGGCTGAACTAGTGTCCGCAATCAGGAAAGCAGTAGTATCCGGAAGTTTCTACGCAGTGCTAGGTGGCGATGGAAGAGGCTTAGCTGTAAGTAGTGTTTTAGATACCGTAGTTGCTTACTTACCTTCACCAAAAGATGTTGCAGATATCCATGTTAAGAGAGTCGGTAGTGAGGAAGATCTTATTTTGAAAGCTGATGAAAACGAACCCTTTTCCGCATTGGCATTTAAAATTCAAACTGACCCTTACGTAGGTAGATTAACTTACTTTAGAGTTTATTCTGGAAAGCTGCAGTCAGGCTCGTACATTTTAAATTCAACAAAAAATGAAAAAGAAAGAATAAGCAGAATACTTTTGATGCATGCAAATCACCGTGAAGAAATAAAGGAAATAAAAGCAGGGGAGATTGGCGCTGCTGTAGGTCTTTCTAATACTACAACGGGAGACACGATTTGTGCAGAAAGTAACCCTATTTTACTAGACACAATAAGTTTCGCAGAACCAGTGATTGGACTTGTCATAGAGCCAAAAACCAAATCGGACCGCGATAAATTAGGCGAATCTCTAAAGAAATTAATGGAAGAAGATCCTACATTCAAAGTGAAAGCAAATCCTGAAACCGGTGAAACGTTGATCCATGGCATGGGCGAGTTACATTTGGAAATCATTGTCGATCGTTTGAAAAGAGAATTTAAAGTAGAAGTTAATACAGGAAGACCTCAAGTTGCATACAGAGAAAGTATTAAGGATTCTGTAGTGCAAGAGGGTAAGTATATTAGACAGTCTGGTGGTCGCGGTCAATACGGACATGTTGTTATCAAGATGGAACCACTTGAGCGGGGCTCTGGCAATAAATTTGTTGACAAGATTGTTGGAGGTGCTATTCCTCGTGAATATATACCTGCTGCTGAGAAGGGAATTAAAGAAGCGCAAGAAAGCGGTATAATTGCAGGTTATCCTGTGGTGGACTTCTGTGTCACACTCGTAGATGGATCATTTCACGATGTTGATTCTTCCGAATTAGCCTTTAAGATTGCGGCATCAGAAGCCTTTAAATCTGCACAAAGGAAAGCAAACCCTTATCTTTTGGAACCTATCATGAACGTAGAGGTTGTAACTCCCGAAGAATTTATGGGCGATGTGATCGGGAATCTTTCTGGTAAAAGAGGTAGGATTGAAGGTAATGTCCCAAGAGGTCAGGCAGTGGCAATTCACGCAAAGGTGCCCTTAGCAGAAATGTTCGGGTATGCTACTGAGATTAGAGGTCTCACTCAAGGTCGCGCAAGCTTTACTATGGAACCAAGTCATTATGAGGAAGTTCCTTCTAATATTACTGAACAGGTAAGTAAGAAAAACGCTAGGTAATATTGGTTTCTATAGGAAAAGTCTTGATTTTATTTGGTTTATTGCGTATAAATTACCATGCGATCTGTAAGCCGGATGCGCAATGGTTAAGTAAAAAAAAGTTGTTTCTCCACAGTATGTGTGAGAAGAAAGGAATTAATGGCTGATTTTGTTAGAAATAAACCTCACGTAAACGTAGGTACCATTGGACACGTTGACCATGGTAAAACCACATTGACCGCAGCAATTACTAAAGTTCTTGCTGGTATAGGAAAGGCAGAATTTAGAGCTTTCGATTCTATTGACAAAGCTCCAGAAGAGAGAGAAAGAGGAATTACAATTAATATTACTCACGTCGAGTATGAAACCGACAAGAGACATTATGCGCACATTGACGCTCCAGGTCATGCTGACTACATCAAAAACATGATTACTGGTGCTGCACAAATGGATGGTGCCATTCTTGTTGTATCTGCTCCAGACGGACCAATGCCACAAACAAGAGAACACATTTTGCTTGCTAAGCAGGTGAATGTTCCTTCGATTGTTGTATTTTTGAACAAATGCGATATGGTAGACGATCCAGAAATTCTAGACCTCGTTGAGTTAGAGATCCGAGAGCTTCTAACCAAATATGGTTATGATGGCGAAAAGACTCCTATCATCAAGGGATCCGGTCTAAAAGCTTTGGAAGGTGATGCCAAATATTCAGAAGCAATTCTTCAATTGATGGATGCAGTTGATAGCTACATCCCTGACCCAGTACGTGATCTAGACAAGCCATTCTTGATGCCTGTTGAAGACGTATTCTCTATTAAAGGTAGAGGTACAGTTGCAACCGGTAGAATTGAAAGAGGTATTGTTCACGTTGGAGATGAAATCGAAATAGTTGGTGTTAAAGCAACTCAAAAGACTACAGTCACTGGCGTTGAAATGTTCAAAAAATCCCTACAAGAGGGTCAAGCAGGTGACAACGTAGGTATCCTTTTGAGAGGTGTTGAAAGAGAAGCTATTGAGAGAGGTCAAGTTCTTGCTAAAGCAGGATCCGTAACTCCTCATACAGAATTTGAAGCAGAAGTTTACATTCTTTCCAAAGAGGAAGGTGGAAGACACAAGCAATTCTTTAGCGGATACAGACCTCAATTCTACTTAAGAACCACAGACGTTACTGGTGAAGTAACATTACCTTCAGGAGTGGAAATGGTTATGCCAGGTGATAATGTTAAGTTGAGTGTTAAACTTATCACACCAGTAGCTTTGGAAGAAGGATTAAGGTTCGCTATTAGAGAAGGTGGCCACACAGTAGGTGCAGGAGTTATTACTAAGGTTACAGCCTAAGAAAGAATATTTTAGATTTTAGAAGAAACTACAGATTTATGGCAACAAATACTAAAGAAACAAGAATAAGAATTAAACTTCAAGGTTACGATAGTAGAGTCATTGATCTTAGTTCATCTAAAATCATAGATACAGCAATCAGAACGGGTGCCAAAGTCGTTGGCCCCGTTCCATTGCCTACAAGAATTGAGAAATACACAGTTATTAGAGGTCCCCACATAGATAAGCGCTCAAGAGAACAGTTTGAATTGAGAACTCACAAAAGAGTTATAGACATACTTGGGCCTACAGGTTCAACAATAGACAGTTTGTCTAATCTGACTTTACCTGCAGGTGTTGGTATATCTATAAAGATGTAAGTGCAAGACGCGGTACAAGTTTCTTTGCCCAAGAGTACTTAAAGTTGGAATAAATGAGATTTATTGCTACAATGCCAAATGCGTTTAACGAATTGTAATAATTCAAATGAGTCGGGGATACTTTGAAAAGCGCCCCATGGCGCTTTTTTGATTAGGTAAAAAAATGCAGAAACTACTAAAAGGTAAAAAAGTTCATATGTCTCAACTATTTATGGATGATGGAACAGTGGTTCCTGTAACCATAGTAGAGTCTGTCGAGAATGTTGAACTAACACTGGAGAATACTGATATCGAGATTGTTGGCACATCAAAAGGAAAAGGTTTTACCGGTGCCATGAAGAAATGGAATTTTAAGGGATCCATGGCTACAAGAGGTCAATCAGACAAACCTAGAGCTCCTGGTTCTATTGGTTCTCAAACTCCAGGTCGTGTCAGAAAAGGTAAAAAAATGGCTGGTAGACATGGTACTAAGAAAGTAACTCTAAAAGGCATCAAGATCTTGAAAGTTGACACAAACAACAAGCATTTGTACGTTTATGGTCCAGTTCCAGGTGCAAGAAACTCAAATGTATTAATTAGGGTAATGGCTAAATAAGGAAATATGAAACTAGAAGTACTAGACATTAAAGCAAAAAAAGTTGAACAGCTTGAATTATCAGATGAAGTATTTGGTAAAAAGCCCAACCTTGATCTACTTACACAATATGTAAGAGTTTTTTTGTCCAATCGAAGACAAGGTACCTCGTCAACAAAAACAAGAGGTGAGGTTTCTGGTGGAGGAAAAAAACCCTGGAAGCAAAAGGGGTTGGGAAGAGCACGCCATGGTTCTTCAAGAAGCCCTCTCTGGAGAAAAGGTGGTATCACACACGGCCCAAAACCTAAATCTTGGGTGTTGTCTTTGCCAAAAAAGATGATTAGGGCAGCAGTAGTGTCGGCATTGTCCTCAAAAGTTTCCGGAGGCTCCGTAAAAGTGTTGGAATTTGGTGCTATCGAAAAGCCAAATACTGCGCAGTTCGCCTCTTTTATTCAAAAGGCTGAACTTACAGGAAAATCATTGTTTGTACTGAATTCTAACTCTTTACCTATAAGAAAAAGTTTAGGCAATATAGACGGAGTGAGTGTATCTCAGGCTTCCAATCTAAATGCTTTTGAACTTTTAAATAACAAAAATATAGTGTTTTTTAAGGATGCAGCTCTTGCTGTAAATGACAAATATGAGACAAAGTAACATTATACATAGTCCAATAATCACAGAAAAATCTTATGCCACTAAAGCTATGAAGAATTGTTACACTTTTAAAGTCAATTTCAAAGCTACTAAAGCCGCTATAGCAAAATCTGTAAAGGAGTTATTTGATGTAGAAGCTTTGGATGTTAAGACAATTGTTGTACCCGGCAAGAAAAAAAGAATAGGTAAAACACCTAATTTTATGAAAACTACAAAATGGAAAAAAGCTCTTGTGACTATTCCCGAGGGCAAGAAAATCGATTTATTTCCGGAAGGTGAATCCAAATGATTAAGTCATACAAACCAACAAGTGCTGGTATAAGGCACAGGAAAACACTTACTCGCGATCTTACAAAAACCGCACCTGAAAAGGGTTTGTTAACTGCTTTGAAAGGTCCGTCAGGTCGTTCGGCAGGTAAAATCTCAAGTAGGCACAGAGAGCGTGGACATAAAAAAATGTACAGAGTGATCGATTTCAAGAGAGAAAAGTTTGATATTCCCGCTAAGGTTACTGCAATCGAATACGACCCAAATAGAGGCCCAAATATTGCCTTGGTATGTTATGCAGATGGTGAGAAAAGATACATCTTAGCTCCAGAAGGCGTAACGGTAGGTATGATTCTTCTTTCCGGAGAATCTGTAGAACCAAAAATAGGCAATGCTATGCCGTTAAAAAACATACCTTTAGGCATGTTTATACACAATATAGAGCTAAATCCCGGCGGAGGTGGTAAAATGGTGCGCGGCGCGGGTAACAGTGCTCAGCTTATGGCTAGAGAAGGCAATTACGTAAACATTAAACTTCCTAGCGGTGAGATTCGTAAAGTGCTTTCGTCCTGCTATGCCACAATAGGTGCGTTAAGCAACCCAGAGCTAAGGAATACCCGTTTGGGTAAGGCTGGTAGAAACAGGCACAAGGGCGTACGTCCACATGTTAGAGGTGTTGCTATGTCTAATCCGTCTGACCACCCACACGCAGGTTCTTACAGAGATAATGGTATAGGTATGCCTTCTCCAAAATCCCCATGGGGTTGGAAGACAAGAGGTGTTAAGACTAGAAAGAGAAAGCAAACGAACATATTTATTGTTAAGGATAGGAGGGCAAAATGACAAGATCATTGAAAAAAGGCCCATTTATTGACGAAAAAGTATTAAAAAAAGTAACCACAATATTGAATACAGGTGCCAAAAAGACCTTTAAGACATGGTCTAGAAGATCAACTATATCTCCTGAAATGGTTGGTTTTACTATAGAGGTACATAATGGCAAAACCCACATTCCTGTATATGTAACTGAATCTATGGTTGGGCATAAACTAGGCGAATTTTCTTTAACAAGGACATTTAGAGGACATTCCTCAAAGAAGATCTAATTATGAATAAGGCACAAGTATATTCAACAGGTAAATATTTGCACATATCACCAAAAAAGGTGCGTATAGTTATGGATTTGGTGAGAAATGCTTCGGTTAAGGATGCTGCAAGAGTCTTAACTTTTAACAAAACAAAGGCTGGAGCATTAATCAACAAAGTTCTTAAGTCTGCTGTTGCTAGCGCCAAAACGAACTTAAATTTGAAAGAAGACAATTTGATAGTTTCCGATTTACAAGTTAACACAGGACCAATCCAAAAAAGAGGAAGAATTGTAGCTAGAGGTAGATTTAGCCCTATTAGGAAAAGAACAAGTCATATTATTGTTGGTTTATCCGAAAGGACTAAGTAATGGGACAGAAAATAAATCCAACCGGTTTTAGAATTGGAATTTCAAAAGATTGGAAATCACGATGGTTTGTAGATAAGAATACTTACTCAAAGCACGTTTTGGAAGACTATAAATTGAGAGAAGTTTTGAGCAACAAGTTTGCTTTAGCAGGTGTTCGATCTATAGATATTGAGAGGTCTCCTAATGAAGTAAACATTCGCGTGCACGTTTCAAAACCCGGTGTCGTAATCGGTAGAGGCGGTAGTATTGTGGATGCTGTAAAGAAAGATTTAGAAAAGATAACCAGTTCAAAGATTTCTATAACAGCCGAAGAAGTAAAGGTTCCTGAGATTGAAGCAAAGCTTGTAGCAGATTACATTGCTCGCCAGCTTAAGAAAAGAAAGCCTTATAGAAGCGTAATCGCCTCTGCAATCAACTCCGCATTAGACAAGGGTGCTAAAGGCATAAAAATTAAACTTGCAGGATTGTTAAGCGGTGGAAACTCTATTGCGCGCTCTGAGAGATTTTCTAAGGGACCTGTTCCAACACAGACATTGCGTGCAGATATTGACTATGCGCAAGTCCACTGTAAAATGCTCTTTGGACTAATCGGTATAAAAGTATGGATTTACAAAGGTGAGCAGGAGATTTAAACATGTTACTACCAAAGAAGGTCAAATACAGAAAACAGCAAAGAGGTAACAACAAAGGTGTTGCTACAAGAGGAAGCTACATATCTTTTGGAGATTATGCATTGAAATCTGAAGATCGAGGACTTATCACATCCCGTCAGATAGAATCTGCTAGAAAAGCAATTGCTCATCAAACTAAGAGAGGTGGAAAGCTTTGGATCCGAATATTTCCAGACAAACCTGTCTCAAAGAAACCTAATGAAACTAGAATGGGAAGTGGTAAATCCCCTGTAGATCATTACGCCGCTGTTATCAAACCTGGAAAGATCGTCTTTGAAATCTCAGGTGTAACCGAGGAAACAGCTAGAGTAGCTTTTGAGCGTGCGGCACACAAACTTCCGTTGAAGATGCGTTTTATTAAAGCAGAGGATCAATTATGAGTAAGAAAGTTGTTAAACAAGATTACAATAGTAAGACTAAAGAGGAGCTTATCAAAGATTTGCAAAGTCTTAAATCTTCATACCAGAAAATGGTTGAGAGTCTAATGCTCAAGAAAGAGAAGAATACTAGGAAACCAAGACAGATAAGAAAGGAAATTGCCAGAGTACAAACATCTTTGGCAAATAAAGAATAATATGAGTAAAAAAGTGCTTAAAGGCAAAGTAACATCAAATAAAATGACAAACGCTGTTGTAGTAGCAGTTGACACAACCAAGCCTCATCCTATATATAGTAAGATGGTTATTTCAACTAAGAAGTATAAGGCGGTGGATCCCCTTAACGCAAAAATTGGGGATGTAGTTTATATTGAAGAATGTGCACCTGTAAGCAAGGAGATTGCTTGGAAAGTGATAAGTATTATCGAGGAATAAGCATATGATACCAGTAGGATCAAGTTTAAACGTAGCAGATAACTCCGGTGCCAAGAAACTAAAGGTTATTGGTATACCAGGAAGTTCAAATAGAAAATTTGCATTTGTAGGCGATGAAGTAACCGCTGTAGTTAAGGGTGCTTCTTCTACCGGCACTGTAAAAGATCATTCCGTTGTTAGAGTGGTAATAGTTAGAACAAAAAAAGAAAAGCGCAGGAAAGATGGTAGCTATGTTAGATTTGATGATAACGCTGCAGTGGTGGTAGACAAAGATAAGAAGATGATCGGTACTCGCGTGTTCGGTCCTGTAAGCAGAGAATTGAGAGATAAAGGATTTCTTAAGGTGGTATCTCTCGCAAAGGAGGTTTGGTAATATATGAAACTTAAATTAAATGACAAAGTAAAAGTTATATCAGGTAAGGACAAAGGCAAAGAGGGTGCTGTTGTAAAAGTTCTTTCTTCGGTCAACAAGGTTGTTGTCTCGGGAGTGAACATTGTTAAGAGGCATATCAAACCCGGTGTTTTGTCAAAAGAGGGCGGTATAGTTTCTATGGAAAAGCCTCTTCAAGTTTCTAACCTTATGGTTATCTGCGAGAAATGCAGCAGACCAGTACGCGTAGGTTACAAAGAGCTAAAGGGCAGGAAATATCGTGTTTGCAGAAAATGCGGTGAGGTTTTGGATAAATAGTATATGGAAAAGAATAGATTATTTAAAAAGTATAATGAACAAATCTCAAAGGAACTGTTAAAGCAGCTTAAGCTTGAGAATATAATGCAGGTACCTAGAGTTCAAAAAATTATTGTAAACTCTGGTATAGGTAGCATTAAAGATAACAGGGAGTTTGTAGATCTTTTTACAGAAGAACTTGCTTCTCTCTCAGGTCAGAAACCTTCGATAAGAAAGTCCCGTTTATCTGTGGCAAGCTTCAAAATAAGAAAAGGCGACCCTGTAGGTGTTGCAGTAACTCTTAGAAATGATAAGATGTGGGCGTTTTTGGATAAACTAATCAACATCGTTCTTCCAAAGGTTAGGGATTTCGGTGGTGTTAGTCCAACGTCTTTTGATAAACTAGGTAATTATTCTTTAGGTATAAAAGAACATACTATATTTCCTGAAGTTAATCCGAACGTAGTCAAAGCAATCAGAAGTCTTGAGGTAACGATAGTTATGAGTTCCCCTAACAAAGAAGAAAATAAACTTCTTTTAGAAATGTTGGGAATGCCCTTTAGAAAGGATACTAAGTAATGGCAAAGAAATCATTGATAGCTAAACATGGTAGAGCACCCAAGTTCAAGGTGCGTACCTATAACAGATGTAACATTTGTAAAAGACCACGAGGATTTATGAGAAGATTTGGGATTTGTCGTATTTGTTTTAGAGAGCTTGCACATCAGGGTAATTTACCTGGAGTGAAAAAATCGAGCTGGTAAGAAACGGTTATATATGTCATTAGATACATTATCAAACATGGTAAGTACAATAAAAAATGCATACTTGGCTCGAAAAGAATTTGTTGAAATTCCTTATACCAAGATGTGTGAAGATACAGCCAAACTATTGAAGCAAAACAGTTTTTTGGAAGATGTTAAGGTTTTTAAAGAAAAGGATTCTACTCATAAAGGTTTAAGGTTGGTTTTATCTTATAAGGGTGGGACTCCGGTACTTACTGATATAAAGCGTGTTTCAAAACCTGGTCGAAGAATATATTCCGGTGCCAGAGATTTGAAGTCAGTGTCAGGTGGATATGGTGTCTCTATAGTTTCAACTTCACGAGGACTTGTAACCAATTTAGAAGCTCGCAAAAAGAAGCTCGGCGGCGAAGTTATTTTGAAGGTTTGGTAGGATTTTATATGTCAAGAATAGGAAAAATGCTAATTGAAATACCTCAAGGCGTAACAGTTACAACAGCTGAAGGTAAAGTAGTGGTTAAAGGCCCAAAGGGCACACTAACACAAGAACTTAGACCTGAAGTTACCGTGCTAATAAAAGATAACACCGTAACCGTAGCCTTAAAGGAAGAATCCAAAACTGAAAGTGCTTATTGGGGCTTAACAAGGGCTTTGATTAATAATATGGTTAAGGGTGTAACACAAAGTTTTGAGAAAAAATTAGAACTTGTTGGTGTGGGCTATAGAGTAAAGAAAAGCGGCAATGATCTTACAATTTCAATAGGGTTTTCACATCCCGTAAATGTCAAAGCACCCGAAGGTATTTCATTTGATGTACCTGATGAGAAGAACATTATTATCAAGGGTAGCGATAAGCAGCTTGTTGGATTGACTGCTTCATTGATTAGAAAAATTAGAGAGCCGGAACCTTACAAAGGCAAGGGAATTAAATACTTTGGTGAGCATATAAGAAGAAAAGCAGGTAAGGCAGGGAAGGCATAATATGAAAAACATACTTAGAAACAATAAAGAAAGAAGAAAACTTAGAGTAAGGCGCAAAGTCTCGGGTACAATGTCGACCCCTAGATTAGCTGTTTTTAGATCAAACAAATACATTTATGCGCAGCTTATAGATGATGTAGCTGGTAAGACCTTGGTATCTGTTGGGGATATTATTAATCAAACTCATGAAGGCAAGACAAAAGTTGAAGCCGCTTTTACTTTGGGTAAGGCCCTTGCCGCACGAGCTTTGGAAAAGAAAATTAAAAAAGCAGTTTTTGATAGAAGTAGCTACAAATACCATGGCAGAGTCAAAAGCCTTGCCGATGGTGCAAGAGAAGGAGGTCTTAGTTTTTAATGGCAAAAGATTTTTTGATTAAAGATGAATACGAAGAACGCGTTGTTGAGATCAAGAGAGTTTCAAAAAAAACGCAAGGTGGTAACAAAGTAGGTTTTACCGCACTCGTTATTGTAGGGAATCGTAAAGGGCGTGTTGGAGTTGGTTTAGGTAAATCTGTAGATGTAAAGTCTGCTATCGCAAAAGGCATAGGAGTTGCTAAGAAGAGTGTTATGAATATAAATCTAAAGGGCAACACTATTCCACATGAGGTTTTGGGTAAATTCAGAGCCTCTTCTGTAAAAATAAAACCAGCGCCTGAAGGTTCTGGTATTATTGCAGGTGGTGTTATCAGACATGTAATGGAACTTGCTGGCGTAAAGGATATCTCAGCCAAAATGCTTGGATCAAGTAACAAGTTGAACAATGTGCAATGTACCTTTGCCGCATTAGGCAAGTTAAAGGAAGTATGAACGTATTAAGTAAATTACCAAAATTAGCAGGTACCAAAAAGAAAAAAGATAGAGTAGGTAGAGGTTATGGTAGCGGCAGCGGTGGTCACACCACAGGTAAGGGTACAAAAGGTCAAAAGTCCCGAACTGGTGCCAACATTCCAATCGGCTTTGAAGGAGGACAAGTCCCGTTGTTTAAGCGTCTTCCAGAATTGGGTGGTTTTAGTAATCCTACAACAAAAATGTATAGTGAAGTTCCTTTGAACAGATTAAACGTGTTTGAGGATGGTGCTGTAGTTGTTCCTCAGGATTTAGTACTTAAGGGTATCATTAAAAAGATTGCTAAACACGGAGTAAAAGTACTTAACAATGGTAAGTTATACAAAAAACTCACTTTAAAGGGATTTCTTGCTACTCAAACAGCTCTTTTGGCTATAAAAGCTGCTGGCGGTGACATTACAGAAAAATAGTATTGTTAGTTTAGAATCCTATCAATGTTTCGTAAAATATTTAAGACTCGCGAAATTAGAAATAAACTTTTGTTCTCACTTGGCGTAATTGCTTTGTTTAGACTTATGGCACACATTCCGGCTCCAGGAGTAGATGTAGAAACCATACGAGCTTATCTGCAAGGAAATTCGATATTTAATCTGTTTAATGTTTTTAGTGGTGGCGCCTTTCAAAACTTTTCTATTGTAACTTTGGGTCTTGCCCCATATATCAATGCATCCATAGTCGTGCAACTTTTTACTGTAATAGTCCCTAGTCTTGAGGAGCTGTCCAAAGAGGGCGAATCTGGGCGCGAGTTATTGAATCAATATACAAAATTGCTAACCTTGCCTATTACTTTACTTCAAAGTTATGGTGTTTACTTTTTGTTAACAAGACAAGGGGTACTCAAACCATTAGACACTTTTCCGCTTTTAATACTTATCCTTTCTCTTACAGCAGGCACGTTCGTTTTAGTATGGATTGGTGATTTAGTGAACGAGTACGGCTTGGGTAATGGTATATCCTTATTGATCTTGGCAGGCATATTAAGCAGCTTACCGTTAACTGCGTATCAATTTGTTTCTACCATTCAGTCTCAAGGTTTAGTTAATTCGTTAGTTGTTTTGGGTGTAACTCTTGTGGTGATCGCCAGCATAGTTTTGGTAAATGAGGCTACAAGAAATATTGCTGTTGAATATGGTAGGCGTTCTACAGGCGGTTCTAGGACAGCAAACTATCTGCCCATCAAAGTTAATCAGGCTGGCGTGATACCAATAATATTTGCAGTATCCATAGTGCTAATACCTTCTTTGTTATCTGCACCGTTGCAAGCATCTGATGTAGGATTCCTTCAAGATCTTGGATTCTTTTTGGCTTCTAACTTTACGGCTACTTCTGTACTATACAACTTGGTCTACTTTGTACTAGTGATGATATTTACCTATTTTTATACTACTTTCCAATTCAATTCGGAAAAAATATCAGATGATATAAAAAAGCGTGGTGGATTTATTCCAGGCATTAGGCCGGGTAAATCAACGGAACGGTATTTAAAAGCTATAATATCCAGGATAACAATTGCAGGAGCGTTTTTCTTGGGTTTGGTTGCGGTTTTACCTTACATTTTGGGCCAGGTATTTGGCTTGGGCTCTAACTTTGCAATTGGTGGCACAGGGGTTTTGATTGTTGTTTCGGTTATACTTGATACAATAAGACAAATTGAATCAATGTCGGCGACTAAGAGTTACGAAAATTATTTATGAAGTACTGCTACCTATAGTGGTGGTATCTTCAGGCTCGTCGGTGCACGAGGAACTATAAAAAGGAACTATGTTTGAAAAAGTAAAACAACTTCATAAGCTAAAGAAAATGCAATCGGAGGTTCAAAAACAACTTGAATCAATTTTGCATGTTGAAGAAAAAGGCACGGTTTCAGTAACTGTGCGAGGTGATAAGAAAATTGAGTATTTTGTAATCGATGGTCAAGAACGACGTGATATCAAGGACCTTATCAATGAGGCGTTTAAAAAAGTTGAAAAGAAGTCTGAAAAAAGAATGAAAGGGCAGGCTATGGATATTCTGTCTGCACTTAACGAATAATATGAAAATACTTCTAATGGGCCCACAAGGCTGCGGTAAAGGTACTGTTGGTAGGATTCTGTCAGAAAAAATGGGAATACCCTTAATTTCGAACGGGGAAGTTTTGAGATCTTTACCCGTGTCACATCCAAGATATCAAGAAATAAACGACCGTATGTCAAAAGGTGAGTTAGTACCACAGGATTTTTTGGCACAGTTACTTAAAGAGACAACATCTAAACCCGAATGCGCAAAAGGCTACATTTTAGATGGATGGGGAAGAAAGGATTTAGACCTAAAACTGTTTGATCCGATCTTTGATCACGTGATATTCATTAACATTTCTCCCGAGACATCTGTTCATCGTATAAGTGGTAGGAGAGTTTGCCCCGTAGATAACACCGCATTTAACATTTACACCCTTCCTCCAAAAGTTGAAAACATATGTGATGTTTGTGGTGCAGAATTGACACATAGAAATGATGACAAAGAAGAAGTAGTTATGCGAAGATGGGAAATTTTTAACACCGATACTGCAAAAGTTCTACAAATCTTTAGAGAACAGGGCAAGTTGATAGAGGTTGATGGGGAACCAGCACCGGATGTAATTGCTCAGAATATCCTTGCTAAGATCTCTGTATGATCAAACAAAAGTCACCAGAAGAGATAGAAATCATGCAGGAAGGCGGGAAAATCGCTGTAGATGCCTTGAAACTTTCATTAGAAGCTGTAAAAGAAGGTGTTACTACGCGCTATCTGGATCAGCTTGTTGAAGAATTTATATTGTCCAGCAGAGCGCAGTGTGCCTTTAAGTTGGTTCCAGGATATTCATTCGCAACATGTATAAATATCAATCAGGGCTTAGTACATGGAATTCCCAACGATTATAAGATCAAAAAAGGTGATTTAGTGAGCATAGATTTAGGAGTTTTTTATAAGGGTTTCAACACCGATCTCTCCTATACTATTGAAGTTGGTACAAGCAATGAAGAGAAGTTCCTAATGACCGGCAAGAAGGCTCTAGCGGCTGCCATATCTGCTTGTGAGGTGGGTAATCATGTTGGGGATGTATCGCATGCTATGCAGGCTATTGTAGAGGCTCAGGGCTACACTGTCTCGCGCGAGTTGGTGGGGCATGGTATAGGGCGCAAACTGCACGAAGATCCCTATGTACCAGGTTATGGAAACAAGGGCCAAGGTCAGGTTTTAAAAGATGGGTATGTTTTAGCTATAGAAATCATCTACCAAAAGGGCAGTCCTAGAATCAAGATTTTGAAGGATGATTGGACTATCGAGACTTATGACGGGAGCCTTGGCGGATTATTTGAACAAACTGTGGCAATCACTAAAAATGGGCCTATAGTAATTACGCCCTTTGCTCTTGATTGACTTTAGGCTATATTGTTTCTACAATGATCAGCGCTGGCCTAATTAGTCTTGCGTGCAGGGGTTTATTCTGTTACAATCGTGCGCGTTAAGGCTCAATGAGCCATAATTTTTTTGATGAATACTAAAGAGGTAATAATAAAAGAAGGTATAGTGAAGGAAGCGTTAATGGGGGCCATGTTTAGGGTTGTGTTTTCTGATGATACAGAGGCATTAGCCACTTTGTCTGGCAAGATGCGTAAATTTAGAATAAGCATACTTCCTGGTGATAGGGTCAAAATTGAATTTTCCCCTCACGATTTAACCAGAGGAAGAATTACCTACAGAATAAAGTAGTGTAGTATGAGTAAGATTTAAGAATTAATATATGAAAGTACGAGCATCTGTTAAGAAAATATGCAGAGATTGCAAAATTATAAAAAGGAAGGGTGTTGTTAGGGTAATCTGCGATAATCCTAAACACAAACAAAGACAGGGTTAATATGGCAAGAATAGCTGGTGTTGATATACCTCAAGAAAAGCGAATAGAAGTGTCCCTTACCTATATTTTTGGAATTGGGCCTTCTCTTTCAAAAAAAATACTTACAGAAGCAAACGTATCGATTGATAAGAGGGTTAAAGAGTTACACGACGATGAGTTGGCCAGAATCAGACAAAAAATAGTTGAATTGCAAATTCCGGTTGAAGGCGAACTAAAGCGAATGGTTTCCCAGAACGTCAAACGCCTTATAGATATTAAATCATATCGAGGTCAAAGACACAGGGCTGGTTTACCTACCAGAGGTCAAAGAACTAGGAGTAATGCCAGAACAAGAAAAGGTAAAAGAAAGACCGTTGGAGGAATGAAAAAGAAGTTAGCAAAGAAATAGTTAATTATGTCAACTAAGCAAACAAACAAGAAAAAGAAAAACAAACAGATTCCGGCTTCAGGTGTAGTTTATATTTCAGCTGGATTCAATAACACAATAATTACTATTACGGATCCTGACGGAAATGCTCTATTTGCAGGCAGTGCTGGTTCTGCAGGTTTTAAGGGTTCAAGAAAATCTACTCCTTATGCGGCTACAAAAGCAGCAGAATCTGTGGCACAACAAGCATACAACTCAGGACTTAAAGAAGTCGCTGTTTTTGTAAAAGGTCCTGGCTTAGGCAGAATTTCATCTATAAAGGCTTTAAAATCAGCAGGATTAAAAGTTACTGCAATTTCTGATGTAACGCCCATACCACATAATGGTTGCAGACCAAGAAAGAAGAGAAGGGTTTAATATGGCAAGATATCACGGTCCAAAATGTAGATTATGTAGAAGAGAAGGAACAAAACTTTATCTTAAAGGTACACGTTGTGAATCAGATAAATGTGCACTTTCAAAAAGACAACAGGCTCCAGGACAACATGGTACATCTAGAACCAAATTGTCTGGGTACGGGATACAATTACGAGAAAAACAAAAAGCCAAGAGGACTTACGGCATTTTAGAAAAACAATTCAAGAGGTATGTAACAGCAGCTATGAAGCAACAAGGTGTGACAGGAGAAATTCTTTTACAAAGTATTGAAGCTAGGTTTGATAACATGGTATATAGAAGCGGTTTCGCAGTATCAAGAGCTCAAGCAAGACAATTTATTAGAAGTGGGTTTTTTACTCTAAACGGTAAAAAGAATAATGTTCCATCAGCTTCTGTAAAAGTTGGCGACGTTATAAAGCCCGTTAATTTTGAAAAAATACAGTTAAGGCAGGGATTTGTTCTTCCCGAATGGTTGAGTGCAAACGTTAAAGATAAATTTGTTAAATTAGAAAGATTACCAGTATTAAGTGAGATTTCTGGAGATATAAATATTCAGCTTATTGTTGAATACTACTCTAGATAGTGTTTTATTTGGGTAAAACCCAAGGAGGAAATTTGCAATTAAGACCATCTGACGTAAAAATTAATAAAGATACAAAGAACGCCAAATCGGCCGTGTTCACTTTTGAACCATTACCAAAAGGTTTCGGCCATACTTTAGGTAATACTTTAAGAAGAGTGCTGTTAACCTCACTCGATGGAGCCGCAATTACCCAAGTAAAAATAAAGGGTGCATCTCATCAATTTGCAACTATAGACGGCGTAAAAGAAGATGTAGTAGATATACTTTTGAATCTAAAGCAAATTCGAGCAAAGCTTTTTACAAAGAACCCACTTGTTCTAAGAATTAATAAAAAAGGACAAGGAACAGTAACCGCTGCAGATATAGAACTTTCTTCTGATGTTGAAATTGTGAACAAAGATCAGCATATAGCTACACTAAACGATAAGACAGCTGCATTTGAAGTTGAATTGGTTATTGAGCCTGGAGTTGGTTATTCTCCTACTGAGGGTAGAGAATCCTCTAAGATTGGTGTAATACTTCTTGATGCTCTTTTCTCACCTGTAGTGAATGTAAACTACAGCATAGAGGCAGCACGTATGGGTAGTGTTACTGACTTGGATAAGCTTGTGATTACCATCGATACCGATGGGACATTAGATCCTGCAGATGCACTCGCAAAGTCAGCAAACCTATTGAGAGATTTCTTCGGAAGATTCGCAGAGGGTGAAGATCCCAAGCTAGAAGTAGAAGCTGCTGCGGCAGGTACTGCACAAGCATCTTCAAAGAGTGAAGAGGATATTGCTGTCGAGGAATTACCTTTACCTACCAGAACAATCAATGCTTTGAAAAAGCATGGTATAGATACACTTTCTGAACTTGCTGGAAAAAGCGACGATGAGTTAGCAGATATCAAAAATCTTGGTGACAAATCAATCGTAGAAATTAAGAAATTACTCGAAAAGGAAGGTTTGGATAAATAAATGCGTCATCGAGTTTCTAAGAAAAAACTTGATATTGATTCAGCACACAGAAAAGCTTTGTTAAAGAATTTGGCTGCGTCATTAATTAAGTCAGGCAAGATTGAAACTACTATAGCTAAGGCGAAGTATGTAAGATCATTTGTCGAGAAACTCATTACCAAATCCCGTAAGGCTGAAAATTTTAGTGTACTTAAGAATTTAGATACTGCACTTGGTAATAAAGAAGCCTTAAGAATACTTACTTCAGATCTTGCAAAGCGATTTGCTACTAGGGCTGGCGGATACACTAGAATTACTAAACTAGGTTTTAGATCAGGAGATAAAGCTGCTATGGCTAGAATAGAGTTTGTTGAAGATACAAAAAAACCTGTAGTTAAGGCAGAAAAGAAAGATTCAAAATCAGCTAAAGTTGCTACAAAGAAACCAACAGTCAAGAAAAAAACAGCTGAGACTAAAGGAGAAAACAATGAATAACACAACTAAAACACCTAGTCCAAAAGAAGTATTGTCAGGAAAGTCTTGGTATCAAGTTGATGCCACAGGGCAAGTACTTGGGCGTTTGGCAGCCAACATTGCGGCAAAGTTACTTGGAAAAGACAAAGCTTCTTACGTTCCAAATTTAGACACAGGTGACAAAGTAGTGGTTATCAACGCTTCTAAACTTGTTGTAACAGGTGACAAAATGAACAAGAAGATTTATTACAGACACACTGGATTTCCAGGAGGTTTTAGAAGTCAACAACTAAAAGAGCTTTGGGATAAGGATCCTTCTGATGTTTTAAGACGTGCTGTAGAAGGTATGCTGCCAAAAAACAAACTTAGAAAAGTCAGAATCGGTAATTTGTATGTATATAACGATGCTCAGCATCCTCACATGGCTCATACGGCCTCAAAGAAAGAAAGTAAATAAATATGGCAAAAAAACCCGTAACATCAGTTGAAACATCAAAAAAAGAAAAAAAGAAGACAGCTAATCTGATAGCATGCGTTGGTAGAAGAAAAACAGCAGTTGCACGAATGTTTTTTTATCAAGACAAAGGCGAATTTACTATCAATGGAAAGCCAATTAATGATTACTTTCCAAGCGAGAAAGAACAACTTAATTGGATGAAACCATTCCATTTGATTGGGGTATCTCACCCAGGATCCAAATTTAATGCAACAATCAAAGTAGCAGGCTCCGGTAAAGCAGCACAAATGGAAGCCGTTGTTTTGGCTGTTTCACGTGCGCTTTCTAAGATTAGCGAAGAATATTCGCTTATTCTAAAAAAGAATGGTCTTCTAACCAGAGATCCGAGAATGGTGGAAAGAAAGAAGCCATACTTAAGAAAAGCTAGAAAAGCACCTCAATACTCAAAGAGATAATATTTAGTCGTTTCTGCTAAGTATTGCCATACTCAAAGAAAATTATTTTAAGTTCTGACAAAGTTTCTTCTAGTTTAGATATTTTTTCCGATAATTTTTCCTTATCGCTTTTAGTAAGAGATGTGAAAGAAGTTTTGTAGGTGTTAGATATGTTTTCTAGTACTTTAAGAGAAGGTGTAGCTCTGCCAGTTTCATACGCAGAGACAGCTTTCCCCGAAATACCTATCTTTTTCCCAAAACGTTCTTGTGAGAGCTTGTTACGTTCTCTTATTTGTTTGATATGATTAGGTAAGGTTTTGTCCAAGTTATCTCCATTTATAATAGAAATATTATTATTCCAATATAAATTATAATAATGTAAATTGTCAATATGACATTTGCCTCACCAGAATTGATGCCTAGAGAACGTTTGATAAAGTATGGCTCATCCTCGCTTTCAAATGCAGAATTGTTGGCCCTAGTGATGCGTGTCGGAGGCAAAGACAGCAGTGTTTTGGAACTGGCAACAAGAATCATTACCCAGTTCGGTGGTATATCGGGCTTAAAAACAGTAACCATTCAACAACTTCTTTCAATCAAACACTTAGGAGTAGCCAAAGCTTGTGCAATCTTAGCGCTTGGCGAGCTTTCCCTACGACTTTATTGTGATGTGACAGAAGAGAGTAAGAAAATCAAATCTCCAGAAGATGTTTTTGAGTTAGTACACAGGGATTTTATAGGGCAAAAGAGAGAGTTGCTTATTTTAGTGTCTCTTGATTCTCGCAACAGGTTTATTTCAAAAGACTTACTTTCTGTTGGTAGTATAAACGAGACATTGGTTTCCCCTAGGGAAGTGTTCATGCAGGTTTTACGTCGCGAGGCCGTGTCATTTGTTTTATGCCACAATCACCCTTCCAACGATACTACGCCTAGTTCTGAAGATATAGTGTTGACTGAAAAGATCGCTTCGGTTGGGGCTGTTTTGGGCATTGCGCTTATTGATCATTTGATTATCTGTGAAAATACTTTTTCAAGTTTAAAGGCATTGAACATTTTTGAGACATTCAATTCTGACAGAAAGGAGGTGAAAAAATGAATAAGCGATATTTTATGATGCCTGTTTTGCTTTTGAGTTCCTTGTTAATTGGTGCTGGTGTAGGTTATGCTGTGTTTCTTGGGAATTCCAAGGTGCTGGGTTCCAAGTTCACTGTTGCTAGTGCAGAAATAAAGCTTCTAAGCAATCTTAGTGGGGGTGTAAACACCGAAAACCTAGTGTCGGAGCTGACAGGACCTGAGTTTAACAATGTGACTTCGGATTGGGGAGATTCCTATTTGGTCAAGATTTACAATAATTCTACTTCGAATCTTATACTAACTTCGCGTGCTGAATATGCCACGGCAAACGATCCTGATGAGTTAAGACAACTTATATTCGTGGAGCCCTATGTATGGGCAGATGCCAACAACAACGGTTTGGCTGAGACAGAAGAGTTAAGTACATCATTAGGGAAAAAATCAATTGTGAAGTGGAAAACAGAAGGGTTTGATTTGGGCACTCTTACCTCTGGGGAAGTAAAAGGAGTGTTACTTAAGTTTTCTACTGACTCAGTTTCCAGCACAAAGCAAGGTAAATCAGCTATGTTTGATTTTGAATTTGATGCTCAGAGTTTCTAACATTGCCAGTGCGGCCACAAATGTGGCCGCACTAAAGATATGTATCCTTGCAATGAACAACTAATGAATGCTTTAATTTATATGATGAGCAATATAATGTACAACCGGGCAACTGAATTTATCATTTGGTGGTTAGTAAAATTTCCTAAACGTCTTTTCCACATATCAAGAAATTTTTTGTCCTTAGTAAACAACGAGCTTTCATTCTTCCTCACAATTAGACTTTTATTCACGCCACTCTTTGGTGATTACACGATTGTTGGCAGAGCAATGGGTCTTATGTATCGTACTGTAAAGTTACTCCTGAGCATACCTATTTTGTTGTTTTTAGCTTTTGTGACTTTTACTTTGCCTGTATTGTGGTATTTTATGCCTCTAGTTCTAATCTACTACTTGGAATTTTGGTTTGTGCCTGTTTTTATCTTACATTTTGTCTTTTGGGAACTGTTAAGGTCAAACGTGCCTTTGCAAAGAGTTGCTTCTGTAAAGCGGGATAGCGCCTCATTAGCTATGCGTCCCCATGCAAAAGTTTATCTCAACACGTTTTCAGACTTTGATGCTAAACATTTGCTGCAAATGTTATGCGAAAGAGATATGCAGGATTTGCTTAAACGCACCGAAACATCAGCAGAACAACTGGTCGAGCGGTTTGTTTCCCAAAACGTCAAATTCAAGTTTGAAGACCTCTTAGCAACATCCTATGAATATGCAATTCAGACAAAATGCCGCTACATTGAAATGGAGCATTTGCTTTTAGCAGTACTAAAAAACACGCCAAAATATGATGTGTTATTAGCTGCATTAGGTTCAAAACTTTCTCACTTCGAAGCTGCTGTTCAATGGACCCTTGAAGATAGAGAGCATTTGGCAAAAGTACATTTTTGGCAAGAAGATTACGAGCCACCTATTATGGGTGGTACAAACAGAGGAATGACAGGAAGAGTTACTAAGTATCTAGATTCCTTTTCAGTAGACTTTACGGAAATGGCCAAATATGGAAAATTCAAACGTCTTTTGGCGAGGACAGGCCCGTTGGAACAGATAGCAGATATTCTAAGCGGTTCCACAACTGAGAACGTTATCATTACAGGGTCTCCTGGTAGTGGTAAATCTTCTCTAGTGAAATGTTTGGCCCACCAAGTTGTGCATGGTACAAAATACGACTCATTAAAATTTAAGAGAATTGTGAGTTTGGATACTGGAAGTCTGATTGCAGGTGCAAGGACTTCTGGAGAAGTAGCCGAGCGTATTCAGAAATTAATGAAAGATGTAGAGAGTTCGAAGGACATAATATTGTTTATTGACGAGATACATAATCTTATTGCTGCAGATAATGGCGGTAATTCAGAGACCGCAAGTCCTTTTACAGTATTTGAACCTTACCTGTCATCAGGGAAAAATCAGTTTATTGCTGCTACAAGCGCACAAAACTATCGCAAGTATATTGAACCCGTTGGTTCATTTTCTCGACTTTTTTCAGTGGTAGAAATACCGGAGTCTAGTGTAGAGGAAACCCTCGATATTCTGAAAATTGTTGCAAGGGATTTTGAACACTCCTATAACATTGTTATTTCTTACCCTGCCTTGGTTAGAACGATAGAGCTTTCAAAACGTCTTATTCATGAGCGCGTATTTCCTGACAAAGCAATAGACGTGCTAAATCGCGCCTGTGCTTCAGTATCCAAGAAGAAACGTGAGGTGACCGCAGAGGATGTGGCAATGGAGATATCTCAAATTACCCATGTTCCAGTGTCATCTCTTACCCAAGAAGAAACTGCAAAACTGCTTAAAATTGAAGAACTCATGCGTCAAGACGTGATTGGTCAAGATCCCGCAATAATTCAAATCGGAGCTGCGTTAAAGCGTGCAAGAGTTGGAATAAGGGATGAAGGTAAGCCCATCGCGAGCTTTTTGTTCGTAGGTACGACTGGTGTGGGAAAGACTCAGACCGCTAAGGCATTGGCCAAGGCTTACTTTGGTGATTCCAAGAACATGGTTCGTCTAGATATGTCTGAATATCAACAGCAAGACAGCATAAACAGGCTTGTAGGTTCTCCAGATGGAAAAACTAAAGGAATATTAACGGAGGCTGTGCGCACTCGCCCGTTCGCGCTCATTTTATTAGATGAGATAGAAAAGGCATATTCCAACATTTTACTAACCTTTTTGCAGGTTCTAGATGATGGCCGTCTAACCGATTCTTCCGGTCTTACAATTGATTTCACGAACACCATTATCATTGCCACGAGTAATGTAGGCACAAGAGCCATTCAGGAAATATCTGCAAATGGTGGATCCTTTGAAGATATGAAGGACGCTGCCATGAAAGATGTGCACTCCAAATATGCCCCCGAGTTTCTAAACCGTTTCAATGGTGTAATTGTATTTAAACCTTTGGATGTACCAGCAGTGAGGAAAATTGCTGATCTAGTTTTAAACAGAGTAAGAAAAATGGCGGAAGAAAAAGGTATCAAGGTTTCATTTAAGCCTGAACTGATCGATGAGCTAACTCGTCGTGGTTTTAATCCTGAACTTGGCGCCAGACCTCTAGCACGTGTCATAGAAGAATATGTTGAAACCTACTTAGCGGTCAAACTCCTGGCAAACGAGCTCACTTTGGGTGATGAGGTAAGTCTTGGCTTGGAAGTCTTTGAAGAACCTAAGCTTTGATTTTGGAGTCAGCTTGCGTAGTGCTATACTCAGTTTTATGGATGAGTTAAGGCAAAAGATAGCTGATATCAACATAAAACTAAACATTCCTGCTAAAGCGGCACGCGTAGAAGAAATCAATCAGTTGATGCAAGACGATTCTGTATGGCAAGATTGGGAAAAAGGACAGAAACTTTCACAAGAGCTTTCAACGTTACAAAAAGAAATTGAGGATTACAATTTTCTAAATCTTCTTTTAGAAGAAGGTAATGAAGAAGAGCTTACACGAGAGCTAAGCAAGATTGAGCTTAAGCTGTTTCTTTCTGGCCCTCATGACAAAAATAACGTTATCTTTTCAATTCATGCTGGCCAAGGTGGTACAGAAGCTATGGATTGGACAGAAATTTTGTCCCGAATGTACACACGCTATGCTGAAAATCGTGGATGGAAGGTCTATGAGCTTTCTAAACATCAAGGTGATGAGGCTGGTTTAAAATCAATATCGTTAGAAATTATAGGCCCTTATGCTTATGGTTACCTAAAAAATGAAATTGGCACTCACAGGCTGGTGAGACTTTCTCCTTTTAATTCAGACAATTTACGTCAGACGTCTTTTGCCATGGTAGAGGCGATCCCGGAAATAGAAGATGATATCGATATTGAAGTAAAAGATGATGACATAGAATTTGAGGCCTTTAGAGCAGGTGGACATGGGGGGCAGAATGTTAACAAGGTTTCGACAGCTGTTCGTATAAAACACATACCATCTGGTATCGTCGTTGAGTGTCAAGAAGAACGCTATCAAGGAAAAAACAAGGAAAAGGCCCTGAAAATACTAAAATCAAAGCTCTACCAAATTGAATTTGAGCGTTTGGAGCAAGAAAAGTTAAAACTGAAGGGTGTTTACAAGGCTCCAAGCTGGGGTGCGCAGATTCGGAACTATGTATTGCATCCATATAAGCTTGTTAAGGATGTTCGAACCGGAGTAGAAAGCACTAATCCTGAATCTGTGTTAGATGGTAACTTGGATGAGTTTATTGAGGCTGCTCTAAAGAAGCTTTCCTAGCTTTCCTACTACTGAGGCAAAGGTTTGAGCGTTCGTTCCTGTCAATTTAAACATTGTGATAACAGAGAACGTGATGATAGCAAATATCGCAACAAACACCAAATCCCTCTTGATACCTTTTATATCGAGTGTATGTTTTGCGCTAGTTTTATCTTTCATAATCCTATCTTAACATAACCCTTGTTTTTTTGATTCAAAATTTTTTATTTCTAAAGAAACTAGACAAAGTATGTACTCAACATATAATATGTATTAAATGAGCAATGGGACAGGAATATTTTTGGTAATAATAGTTTTTGTATTTTTTGGGTGGCTTTTGGTTCTGACTCTAAAGTACATAGCCTTAATGAAAAAGTTAAGGGGGCTAAAAATTGAGTCTGGTGATGATTTGGATGTGGTAGCTCAAAAGGTCTTGAATACGCTTGGCCAAATGAATGCAAAGTACGAGCATGTGCTGAGGTTATCTAGCGGCTTACACGAGGAATCTCAAAGGTTTGTTCATAAAATCGTTTTGAAAAGATTTAACCCATTTGATGATGCAGGAGGCGATCAATCGTTTTCCTTGGCGTTAATGGATAAAAAGGGTTCGGGTGTGATTCTTTCAAGTCTGCACGGACGTTCCGGTACCAGAATATATGCCAAGCCTATTAAAGAGGGAAAAGAACTTAATTATGAGTTATCAAAAGAAGAACGTGACGTTCTAAACGTTGCTTTGAAGTCTTAATATGGAAATAACAAATAAACCAGAATTCATAACCGGTTTTTCACCCGCAACATCTAACGGGAAATCTCCCAAGACGTTTGTTATGGTATTTATAGGGTTGTTAGTAGCGGGAATAGTTTTTTACCTGTACTTACTTTCAAATTCTTCTCCTGGCAGTTTGTTGAATCCTTTGGGAAAGCCTTTTGGTAGTGGTAGCAAAACGCAAAATATGGTGGCAGCTCCTCTCACCGGTATTTTAGTGTCAAAAGAAATTGCGCAAGAATGGTCCAACATAAGACCTTTAGGTGTAATGATTAACAATCATGTTGATGCCCGCCCGCAATCCGGCTTAATTGATGCTGATTTGGTTTATGAAATCGTAGCTGAAGGCGGTATCACAAGGTATCTGGCTTTTTTCCTATCGAATACCCCAGAAAAAATAGGGCCTATTAGAAGTACTCGCGAATATTATCTAGTGTTAGTTAAAGAAATGGGCGATGCTATGCTCATGCATATTGGGTGGTCTCCACAAGCTTTAGAAGCCATAGAATCATGGCCTGTAAGAAGTCTTGGTCGTGGTGGAGCGGATTTTTGGCGTGATCAAGCTAGGTTAGACGCGGGAATTGCTACGGAGCATACTGCTTATTCAAACGGAAAAGATTTGCGAGCTCTGGGAGATAAACTCGGTTGGAGTGGAAAAAAAGACATAGTACCATACAAATTTAAAGACGATAAGCCTGTGAAGCCAGAGCAACTGATTTCGGATATAACTGTGGACTTTTGGTATCCTGGAGATTACACTGCAGGGTGGAAATTCGATTCTGCGAGCAATTCTTATCTTAGGTTTATAGGTTACGACGAAAAGGATCAAAGAATTCCTCACATAGATCAGGAATCAAAAAAGCAATTGAGTGTGAAAAATCTAATCGTTCAGTTTGCCACAGAAGAGGATATTGCAGATGATGAAAAGGGAAGATTAGACTATCAACTTATCGGTACTGGTGAAGGCTTAGTTTTTATTGATGGGGGAGTAATACCTGTAACTTGGACCAAGCCTGATCGAGACTCAAGAACTGTTTTTTATACACAAGATGGTGCAGAAGTCGAGTTTAATAGAGGTAAGTTTTGGATATCTATAGTGCCCGATAGAAATGTCGACCAAGTAGTTTATAAATAGTATTTTAGGTTTATTTTAGTTCACCTTCTGCCCAAGGATATAAAAAATGTTAAATGATTTGTTTGTATCAGAAGTACGAGTAAAACTTCTTAAAGTCATGTTACCTACACCTTCGAAGCCCTTTCATGTTAGGGCTTTGGTTAGAGCAGTTGGTACTGAGATAAATGCTGTTCGAAGAGAATTGACTCGACTAACTAGCTTGGGCTTGCTAAAGCGAAGACCCAGTGGTAATCGAGTTTATTTTACGATAAACACCGCATGTAGTTATTATCCTGAATTGCTTTCTATGGTTGCCAAAGAGCAAGGCCTTGGTTATAGAATCATTAAAGCTACAAAAGAACTTGGGAACGTGAAATTCGCAGTGTTGTCCAGAGCGTACGCCCGAGGAAGAGACTCATCGATGTTGGATATAGACCTGTTCATCGTAGGCACTCTGAAACTTGAAGTACTTGAGGGTATCATTGCAGAAGAGCAAAAAGATTCTCTAAAAGAAATTCACTACACCGTAATGGGTGAAGATGAATTCTTGTTTAGAAAAAGAAAAAATGATCACTTTATCAGTAGAATTTTGATTCAGAGCAGAACCATGTTAATTGGAGATGAAGAAGAATTCTGTTCAATAGTATAATAATCCTTATGTTCAAAAACATCTATTTTAGGCTAGGCCTTCTCACAACAATATTCTGCATTTCCATTTTGGCAGCACTTCCTGTTCTAACAATTAAATTCAACAAATTCGGTCTCAATATAGATACTTCCATTGGCGGTTACTTCGCTTCGTTTTTTGGTGGAAGTTTTAACATAGATCTAAGGGAGTTGAAAAAGGGTCTAGATCTTGAAGGTGGCATAAGAGTTGTTTTGGGCACCGATATGTCAAAAATAGCTGTTGATGATCAACAGTCTGCTTTGGAGTCGGCTAAAGAGGTGATAGAGCGTCGTGTGAATTATCTTGGGGTGACGGAACCTGTTATAAACACGGCTAAAGTAGGCGATGAATACAGGATCATTGTGGAAATTCCCGGGATTACAGACACACAGGCTGCAGTATCGTTAATTGGGCAAACTGCTCAACTAGAATTCAAAGAGCTCACTAATGCTTCTGAATGGTCGGAAGATAAATTCTACGAGTTTTATATGAATCCTACGGCTTGGAAATCAACAGATTTATCAGGTGCCGATCTCCGTGGTGCTACAGTGGTTTTTTCTAGCGATTTAAGTTCTGGGGGATCCTCGGCTCCTCAAATACAGCTTTTGTTCACCCCAGAGGGTAAGAAAAAATTTGCAAACTTAGCAAAAAAGAATGTTGGTAAACCAGTTGCTTTATTTTTGGATCAGGAGGCTTCGCCTCTTTCAATGCCTGTGGTAAGTGCTGATTTGGCTGACGGCGTGTTTCAGGACCCTGTTATCACTGGGAATTTTGATGTGAAGTCCGCCAACGCGCTCAGCTTACAAATTCGGGCTGGTGCTCTGCCTATACCCGTCAAGATTCTAGAACAGAAAACTGTTGGTGCAACACTAGGGCAGGATTCTGTAGAAAAAAGCATGTTTGCAGGTCTAGTTGGAATGTTCTTTGTTATGCTCTTTATGTTAGTTTTTTACGGAAGATTGGGCCTGATTGCGAATGTTGCCCTAATCTTGTATACAGCTCTTACAATCACAATTTTCAAAATCGTGCCTGTAGTTTTAACTCTACCTGGTATTGCTGGTTTTATCTTGTCTGTGGGCATGGCCGTAGATGCAAATATACTTATTTTTGAAAGGATTAAAGAGGAGATTCGCTGGGGTGTTCCCGCTACCATGGCGATTAAGTTTGGGTTTGATCGTGCTTGGCACTCGATTAAGGATTCAAACGTATCCTCATTGATTACTGCCTTTATACTTTTTCACTTTGGAAATGGAATCATCCGTGGATTTGCTCTTACTTTGTCCATAGGCATTATGTTGTCGCTTTTTACTTCGATTTTTGCTACCAGAACATTAATTCAGGCATTCAATGTTGTGCCAAGGTATAAGGATGGAGGGCAAGATGCAAATAATTAAATATGGAAAATACTTTATAACGCTGTCCTTGGCTTTATTGATCCCGGGAATAATTTCTCTTTTGATTTTTGGATTAAACTTATCTATTGATTTTACTGGCGGGTCTGTATTTGTTTATACCGTTGAATCTTCCGCAGATACCCAAATTACTAAGTTCAGGGAAACGCTTGGAAAACAAGAAGGTGTTCAAATCAAGGAGTTTTCTTTGGACGACGGAACTTTAACACTAAAAACCAATCCGCTGGAATCAAAAGCATCAGATCAAGTTTCTAAGGCCATTGAAACCACATTTGCAAAAACTCAGCAGGTTAGTGTAGAAACAGTGGGACCAACAGTAGGCACTGAAACCACAAAAAACGCCTTCCTCGCAGTTCTGGTTGCTTCTTTTGCTATTGTGGCATATATAGCTTATTCCTTTAGAAACATTCCTCAACCTTACTCGAGTGTGCGTTTTGGTGCCTCTGCCATTATAGCTATGTTGCACGACGCCCTGATGATTATAGGCATATTCTCTATTTTGGGACATTTTTATGGAACGGAAATCAACGCCTTATTTATAACGGCAGTGCTTACTGTAATAGGATTCTCGGTCCATGATACTATTGTTGTTTTTGATAGAATTCGTGAAAACCTTTCTAAACTTCCTAAAAGTTTTAAATTTGCGGAGATTGTGGATTATTCTATTACTGAAACGTTGGGTAGATCCATGGCCACTTCGTTAACAGTTATCATCACGCTATTTTCTATGTATATGTTAGGGGGGGAAAGTATAAGGGATTTTGTATTTGCTCTCTTAATAGGTATAGTCTCTGGAACGTACTCCAGCATTTTTACGGCAGCACCAATTTTGGTTTATTGGGAACAGTATATTTCCACAAAAAAATCAAAGAAAAAATGAAAACAGCCTAAAAAGATAATATCTATTTTAGGCTGAGAAAGTTCTTAAGGGGCAGTTATGCATTTTTTGTTGCTAACTTTCACCCCTTCGTTTAGCACCCTACTTATATAAAGCCTCTTTGTCATTCGTATCTCCACATTTAGGCTGCAGCCGCTTGCGGATAACTAAAACTCCAAGGTTAGGGGCACGTGCACGTAAGTGCACAACGATTAGCCGGTGGACATCCGTGGTGAATCGCAGCTTTCCAGTTACTTCTTGGAAAGCCTTGATTCTAGGCAAACCCCAGCTTTGAGCAAGGTTTGCGCTTGGGTGTCACACAAGCTATCAAGGAGGAGTGATTAGGGAGACCCGGTATTAACACCGCGTAACCCTTTTTAGCATATTCAATTGTGGCCAATTTTTTGAAGATTGGCAATGTTTACTCCTTGAATACAAAAGAGCATATCATACTATAGGATTTATGTAAATGAATTTGTTTAGGGAAATTTAAGGCTGTAAGAATGTTTATCGCCCTAGGTACCGAAAGATTTTAGTCAGGTGGACTAAGATTTTCAGTACCTAGGACGACAGGGCGGAAGCGGGCAGCAAGGAAAGGTAGGAGGTGCATGCGCACATTCCTTTTTTGCTTACTTCCGCCCTAAATAATACAGATCTCGTATATTTATACTGCATACGAGTCTGATCATTCTGAGGGATGAGTTTGGGAGTCCGTACGCCGGGTTCTGGCGCATGTCGGTAGCGGTTTTTGGGCCCTGTCGTCACGTTTTGCGTGACGCGAGAACAAGCGAAGGTGATGGGCTTGTTCAAGGCGGGCAGACCGCTAGAATGCAGTTTTTAACATACACTCACTCCCAAACTCTGCAGCGCTGCTAAACCGGGTGCCTTAGGTATTGCGTGCCGCTCTTTACCCTTACCTAGGATAAAAGCAAAGAGCTGCAATACCTAAGGCTCCCGTGCACAATCTAAAATCGTGCCGTGGATGCCAGGTTTTGCGCCGTTTTCCCGCTAGTGTTCCGGCCATGGGGCCTCCTCTGGGAAACTCAGCAGGTGAATAAGATTATTCAATATTACACAACTATGGGGCATTTGTCAAGTGCGGCGTAAAGATGTAACTTATCTTGGCATGACTAAAAACTGGAACATACGCAGTAGTTATTCGGATGAGAAGAATATTGTAGACATTCTTCTCCAGAATAGAAATATCAATACTCAAGAAGATAAAGAGTTGTTTTTGAATCCACCCTCCATATCAGAACTTTTAAAAAGGCTTCCGCGGGAGTTTTTGGAATCATTATCCCTTGCAAAAAAACAGATCCAACATGCAATTAGCCAAGATACACCCATTTTGATTTATGGCGATTATGATGCAGATGGCATTTGTGCAACAGCAATTTTGTATTCAACCATAACAAAGGAGTTGGGGTATACAAAATGCGCTTATTTTATTCCAAACCGATTTGACCATGGGTATGGTTTATCACTTGGGTCTATTGCAGATGTAGAGAAGCTACTTGGCGAAAAATTCAACGCTAAATCCGCACTTTTGATTACGGTAGATACTGGCATCACCGCAGTGGCTGAAGTTGCACATCTAAAATCTCAAGGATTTCAGGTAATTGTTACAGATCATCACCAGAGGCCCTCAGAACTCCCACAGGCTGATTGTATTGTTTGGTGCGATCAAATGGTTGGTTCCGGAATTTCTTGGGTTTTGAGCAAAGTATTGGGCTCCAAAGATCCCCAACTGTTGTCATTAGCATGCATCGCTACAATCACAGACTTGCAACCTTTGACTGGCATAAATAGGGTCTTAGTGCGAGACGGTTTGGAAATTCTAAACACAAATCCCCTACTTGGATTACGTAAATTGTTTGAAGTTTCCGGCACAAAGTTAGGAGATCTTTCTACATATCAGCTAGGCTGGGTGGTTGGGCCTCGTTTGAATGCTACTGGCAGGCTTTTAGATGCCTCTGCTGCTGTAGAACTTTTACTAGAGAGTAATGAGTCTAAGGCATTGGAGCTAGCTCACAAGCTGAATTCCATAAACCTAGACCGTCAAAACAAAACTTTGGAAATGTATGATTTGGCTTACAACAATGAGGATGCTGATCTGCCTAGTGTTATTGTGACTTCCCATAAAGATTTCCACGAAGGGATAATTGGTTTGGTGGCGTCTAAATTGGTTCAGAAGTATTACAGACCCTCTGTTGTGATAAGTATAACTGATGGTCACGGCAAGGGTTCGGTAAGGTCTATCAGTGGGATTAATATCATAGAGGCGCTTAGAAAGTTTGAGCATCTTTTTGAGAGTTTGGGTGGGCATCCTATGGCGGCTGGATTTTCCATTAAAACCGAAAATATTGAACAATTAAAAAACTCGCTTAACACTCTGATATCAACAACATATCCGGCTGAAGTGTTTGTGCCTTCTTTAGAGATTGATTGTAGTATTCCGCTAGATGTACTTAGTCTCGACTTTTTTTCTGAAGTAGATAGTTTACGCCCGTATGGTGTAGGGAATCCCGAGCCGCTTTTTGCTTGTTTGCAGGTAGGTGTTGCAGGCTTTGACCTTGTTGGTAAAGAAAACAATCACTTATCCTTAAGTTTGTATGATAACGGAATTACTCAAAAGGCAATCTACTTTGATGGTAAGGACCTTGCAGCAAACCTGAGCATGGGAAGTAGAGTAGACATTGCTTACACACTATCTAAAAATGTATTCAATGGTCGCGAGAAATTAAACATAATTGTTAAGGATATGAGGATTTGTTAATGTAACTCTATGAATGTATTGGAACGTATACTAAGTACTTTAGATCATCACAAAGTGCAATATCAAAAAATTGAGCATACACCTGTATATACAAGCGAGGAAGCCGCTCAAGTGCGTGATTCTAGTTTATCCATGGGAGTTAAAGCGCTGATATTAATGGCTGATAAGTCACCAATACTCGTAGCAATTCCAGGGGATACTCGTTTAAGTTTTAAGAAAGTAAAAGACTCAGCAGGTATAAAGGATTTGAGAATGGCGACTAAACAAGAAATTAAAGAACTCACAGGTTTAGAAGTAGGTAGCATTCCTCCTTTTGGAAATCTTATGGGCATCAAGACTTATTTTGATCTTAGGATATATCAAAAGGATATGGTCGCCTTTAATGCTGGATCTCATACGATATCGGTGGTAATGCAGGCAAAGGATTTGGTAGGGTTAGTTCAGCCTATCCAAGGGGACTACATACAATGACGTTAAGTATATGGCAAAAAATCCAATTATTTGTTCTATTCCGTTGTGTTGATGCTTTGCGTGCCATTGAATTCTTGGGCTCGGCGCCTATCTATTCAGCAAATCTAGCTTTTAGAACAGTTTCAGTAACTGTTTTGATAATAGCTTTGGGTTATGGTGTAGGGATTCCTAGAGAGGTGAAGATCAATTCTTTGGCGTATTTTTTTGATGCTACCCCGCCACAGCGCATTGTTTCGGGTAATGGTGTATTGGGAGCATCTTCGGTTGCCGCGCCAGAATTTAAAGGTAGTGCCTTTGCGACACCTCAAATTTCTGCCCTTTCTGCTTTGGTGCTTGATAGAAAAACGGACACAGTTTTGTTTAACAAAGATTATCTGCTAAAGCTAGCCCCTGCTTCTACTACAAAGCTCATGACAGCTCTTGTTGCTCTTGATGTATATAAGATAGATGATCTGCTAAAAGTTCCGGAATTTTGTACGCTTGTGGACAGTCAAAAGGTAGGTTTTTTGAATGGAGAAGAGATTTCTGTTCAGGATTTACTCTATGCAATGTTAATTGGTTCGGCTGGGGATGCGGCTTGTACATTGGCGGCAAACAGCGGTACTGATTTTGTGTCCTTGATGAATGCAAAAGCACTGGCATTTGGACTTTCAAATACACATTTTACTAATGCCATAGGTCTAGATGATGCCAATTTCTTACATTACTCTACCTCGTTTGATCTCTATAAATTAAGTAAAAGAGCGGTTGAAGCTGACCTGATCAAGGATGCTGTTGCAAAAAAGACTTACACCTTTGAGACTAGTGTTGGTCCTAGAGCTGTATCAAACACTAACAGTTTGCTTTGGGAAGTTCCTGGATCTATAGGAATAAAAACCGGCAAAACAGAAGGTGCCGGAGAGGTGCTTATCTATGCCTACAATCAGGATTCTGTAGATTTGGCTATTGTGGTTATGAGCAGCCAGGATAGATTTGGCGATACGAAGACACTTCTAAATTGGGTGCTTAGATCGTTCGAATTTCATTAGTACTACCTTGCACGTTCACTGGTTGATTTAGTTTCCACTGGGGTGTTTACCCATTCGCCTGATATTGCCGGATAGTACACGGAGATATCTCCTGAGCGGCCTGCAGACGTGTAGTTACCTTCAAACACATATATTGGTTGCATATACGGTTGATCAGCTTCGGTTTCGTAATACGCAACATAAATGTCGTTGATAAGTGCCTTTTCGATAATAATTGGGGTGTATTCTTCGAATGGGCTTTGTTCTCTAGGTGTCACATTTGTTATCACTCCGTTGCCGCTTACAACTTCATTCCATGCTGTTTCTATAGGTATTAGAGGATATGTAGCCGAAAGGTCAGTTAAATCAATGCTTTTTAGGTGTGCCTCTATCATTGGTGTTCGAAGTGTTTTGTTTCCGTTACTCGGCTGTCCTACAAACATGCGTAACTGTCCCTTTTTCGGGTCCGGACCAACAATAGGTACTCCTGAAATATCTCTAAAAATATCAACACGGGCGAGTTGGGCTTCTGAGGGGATTGTTACCTCGAGTAATCTGTTTAAGTAGTATTTGCCTAAAACAATCTCTGTTCGCCCGTTTTGATAAAGATTATCGTCGAAAAGACCAAGTCCATTTAAGATAGATTTGGCCATTGACTCTGCACTTTTCTTGTTAATGTTTCCTGGTGTGTAAATAGTGGATAGTCTGGCAAGTGGAGTTGATACCTTAAATATGTTTTTATTTATGTGAATCTCGAGCACTCCGCCGAACTCGGCGTTCCTCCATGCATAAGTATCCCCCTTTAAATCTGTGATCAGATTTTCATCCAAAAACCCCAAAGCTTCCGCGTTCCTTTGTGCTACCCTCCCTGCCTCAAAAGAGAACTGCGGAGGATGCACTTTTATCACAGCAGCTTTTGTAGGTAATCCTGCAGGTAATTTTCCATTGGTTGTATTGAGTTCGAACAAGGGTGATCTATTAAGTACTTTCTTTTCCACAAATTTTAGCGGTTCAACTTTTCCAAAAGCTACAGTTGGCAAGTCTTTTGGTGGAAACATACTGTAATATCCCTGCTTTATATATGGTTTTAAAGTGAGTATTAGAATGTAGCATACTCCCAAAGTGATTAGGATATTAATGGTTCTTTTTACAGTAGCTGAAACAGTAACCAAACTCATACTTACATAATATTAACATAGGGTTTGATATGATAAAATGCCCGTATCTATGATAAGAACTAGAATCGCCCCAAGTCCTACAGGGGATCTTCATATTGGCCACCTAAGAACCCTTTTGTATAACTATGCTTTGGCAAAAAAGAGCGATGGTGTATTTTTGGTGCGTATTGAAGATACCGATAGAACACGTTATGTTGAAGGTGCTATGGAGAGAACCCTCGATGTGATTACGGATTACGGACTTTCTTGGGACGAGGGTCCTAGAGCTGGAGGCATATACGCTCCTTATATTCAATCTGAACGCTTACCTCTTTATAAACAATATGCTGAGCAACTTGTAGCATCAAAACATGCTTACTACTGCTTTTGTGATGCATCAAGACTGGAGAAACTAAGAGCAGAACAGCAAGAAAAGAAAATTCCCTCAAAGTATGATCGTAAGTGTCTTGCGCTTTCAGATAATGAGGTGAGATCTAGACTCGACGCGGGGGAGCCCTATGTTATCAGGCTTAAAATGCCAGATAATGAAAAAATACAGTTCACAGATATTGTATATGGAGATTTAGTTTTTGATTCATCAGAGATTGATGATCAGGTCCTGCTTAAATCAGACGGATTTCCTACATATCATCTTGCTGTAGTTGTAGATGATAACGCTATGAAAATCACACATGTCATGCGCGGAAATGACTGGTTGCCCTCTACACCAAAACACATTGTCTTATATAAGGCTTTTGGTTGGGAAATTCCTAAGTATATCCATCTACCAAATCTTAAAGAGGCTGGAGCTAACAAAAAGCTCTCCAAGAGATTTGGTGCCGTAGCCGCAACTCAGTTTTTAGAACTAGGATATCTACCCGAAGCCACGCTGAATTTTCTTATGTTTCTAGGTTGGAATCCTGGGACAGAGAAAGAAATTTACTCGGTTGAGGAATTTGTTCACGATTTCAATATAGAAAAACTACACAAAACGGATTTAGTGGTGTTTGATAGACAGAAACTACTTTGGTTTAATGGGCACTACATCAGAAGTTTAGATCCTGCAGACCTGTGTACACGTTTTAAGGAGTGGCAAGTTAAGTATGGAATAAAACCCACTATCGATACAAGCGATGAGACTAAACTAACCCGCCTTTTTGCTTTGATAAAGGAACGGTTAAAAACATTGGCAGAAGCCGAATCGTTGCTTTCGTATTTTTTTAATGATCCTGATGTTGACATTACTGTGCTTACCTCTTTTACTGCTTCGTCTGAACGTGCAAGAAAGATACTTCATGATATAAAAGAGCTTTACCTAGATTCTTCATCTTGGGAAGTTTCGGACCTGGACGCCATATCTCACAAACTTGTGATAGATAATGGGTACAAGAATAAAGAGGTATTCATGACGTTGAGAGTTGCCCTAACAGGCTCTTTAGCTACTCCGCCGCTGTTTGACGTTATACACGAACTTGGTAAGCAAACAGTAGTTAAAAGATTAGAAAAAGCTCTTAATTTAATATAGACTTATTACATGGCTGCCCTGTTCCAAAAGAAAAACACTTTGTTAGATACTGCAGCTCCTGAGTATTTGCAAAAGTGTTTAGTTAAGTTGGGGGATCCAAAAATAAAAGCAGCTATCAAGGGTAAATTCCCAGGCATAAGTTACACTTTGTCCGGTTACGATATTTCATCTCTTTCATACTCAGAAAAGGCGGATTTAACTAATATTCTATTCCATCTATACGTAGATTCCTCTGGTGAGCGTGATGCGGTAAAAGTTTTGCAGGATTTAATCATTGGAATAAGAGATCGTTTGGGAGCTGTCAGAGATTTTGAGAACCTTATCCTGGACCTGCCTGGCAGTGTATTTGCACAGGAGCGTGTTAAATATCTTTCAAAAAACGAACTTGAAGAAAATTATATTGCAACATTAAAAGAAATTACCAACATGCGCGAAGCTCTAGACAAAGGCACTTCGGAGCGCACATTAGCCTTAGCTGCAGAAAAAGACATTTTAGAAGCAACTCTATACAACACAAGCGATGGAGTCTTTGCGCTAGATCGTGAAGGTAAGATTGTAACGTTTAATAAAGCAATGGAGGAACTTACAGGTTATATATATTCAGAAGTTGTAAAAAAACCCGCAGATGACATAGTTCGGCTGTTTGATGACTCAATGCCCTTAGACAGTGGAAAGTACAGCCCAGTTCTAGATACGATTGGTGACCGCAACGTTTATTCTAATACTAAAGTCACTTTGGTTACTAAAAGCGGCCAAAAGAAGTTTGTGCGTATGGTTAGCGCAGTGATCTCTGAAGGAAAAGATATTAATTTGGGCTGTATCGTTACTTTAACTGATATTACAAAAGAGATTGAGTTAGAAACTCTTAAACTGGATTTTGTCTCGATTGCTGCTCATGAACTAAGAACCCCGTTAACCTCGATAAGAGGGTATTTGTCGTTGTTGGGTACAGATGCGGTTCCTGAACTCTCAGAAGTAAATCAAGAATACTTGAAAAAAGTCATTGTAAGCGCGGATCAACTCTATATATTAACTGAGAATTTACTTAACATTTCAAGAATCGAGCGAGGAAGTTTAATACTACAGAAAACAGTAGAAGAATGGTTACCATTGGTAAAGAGCGTGGTAGAGCGTTTTTCGGGAAGCGCGGATGAATCGGGTGTGAAGATTCAATTCATTGAATCCAAAACAACATTGCCTAAGGTTCATGTCGACAAAACTATGGTTACTGAGGTGATCTCGAATCTTCTTGATAACGCTATCAAATATAATAATCCGGGAGGTCGTGTTTCTATTTTTATAGAAGAACTGGATGGCTTTGTGGTCACGCATATAAAGGATACAGGCATAGGTATTCCTCCTGAATCCATGCCTCATTTATTCAAAAAATTCTATAGAACTTCTACTAGTATATGGCGTCAAGGCAGAAAAGGTACAGGACTTGGTTTATTTATATCGAGCGAGATAGTAAGATTACATGGAGGGAAGATTTGGGCCGAAAGTCATGAAAAAGATGGAAGTACATTTAGTTTTACGATTCCTACTGCTCAGACGGGAGCGAAATAATTATGAAGAAAATTCTTTTAATTGAAGATGATGCTTATATAAGAAGTCTTTACGAAGATGTATTACGCCATGCAGGCTTTGAGATAATAGTAGCCGTTGATGGCGAAGATGCCTTAAGCAAAGCATCTTCAGTTACCGGATTTGATCTAGTTTTGTTGGATATAATGTTACCCAAATTGACCGGAATGGAGGTACTAAAAGCTTTCAGGGAAGATTCTTCTCCTATGAAAAGTGTGCCTGTATATCTTCTCACAAATTTAGGTGAAGATACTGTAGCCAAAGAAGCCTATAAGATGGGTGCTGATGGCTATTTGTTGAAAGCCAAGTACCTGCCAAAAGAGCTTATAGCTGAAGTAAATAAGTTCTTTGTAAAGAATGCCGGTACTTCAGGAATTAAAGATTTGTATAAATCTACTGCCCCAGAAGAAATAACCTCATAATTCTATTTAAAATAGAGAGGTTATACTTGTTATTTAGATGTTTAATTCATAAAATTTTCTAAAGTTTAAGAAAGGCTTTTATGTCAGCAAGTGTAAAAAATGATAAAGAACAAAAAAATAGAGATATTGCTCTAAAATCTGCCCTAGATCAAATTGAGAAGTCCTTTGGGAAGGGTTCTATCATGCGTTTGGGGGATAAGACCGAAACCAAGGATATTACAGTTATACCCACTGGTTCTATAGCTTTGGATATCGCCCTTGGGGTAGGAGGAGTTCCACGAGGCAGAATAGTTGAAATTTATGGTCCTGAATCTTCTGGAAAGACTACCCTGGTGCAGCATATCATTGCGGAATCACAAAAACTTGGTGGTACCGCAGCTTTGATAGATGCTGAGCATGCCTTTGACCCGATTTACGCAGAAAAGACTGGCGTTGATGTAACAAATCTTTTGGTTTCCCAACCCGATACAGGTGAGCAGGCGTTGGATATAGCGGAAACATTAATCAGATCAAACGCTGTAGATGTAATTGCAATTGATTCAGTGGCAGCTTTGGTGCCAAAAGCTGAGATAGAGGGTGATATTGGCGACAGTCATATTGCTTTGCAGGCTAGGCTTATGAGCCAAGCCCTAAGAAGAATTACCGGTTCTGTAAGCAGGTCCAATTGCACAGTTATATTCACGAATCAACTCCGCACAAAGATAGGTGTTATGTTTGGAAACCCTGAAACCACGTCTGGGGGAAGAGCGCTAAAATTTTATGCTTCAGTTCGCCTTGAAATAAGGAAGATACAATCTATCAAGGATGGTAATGATATATCCGGTATAAAAGCGCAAGTTAAAGTGGTAAAGAACAAGGTGGCCCCTCCATTTAGAGTAGCGGAATTCGATATCATGTTTAATGAAGGAATAAGTAAGGAAGGGAATTTACTTGATGTTGGTGTAGAGATGAATATAGTAAAAAAGAGTGGTGCTTGGTATGAATTTGGGGGAGAAAAGATTGGACAGGGCAGGGAAGCTTCAAAGCAAACACTTAGGACTAACAAGAAGACATACGAGGAAATCGACAAAAAGATCAGAGCTGCGATGAAAAACGATGGTGCATTGCATTTTCAGGTAGGAGCAGAAGAAAGCACCTCACGCTCTGTAGAGGTAGAACAAGAACTTGATGAATGATACTGAAAAAAGAGCTCAAGCCTATCTTTTCGAAAGAATCATAGATTATCTTTCCATAAAGGACAGGACTGCTTATGAGATAAATGTGAAACTTTTGCAAATACTACGCAAGAAGTTTCCTGAACTTGTTGAATCCGCAGACACTTTGATAGAGCATACACAGGATCGTTTAAGAACCATGCGGCTTATTGATGACGCCAGTTATGTAAGCAAATATATAGATTCAATACTGTTGTCAGAAAAGGCCATAAGTCCTTACATGGTTCGAAAAAAACTTCTTCAAAGGGGTGTATCGCCTGAACTGATAGAAGCAAACATGGCTCGTCTAAGTGGCGACGACCTACAAGAGAAAGCCATTTTAAAGCTTGCTTTAAAAAAACAGCGACTTTTGAAGCCTCCTAACAAAAAATCCAAATTGTTCAAATATTTGTACCAGAAGGGCTTTGACTACAACATAATAGCCCGCGTGGTTGACAGTATCGACTTGGTTGACTAGAATGGGGCTGTTTGCTATGGAAAATATGCTTATATCTACTAAAATCGAAAATTATTCTGACAGGCTTTTTTACAAGCCACTTCGGTCTAGCTTGCTGTCAAACTGGTAGCATCTACGCATATTTATACCCCATAGCCCTTAAATTTAAGAAAGAATGTTTATGCAACAAATAATATTTTTCATTGTAACTGTAGGTTTATCTACTTCACTCGCTTATTATTTTTCAAATAAGTCAAAAAGAGCTGCGAATGATTCTTCTGAGGCACCCCTGCCACAACTATCTCCAGAAAAAATAATTGAGGAATATTCTCTTAAAGAGAAAATTGTGTTTGAAGCTCGTGCAAAAGCCAAGGAGATCATCTTTGAGGCTAAAAATGAGGTTATGCAGTCCAAATCCGAAGCTGACAAGAGGTTAGCTGAAGTTAAAGATAAGGCTGCTGAGCTAGAAAAATCACTTGCAGTGCAAAAATCTAAACTGGAAGAGAAAGAAAAAGAGATAGAAAATAAGGCTAGACAGGTTAGAGAGTTGAAAGACGCGATAGAAAAGCGAAAAGATCAAATAGATCAGCTATACAAACAACAACAAGATAAGTTGGAAAAAACCGCATCTTTGACTAAAGAAGAAGCTCGTCAGGAGTTGCTAGTTTCTTTTGATAGAGACCTTTCTGCAGAAAAAGGCAAGAGAATTCGCCAAATTGAAGAAGAAATAAAAAAGGATATAGAAAAGAAAGCCCAAGAGTTATTGATAGATGCTATGCGTTTTGGAGCTACTGATTATGTTGTTGAATACACAACTTCTAAGGTTAAGATACCAGACGAAGACATAAAGGGTCGTATCATTGGTAAAGAAGGACGCAACATAAAAATGTTTGAAGAGCTTACTGGCGTAGAGCTAGAGCTGGACACTTCACCTGGAGAAATCATTATATCTTCTTTTGATCCGGTTCGACGCGAAATAGCCAAAACAGCACTTGAAAGATTAATGAAGGATGGCAGGATTCAGCCTGTAAAGATCGAAGAAACTATAGATAAGACACAGAAAGAGATAGAACACCTTATGTTTAAGGAAGGCGATAACTTATGCCACCGCGTTGGTATATACGATTTGCCCAAAGAGCTTATACAAATGCTAGGTCGATTTAAGTATAGGTTTTCGTATGGCCAAAACCTTATAGAGCATACACTTGAGGAGACTAGGATTGGTGCAGCATTAGCGACCGAATTAGGTTTAGACGTATACGTAGTAAAAATGGGTTGTTTACTCCACGACATTGGTAAGGTTGTTACAGATGAAGAAGGAACGCATGTTCAACTTGGTGTGGAACTTCTGAAAAAATACAAAATCGATGAAAAAGTTGTAAATTGTGTTGCTGAACACCATGAAGATCGGCCGTTTAGCTCACTCGAGTCTTCTGTAGTGGCTTTGGCAGATCACATTAGCGGTGCGCGCCCTGGAGCAAGATCAGAAGATTATGAATCATATGTGAAGCGTATGAAGGATCTTGAGGCTGCTGCGACATCTTTTGATGGTGTAGATAAGGCTTATGCGATTTCAGCCGGTAGAGAAGTTCGGGTTTTCGTTATTCCAAGTAGAGTGGACGATGATTCAGCAGCTTTGATTGCGCGAGAAATAGCTAAAAAGATTGAACTCGAACAAACGTATCCAGGTGTTGTTAAGGTTACTGTGATAAGAGAAACTAGGGTCTCTGAGACAGCTAAGTAAACTTAACTTATGACTCTAAACAACATGCTTTACGTTTTGCTGTTTGGGTTAGTGCTTATTGTGGCTTTTTACTTGTTGTGTAAATTACTTAGCTCCTTGCTTAAGGCGTGCTTTGGCGTTATATTGATTGTCGTAATAACATTTCTTGGAGTAAGTTTATTTGTACATGATGCTCCTAAGCAGATTGTGAGTTGGTTATTCGGACAGTAATATGAAAATACTTTTTATAGGTGATATTGTTGCTCGCCCCGGTCGTGACGCTGTTAAGCGGGCACTTCCAGATATAGTTTCCAAAGAAGATATTGATATTGTGATTGCTAACGCAGAAAATCTTGCACATGGTAGGGGTGTAACAAAGGATATGTTACTTGAAATGCAAGATGCGGGTGTTGATTACTTCACAAGCGGTGATCATGTGTTCTGGAGGCCGGAACTTGAAGACATCATCGATAATATTCCACTTATAAGACCTGCTAACTATCCAGAGGGCACTCCAGGTAAGGGATTTGTTGTTGTTAAAACAAGGAAAAATGATAAACTATTACTTATAAATGTTATGGGCAGAACATTCCTAAACGAACGCATTAACGATCCTTTTACCACTGTAGACAAAATATTAAGTGAGGTTTCCGTTTCCGAAAAATATGATGCATCCTTTGTAGACTTTCATGCTGAAGCCACGAGTGAAAAGTATGCTTTTGGCTTTTATTTTGATGGTCGTGTTGATTGTGTAGTAGGTACTCATACGCATGTTCCGACGTGTGATAATCATGTATTGCCCAAGGGAACTCTATTTGTTAGTGATGTGGGTATGTGCGGGAATATAGATTCAGTTTTAGGAGTTCAAAAAGATATCATTATAAATTTTTATACAACAGGTATGAATCAGCGGTTCGAGTGGGAAGAAAAAGGCCGTAAGGTTTTTCGTAGTGTTCTTATTGATACACAGAAGAATAGTATTGAACGATTTGATAAGAACTACGATTAAGAAATCAGTTAATTTTTTTGAAATATTTATTTGCCATAAGGCAATGTAATGAAGGGGGGTGCTTAGCAATGACAAAAACAGACTTAATAAGTATGGTAGCTGATAAAGCTGGTCTTACTAAAGTAGATTCTGGAAAAGCTCTAGACGCTTTGGTAGAAGTAATTACTTCCGCGCTCGCAAGAGGCGAGAAAGTTACTTGGACTGGCTTCGGAACTTTCGAAGTTAGATCCAGAGCCGCAAGAATGGGAAGAAACCCACAAACCGGTGCTCCATTACACATCCCAGCAGGAAAAACTCCAGCATTCAAGGCAGGTAAAAGCTTGAAGGATGAAGTGAAGTAATAGTAGTTAATACTGTTTCTTCTATGGAATAGGAGGGCCCCGCTTACGCGGGGCCCTCCTTTGTTCCGGCCAAAATAGCTCTATTGTTTCTGGTAGTGATAGATATTTAAAATGTGTTAACTGTTGGTAGTGTAAACCAAAAAGTAGTGCCGTAACCTAATCCCTTAGAGTATAAACCGATCATGCCATTCATTTTCTCAATATAAAGTTTAACAATGAATAACCCCAGCCCTGTGCCGCCAGACTCTGCCACAGTTTGATAGGAGTTGTCTAATCTGCCAAATTTATGAAACAATCTTTCCATGTCTTTTTTATCTATACCTTTACCTGTGTCAGTAATGTATATTTTCACATAATTATCTGGTAACTTTTCTGTTTTAATTGTTATGCTTCCTTTGTCTGTGAATTTAAACGAATTGCCTATTAGATTAATGAATATTTCCATTAGTCTTGTTTTATCTGCGTATATATCAGTAGCGCTTTGATCGTAGTCTATATTTAGTGTAAGGTTTTTTTCCTGCATCTTCATTCTGAAGTCTACAGCAAGTTCTTCTATAAACTGTATAAGTTTTAGAGATTCGGGTTTTATTTCAATCTTGCCCTGCTCTATTCTTGCAATGTTTAACATATCGTTTATCAATGCAAGCATACGCTCTGTGCCTTTGGTAGCCTTGTTTATATATTCCCTTTGCTTGTCGTTAAGTGTTCCTGCTTTTTCTGCTGATAGCATCCATAAATAGCTTTTTATAATAGTCATTGGGGTTCTGAGCTCGTGTGATGTGATAGAGATAAAATCATCTTTGGTTTTTTCAAGTTCTTTTTCTTTTGTTATATCAACGAGAGTTATCAATCCTTCTGTTTCTCCAGTTATCGGGGAGATAATGGAGGATTTAAGGTTAACAAAGTAGCTTCTATATTTGCTGGTGAGTATGACCCCTTCCAAGTGAGTAAATTCAGGGTTTTGTGACAAACAGTATTTTTTTATATCTATTGATTTTCCATCCTCAGTGTTTAGTACTATCACGTCTTCAATCTGTTTTCCTATTGCATCATCTTTGCGCAATCTGAGCATTTTCTCTAACGTGTTGTTGAATAAGGTGATTTTGAGGTCCGTATCTACAGCTAAGACCCCTTCGGATATTCCATAAAGTAATTCCTCGGCCCTTCGTCGCTGATCAAGAAGTTCAACATTTCTTTTATATATTTCCTCTGCGATTTTCGTGTCAATAGAAGACGCGCTATTATTGTTGATTTGAGCAGCGTTTGCGTCCATACAAGTATTCTACCTTACTATAGCTTTTTTTGGTTGGTTAGTTGTGTTTTGATTCTGTCTGGTAAAAATAACTCTATTTCTGTGTAGGGCATTCTGTGTAGGACATCAACACACACATCTAGGGATGATTGTCCAAAGATTTCTTCGTATGATCTTATAAGTTTCTCAAGCGCCAATTTTGGCTCGTCTTGTATATGTATATTGCCGTCTGGTCCGAAACTAATGGACCCAGTTCCAATGGCCCTTGATTTAGAAAGCGCTTCACCGACTATTAGACTCTGTTCTCGTATAATATTTTTAAATATATCGTTAGGATACATTTTCTTCTTTGTTTAACTCTCCGCTAGATACTTTTGTATCAAGCCTTTGTGTATTGAATTGCAAAATACCCATTGTAACTAGACTTATGGAAATAAAGTAAACAAAGTCAGCCAAGTTTCCATTATAAGTCATGTCTTGATATTCTAGGATTGAAAATGCAATGTCCCCAATGTACTGTGCAATGAAGCCACAGAAAAGTAGGTATAAAGCCCCCTTCATCTTTCCTCCTAATTTCTTTACACAAAGCATAAATGAGATTGTAGTGAGAGCCATTACTGCAATACTTCCAAAGCTGTAAAACAAATCAAACATTACGGCCAAATCTATTGTTTCAAAATAAGACGCATCTCCAAAGAAAAGTCTGTAATTTATGTACAAAGAAATTATAGGTATTAACAAAAGTATAAGGTATGACCATGTTGTGTCCTTTAGACTTCTCCATGCCCCGGAATATCTCATAATCTGTATTAATGCTAGTGCATACAACGGGTCTATGAATATGAAGAAGTAGTCTGGTACTCCAGGATAGGACAGTTCTTTGGCAAGTAACTTCTCAATTATAAATGTTGCTGTAATGCCTAAGGTCCAACATGCTAGAGCCAACTGTAAGAAAAGTATACTTTTTCCAACTACGCTATGCACATTTCCCCATTGTGGCAGAATAACAAAAGCACCAAGAAAACCCAACAAACTCATCATGAGCAGGGAGAATAGTGCTAATGTTTGTACCATATTGTTTGTGACAGTAGCACTCATCACTAGAAGTACTACTCCCACACAACACGTTATTGTTGTTAGCAGGTGGTATATTTTGTGAACTCTGTTATCAACCATTCAACATAATCTTCTAACTTAAATTATGTTATGTCAATATAGTTGCATTTGTCTGTCTGTTAGTGTAGAACACTGTAATATGCTCAAAAAACACGAACTCCTCTCAAGAGAAGTCAAACACATAGATTTCAAGTCATTTGATTCAACCAAAATTATTGAAGGTATGCAAGATATGGGCTTCACTGCGCGAGATCTTGGTCGCGCCGCTCAAATCTATGCTGATATGCTCAAAGATCCTTCTTGTGTAGTTATATTGTCTCTGGCCGGTAGCACTAGTGCCGCAGGTTGTATGAATATCTACTCTGACCTTATAGCGCATAACATGGTGGATGCTGTTGTGGCTACTGGTGCAAGTATCGTTGATATGGATTTTTTTGAGGCTTTAGGATTTAAGCATTATATAGGTACACCGTATATTGATGATCAGCAGCTAAGAGAGCTTTACATAGACAGAATATACGATACTTTTATCGATGAAGACAATCTACAGGCTTGTGACAATGCTATACAAGAAATTGCCGACAGTTTGTCCCCAAAGCCTTACTCCTCCCGCGAATTTATTGTTGCAATGGGTGAGTATTTGACAAGAAATTCAAAGAAAAAGAATTCACTCGTACAGTTAGCTTATGAACACGATGTCCCGATTTTTTGTCCTGCTTTTTCCGATAGTAGTGCTGGATTTGGTTTAGTTAAGCATCAGTATGCTCGCCCCTTGTCTCATGTTTCCATTGATTCTGTTAAGGATTTTAGAGAACTTACACATATCAAAATGTCTGTTGAGGAAACTGGCTTACTAATGATTGGTGGCGGTGTACCTAAGAATTTTGTGCAGGATACCGTAGTTTGTGCGGAATTGCTAGGTAAAGAGGTTCCAATGCATAAATATGCAATACAAATTACTGTTGCAGATTCTCGTGATGGTGCCTGTTCTAGCTCTACACTTAAGGAAGCAATGTCTTGGGGTAAAGTGTCAAATTCGTTTGAGCAAATGGTATTTGCTGAAGCAACATCTGTTCTGCCGTTACTATCAAGTTATGCTTATCACAAAGGCGACTGGAAAACGCGAAAAAAACATTCTTTAAGCAAGCTTTTTAGCTGATGTTGGAATTTTCGCAGATCTGCATCTGTTAGATTGAAAAAGAGATTGTTTTTGTTTGGCTAAATGAGGTTCTCAGTTGGATATTTAAGGCCTCTGTCCAGTTTAACAATATCCGCTTCTTTTACTTCGAAAGCTTCCTTTAGATAGTTGATTGCGCTTTCGGGATCAAATTCCTTGCAGGAATATAGGTCTACGGTAATAAATTTTCTTTTCACAAACGTATGAAGGCTTATATGTGATTCCTGAATTATTACAAATCCAGAGAAACCCCCAGGATCCTTTCCGCCCAGAGTGAGATTTCCTTCAGATTTAATAACTATTGGTTCCATCATTTTTCGCATTCCAGCAAGTTTTGCAAGCATGTTTAGCGCGTCAAAACACAGCTCCATGTTGTTTAGAAGATTAGGGTTTGCTCCATAACCGTCAAAGATTAGATGTGGTCCGAATTTTGTAAAGAAACTACGCTCTTTGTTCTGCATGCAAATATTGTAGCATAACTGTGTCAAGGCCCTATAGTTTGAATACAGTGGGTATGTATGTTAACATTTGGAAAACATAACTCAAGGAGGTTAGTGATGAAAGTTGCATTAGGTGAGCTTGCTGTAATGTCGCGTTGGATGCTGATTGCGATAGCCCTTTGCGGATTTGCCTCGGTGGCATTCTCGGGTTATCGCTGGGGCAGTGGAGAGAATCATGTACTTCGTTTAGTCGATCATGGAGATATCGCTAAACTAAACTATGGGGCAATAATGTTGAATGCATTTTTGTCCGGACTCTTTTACTGGATTGGGTTTTATTTGCTTAGCGTTTCATTTTTTGGACTACTAGGAGGTAGTGCGACAATAGGTATGTGGGCTTCTATTGGCTCCGTTTTTGAAGTAGGGCAGATCTTTGTCGTATTTTTCATACGGGCCTTTGTTGAGAATCGGACACCCCTGCCGTTAGGTTTTTATGGGTATTTGCTTTTGCTACTTCTTGCGTTGGCGTCGGTTCCATTCCTTGCTAACAGGGCATTTGCCTACTTAGACTAGGAGGTGTGTCTTGTTTTGTACAAGCGCCAAGAAAAAGACTGCAACTACATGAAAAACATGAGGTGCAGTCTATTTTTTTACAGTAAAGGCTGTTGCTTCACTACTAGTTCTCTTAGCCATTCTACAAAATACTCCATGTTTTTACTTGCGTATTCTGGATTAAGATAATCATCATTTCTTATTATTTTTCTACAACTCTTTGCCCCACAACTGCATTGCATATTTATCTGTTTGTTATGGGAATGTGCATAGTCGAATGTTAGTTCTTCATCAGGTACTAAACTCTTTATAGTGACAAGAAATATGGAGTTTTTTATTCTAGCGTTTGGTTCACATCTATGATTGATAAAGAAGCCTCGTTCAACATCGTTCTCATTAAGTGGACCTAAGAAAAAATCATTGTTTAGTTGCGTTGCTACGTCTTTAACAAAAGAATCGTCTGGTAGGTTAGAGATTTCCTCTGCTGTGTAAACCTTTCCACCAAACACCGCTACCAATGTGTTTACAGGTATTTCTTTTGATGCGAATAGTCCATAACCGTGTATGGGACTTTGTCGCAATTCTAAATCTTTGTGAATCCAGCTTGTGCCTCTCTCGGCAATGTCATTAATTGTTAGCATGCATAAATTATACATAATCAAACGTATAGTCTAGTGCCAACCTCTTTCGAAAATTCTCAGGACCAGTATAATTAATTTCAATGCCTAGGAAAATTAAACACCATTTTGTACCAGATCCTGTAAAAAGAAGTAGAGCTGTACTTTTGCAACCTAAAGCATTTCTTATGTACAGCCTTTTTCTGGTTTTATTTTCGTTCTTAGCTACCATGTCCGTTAAGGTTTCCCCTGGAGTTTTGGGCTTTACATCAAGTATTGCTGTAAAAGAACTACTTCAAGAGACAAACAGTATTCGCGCGGAACACGGTTTATCACGTTTGAGGTTAAATCCATCACTTACAAATGCCGCAGAAAAGAAGGCCGCACACATGTTCCTTAACAACTATTGGGCACACATCGCTCCCGATGGGACTGAACCTTGGGGATTTATACTTGATGAAAATTATGATTACACTTACGCGGGTGAGAATCTTGCCAAAAATTTCCATGATTCTCGAGCCGTGGTTGATGCTTGGTACAAATCTCCCACACATAGAGATAATCTGCTCAACGCAAACTACGATGAGATTGGCTTTGCGGTTGTGAACGGTGTACTAGAGGGTTATGAAACAACTTTAGTTGTACAAATGTTTGGAAGGCCCAGAAACCCTTCATTAATAGCAACTTTGCAGGATGAAGAAGCATTGCTCTCTAAGTATGAGCTTGCTTCAGCTGCTGATTCTGCTGCCGAAGCTAGATACAACAAATACAAGCTTCAGGGGCTCAACGATGTGATAGTAGATATAGCAGTTGTATCAAAATATCTAGCGGTACTTTTTGTTTCATTTGTATTGATATTACTTGCACTAGATATTTGGTATACAAAAAGACATTCCATACCAAAATTCACAGGGCATACTCTTGCTCACATTTTCTATTTGATAGTGGTACTAATGAGTTTGTTGTTTGTAGTTAATCCAGGAAAGGTATTATGAAACACGATTACAATCAGAGTGAGTACAAGCATCTGATACATTATTTGGTTTTAATCTGTGGGATGTTTGTATATCTTTTATTGATGTTCCGTTTTCAAAACATGCCTGTCTTACAAACAATACTCGCAGGTGTTGGTAGCACCTTTTACATGTTATGGGGGATAATACATCATCGCCTTGAGGGTAGGCTTAACAGACTTGTGGCTCTTGAATACATCTTGTTCGGTTCGTTCGTTTTTTTGCTGTTACTAGGTGTTTTGAACCTTTAATTATATAATTCTCATACATGAAGATAGTAATTGTTATTCCTACTTACAATGAGTTCGAGAATGTAAGTAAGCTAGCGCCCGTGCTTGCTACTGAGTTTTCTCGATTACCTCAGCATCAATTTGTTGCTTTAATTGTGGATGGTAATTCTCCAGATGGTACAGGAAAGCTCGTTTCCGAATTATCTGCTAAGTATCCATTTCTTCAGCTTTTAACGGAGCAAAAGAAAGCAGGCTTAGGAGCTGCATACATGTATGGTTTTAGTTACGCCCTAAGTAATCTTTCACCAGATGTTTTGATCGAAATGGATGCTGATTTTCAACACGACCCGCAAGATATAAGACGTTTCGTTGCAGAGTTAGAAAAGGGCAGTGATTATGTTATTGGATCAAGATTTATCTCCGGAGGATCTATTCCAAAGCATTGGTCGCTGCACAGAAAGTTGTTGAGCTGGGGAGGCAGTTTGTTTTCTAAGGTTGTGCTAGGTATTTATACAATAAATGACTTTACATCGGGTTACAAAGCTTCTCGCGTAAAAGGCTTCTTGGATAAGATTGATTTGACTACAGTAAGATCTAGCGGTTTTGCTTATAAGATTGATTTACTATTTAAAATGTACAAGATTGGAGCCAAGATTACTGAAATACCCATAACTTTTGGTTTGCGGGATCGCGGTGATTCAAAGATGGAAAGAAACAATCTGCAAGATTCTATCAAAGTGGTTCTTATGTTGAGATATAATGAAAGCAAGAGCTTTTTTAAATTCTGTATCGTGGGATTTATTGGAATGTTCACGGATATCAGTTTATTTAACTTACTTAGATACTTGATATTTGCTTCAAGCATGTCGAGTGCGGTCTCGGGATTTTTAGCTATGTTGACAACATACACACTTAACAACTATTGGTCATTTAGTGACAGGAAGATTCAAGGAAATGCCCAGACTTTAAAAAAACTACTTGCCTATATTGTGCTATCCTATGTGCCCATCGCTTTTAGAAGCTTTCTTGTAAATCTTGCAACGGCACGCTTCTCTGATACAATTCTCGTTGCGAATGTTGCGTTTATGATAGGAGTGGTCATAGGTTTAATTTGGAACTTTACAGTTTATAGCAAAATTATATGGAAAAATTAGATTCATTAATTCAAGACGAACTCCCAGACATTAGTGTAGTTATACCTGCCTACAATGAAGAATCAGGTATCACTGCCTCACTCACTCAGATAGTAAATTTTATGAATTCTTTCAGCATACGGGATTCGTCATCAGATAAAGTTACGCCGGTTGCTTATGAAATAATAGTTGTAGATGATGGCAGTGCCGATAAAACTGCTGAGATCGTGGAGAATTACGCAATATATCATCCAGAAATCCACTTGATAAAGAATCCACACAAAGGAAAAGGTGTAGCAGTTAGAACAGGCATGTTGAGTTCTCGGGGAAAATATATACTTATGGCCGATGCGGATATGGCAACCCCCATCGAGGAACTTAAGCGCCTTCTTACATGGGTGCAAGAGCATGATTATGATGTTGTGATAGCCTCCCGCGAAGGAGTAGGGGCTTTAAGAAAAAATGAGCCGTTGATTCGTCATATTATGGGAAGGGGATTTAATTTCTTGGTTAGATTATTGGTGTTACCCAAGATAAACGACACTCAATGTGGTTTTAAACTGTTTACACAAAATGCTTGCGCAGAAATCTTTTCAAGGATGATTCTTTTTGGCGACAATACACCAGAAACGAAACGTCCTCGTGTAAGTGCTTTTGACGTAGAAGTGTTGGTGATTGCCAAAAGGTTGGGTTTTAAAACCAAAGAGATTCCCGTTTCTTGGACATATGTAAAGACTAATCGTGTTCCTCCTATTAGAGCTTCGATTGATAATTTCTTAGATGTTGTAAAAGTCAAACTTAATGATCTCAGAGGAAAATACAATAAAAACTAATATGCAGTCTTTTGCTACTTTTTGTTATTGTGTGTAAATTATTTAACGCACGTGGTTGTACTGATTGCGTGCAATAAGGAGTCCTATGAAACTTTGTGTTATTGGCACAGGATATGTAGGTTTAGTTGGTTCAGCAATATTTGCGGATTGGGGTAATGATGTCGTTGGACTCGACATTGATACAGCTAAAGTAGAAAAGATTAAAAAGGGTATCATGCCTATCTATGAGCCCGATCTTGCTCCAGTAGTGCTAAAAAATATCAGCGAAGGTCGCTTAAAATTTACCACAAACTTAAAAGAAGCGATGTCAGATGCGGAAATAGTGTTTATATGTGTTGGAACACCTCAGGGTGATACAGGTGCCGCAGATCTTACTGCGGTAACCAAAGTAGCACAAGACATTGGCAGAAACCTAACCTCCTACAAAGTGATTGTGACAAAAAGTACTGTTCCTGTGGGTACTAACGAGTACGTAAAAAAAATAGTTAAAGAGAATCTTCTAGACACTTCCGTTGAATTTGATGTAGCCTCAAATCCCGAATTTTTAAAAGAGGGATATTCCATTGAAGATATGCGTAATCCGGATAGGACAGTTGTTGGAGCAGAATCTAAAAAGGCGATGGATATCATGAAAAGACTTTATGCGCATCTGGATGCTCCCTTAGTAGAATGTGATTTGCGCTCAGCTGAAATGATTAAGTATGCCTCTAACGCTTTTTTGGCTACAAAAATATCTTTCATAAATGAGATTGCCCAAATATGCGAGCGTGCTGGTGCCGATGTCACAACCGTCGCAAAGGGCATGGGGCTTGATAAAAGAATTGGACCCAAGTTTTTGAACGCATCTATTGGTTACGGCGGTAGTTGTTTTCCAAAAGATGTTGCTGCACTTTACAAAACATCCACAGATCAGGCATATGACTTTAAGCTTTTACGTGGTGTCATGGAGGTTAATGATATCCAGAAGCATTTCTTTTTGCGCAAAATCGTTCATGCTATGGGGGAAAACCTTTCGGGTAAAACTTTCGCATGCTTGGGTTTGGCATTTAAGGAAAACACAGATGATACAAGAGATTCAGTTGCTGTAGCACTTGTTAGATTGTTGAGAGGTAGGGGAGCAACATTACGCGTATATGATCCCGCTGCTATGGAGAATGCTCGCAAGATGCTTGGAGATGGGCAGATACATTATGCGACCGATATTTCAGATGCTGTTAAGGATGTAGATGCTTTATGTGTTCTTACCCCATGGGATGAATTTAGAAATTTGAATGCTTCAATCATTAAAAACCTGGCGGGAAAAATGGTTTTTGATGGGCGTAATATTCTTAATCAAAGAGAGATAGAGGATGCGGGTGCTACCTATTTTGCGATTGGTAAAAAAACCAATGGTAGTGAACACATAAGTAAAAGCGGGCCTTACGCAATATTGAATGATGAAAAAAATGGAAAATAAGCAACCTACTTTACGCAAGAAAAAAGTTTTGTACTTTGTTCCAGAATTCCCACGTCTAACTGAGACCTTTATTGAGCGTGAGATCACTAAACTCCTTGAACTTGATCAAATGGATATCAGAATCCTCTCGTTATCTCCTGCCAGCGGTACAATGTCCGAACTAGCAAGGCGTGCTGTTGTATATCAAAGACTTACTGCGCGTATTGCGATAAGCGCCTTTGTCAAATATCTTCTCTTTAGCCCACGCAGAATAATCGAGCTTTTTAAGTTGATATCTGGTTCGGACAAGGAACCACTGTTCTTAAATCTTAGGGCTCAGAATGCACACGAAGATCATTCCAGCATTGTTGGTCGATTTCATAAGGCACGAATTTTTTACATGCTAAAAGGAGTTGCCTATGCAAAGATTTTCAGTGAGTATAAGCCGGATCATATTCATGTACATTTTTTGTCAAGTTTCTCAACAATTGCTATGGTTGCTGCGCATGTTTTGCATATTCCATTTAGTATTTCTGCGCATGCTAAGGATGCCATAGTTGATAATTCGCTTATTGCTACAAAAGCACAGTATGCAAAGTTCATAGCAATATGTAACAAAAGAACCTGGCAAACAGTTGTGGATCAAATTCCTCTTGAGTTAAAGCCAAAGGTTAAACTGATTTATCACGGTATTGATCACGAGAAAATATTCGCGGGGGATTCGAGATTAGTGAAACCCCAAAGACCTGTAATATTTATGGGTGGAACACGTTTGGTGGAGAAGAAAGGCATTAAATATGTTATTGAAGCATCAAAGATACTTAAGAGTAGGGGCGTAGACCATCAGGTAGAAATAGTTGGCCCTGGGCCCCTGTACAAAGAATTACAAGATCAAATACACGAGCTTGGACTGTCTGATAATGTTTTTATTCATGGTGAAGGTAAGGGAACTCCGTTCGATCAAGTGGTTGATTACTATAAAATTGCAGACATTTTTGTGTTTCCAAGTATTGAAACAAATGAAGGAGATATGGATGGCGTTCCGACTGTTGTAATAGAGGCAGCTTTAGCCAAAATCCCCATAATTGCTACATCCGCAGGTAGTATAACAGACCTAGTTGAGCACAATGTAACAGGTATCGTCATTCCACAAAAAGATTCGCATGCCCTTGCGGATCAGATTGAGAATTTGTTGCATAATCATGTTGTACGAGAAAGCTTGGTCAAACATGCATTTAAAAAAGCCTCAGAGATGTTTCATCTTGATACTAACGTTAAGCAACTCCAAGAATTACTCCTTTCTTGATACAATGTATATGTGAATATTGCTGTCTTTATCAAAAACACTACATTGCATAAGAGTTATGGAGGGTTTGAAACTCAGAATAAGCTTTTGTGTGAAGGATTAGCCCTGAGAGGACACAAAATCGTAGTTTTCTCGCCTCAACGCAATCTTACCGTTACCTCATATCATGAAAATAACGTTGAGTATGTGTTCGTGCCTTGTGTAGTAAGAGGTTTCAATCTTTTATTCTCCCTTTTTTCAAAAACCTGGAATCAAAAATCCATTGAAGCTTACATTAGCCGTACAGCAAGTGAAAAGTTTGATCTGATACTGAGTCAGAGTTCCGGTGCATTGGGACTCTTTAAAGTCAAGGAAAAGCTTGGAGTCCCGATAGTTTCTATATTGCACGGAAGTAAAGTGGGAGAATTTCAATCTCGATGGGAAAGTTTTTCAGGGATAAAAGAATTTTTGAGATTGATGTTAGATTTACCACATGTCTTTTATGCTTTCTTTTTTACCCAACGCGAATTTGTGCATGGATCTACAAGACTTGTAGCGGTTTCTAACTATGTCAAAACAAGTATTATTGAGGAAACCTTTGTGAGTCCCTCCAAAATTGTAGTGATTCATAACGGCGTCAAAGTTCCAGCTATTTCCAAAGACTATTCTGCCTCTGCCTCTGAAAAAGTGAATTTTGTTTATTTGGGCAGACTGGATTCTTCGAAAGGCGTCCATGTGCTTCTCCGAGCCTTTGCAGATGGCAGTTTTAAGAACGCTTTTCTTCATATCATTGGCGCTGGTCCGGAACTAGCGACTCTAAAAAGGCTTGCGCATGTTTTGTCTATTGAGACAAGAGTACATTTCCACGGTACTATTCCATACTCGCAGGTTATGGGGGAATTGGTCAAAATGGACATATTTGTTCTTCCTACGCTTCGAGTTGAAGGATTTCCTATGACTATTGTTGAGGCGATGTTCTGTGGTTTACCTGTAATTGCTTCTGACAAAGGCGGAAATTCTGATGCTGTGGAAAGTGAAAAAAACGGATATCTAGTGAAATCTGGAGATCTTTTGGAGCTAAAAACCAAAATGCTCCTTTTAGAGCAGAGCTTTGAGCTTAGGAAACAATTTGGAACATATAGTCGCCAAGAGGCTCAGCAACTGTTTACGCTTGATGTTATGATTAGTAAATACGAACAAGTTTTTAATGAGGTTATGAATGAATATTCTAAGAATTAGTTACGAATGGCCTCCTCCATGGTTGGGTTTAGTACCTCACCCATTTGAGGTAACTTCCGCACAAAGCAGATTGGGTCACAAAATAACAGTGTTCTGTGGCAGTTGGCCCAACAGTGGAAAGCCGGAAAGTATTCCTAATGTAAATCTCCGCACTTTCTTTAGAGAGCCTATATCTGGAACTCTTGCATTGACTATCGCACCTGCTATGTTTATCTACTATCTATATTGGCGTTTGAGTAACAGACCAGATGTGATACATGCGCATGGGCATTTTGGTATATGGATCTTTTTTTATAGGAAATTACTTAAATACTTTTTACCTAAATGTTCTGAACTGAAGATACCCTTAGTAGCGCACTTTCATATCATTGCAAAAAGCCGTTGGGAGAAAATGAAGGAAAAAGGAGAGCAGCCCAAGTTTGTATCTGGAATGCTTACTTGGCCTCTTGAGATTTTTGCCAACCAACTCGCATCGGACGTTGCAGATGCATGTATTTTTGTGGGAGAAGAGCTAAGATCAGACGCAATTAAATATTACAAAACAGATCCTGCAAAATGTTATATTGTTGAATCTGGAGTTAATCCGGCCTTGTTTAAAAAGATTACACCGGACGAACAAGATAAGACACGCAAAGAGTTGGGACTTATCCCGCACGATAAAGTGATTTTGAATTATGGTGCGCTTGTTGAAAGAAAGAACATCCATTTACTTATAGAGGCATTGGCACTTTTACCACTCGAGTACAAATTAATATTATTGGGGGATGGTGACGAAGCTTACATGGAGAGATTGAACGAGCGCGTAAGAGAACTCAATCTTTCTGATCGTTTTATAAAAATTGGATATACGCCTTACCCGTCCATACCGGTTGCTATTCAGGCGGCAGACATCTTTGTTTTGCCTTCCAAAGTTGAAGGTTTTCCCAAGGTTGTGATGGAGGTTCTTTCCTGTGGTGTGCCTGCGCTGGTTTCAGGATTTAAGGCGCAAGATGTAATAGAAGGTCTAGTTTATTTAGAAGATCTAGCCCCCGAAAAGATAGCTGAACAGATTAAGCACGTAGTTGACTCGAGCATCTTTGTTGATACTCAAAAGATTGCCCAACGCTACTCTTGGGATGCAAAGGCAGCCCAAATAAATCAAATATATGAAAAAATACTTTCAAAAGCTAATTGATAATCCATTTCTGCTTTGGTTTTGCGTATTTTTATTTATTCACATTGCTTTGTTAAATATTAATGCTGTTGAGTGGGGTGATTCATACAGAATTCTTCGCGCCGCCAAGTATTTGCGAGAATTTAGCTACCCTTCCGATGAAAAACGCCCTCCGCTGTATTCGCTGCTTTTGTCAGGTTGGCCCCAAGGCATAGATCCAGTTGTTTGGGGCAGAATAGTTATGTTAGGTATAGGGGCAGCTTCGGTTGCAACATACGCATTACTTGTCAGAAAATTCTCGGATAGCAAGAGGTATATGCATATAGCCTTGATGCTTTTTGTCCTAAATCCGGTATACATGTACTGGTCACTTAGAATCATGGCCGATGCATTTTTCACATTACTTGTGATGGTGGAGTTTCTCATATTTTACCGTTTCAAGAAGAAAAACACTTTAGTACAAACTTTTACACTGGGTTTAGTTGCAGGTCTTGCAGTTCTTACGCGTTTTGAAGGCTATCTCTTATATTTCGCAATATTGTTGGGTATCGTTGTTGATAGTCACCAGGATCTTTGGATCAAGAATCTGTTTCGTAGACTGCGCCATTCCTTTTGGCAGTTGAGCACATATGTACTTGGGTTCTTAGTTGTAATAGGACCGTATTTTTTTCTTAGGAACCCCCTTAAATCTTCCTATCTAGCAGAACCGTCCGGTAGGGTCTACGATATCAACACAATATTGATTTACTTAGTATCGTTACTGTTTATATATGGGTTTATTGTAGCAGCACCCTTTATACTTAATGGCAGAAATGTTATCAAACAGTTTTTTACACAACACTTAGCTGTGTTGTTCTTCCTATCACTTGAGCTGGCATTAATCCTTATGTGGCCTGCTGCAATTCCCAGGCTGTTTATTGCTGTAGTACCCTTTTTGATTGTCTTACTTGCGTTGGGTATAGAAAACTTTTTTTCACAAAACAAGAAAGATAATGCCTTTCTGTTTATTGGATTGATTACTTTAGGTATATATATTGTTGGGCAGTATAAATACAGGCTTCAATTTTTAGTGTTGCAAAAAGAAATCTTTGCTATCCTGATATTTATCAATTTATTACTTATTGTCACTGCATATTTCAAGAAATTTAGAAGTTTCTTTCTTGTGACTGCTTTTTCATGTGGAATATGGTCCTTAGCCACCGTGCATCTCCATAAGGATATATATTTAGTTGTTTCTTTAGCAGGAAATTATCTAAAAGAACATAGTTGCGGTGTAGTTGTACATAATGATTTAACAAGCGTAATTGATTGGAATGTTAATTATGGTAAGGCTAATGTTTGCGGTAGTACGATTTACTATCCCAAGATTGATTCAGGGGATATTGCATACGATGATTTAGAGGGATTTGATGCAACATATGTAGTTGTAACAAATGAGCATAATACTTCAATGGAATTTGAACTAAGTAAATATCCATATCTTTCTCTTGAACGGGAATACGCACAATCAATAAATGGCGCACACTTTGTGACAAAAGTGCTAAAATTTCATGGTTATGAGCTTAATTAAGATGAAGAAGTTATCCATAGTGATCCCTGTTTTTAATGAAGAAGCCACTTTAGAGGCGTTGGTACGACGTGTGTACGCTGTGAATCTTGGCGATATTGGAAAAGAAGTGATATTGGTAGATGACTACTCTACTGATAGCAGTGCTTCTATTATTCAAAAATTGAAAAAAGAACATAATGATTTGATTGCAATATTTAAAGATTGCAATTCTGGTAAGGGAGCCACTCTGAGAGAAGGTTTTGGTCATACAACAGGTGATTATGTGATTGTTCAGGATGCGGATTTGGAGTATGACCCTGAAGACTATAACAAGCTTATTGCACAGATTTACGATGGGGAAACTGACGTAGTGTATGGATCAAGATTCTCAGGTGACTATAAAGATATGACCAATTTGCACTATTTTGGTAACAAACTGCTTACTTTATTCACTAATCTCCTATTTGGAGTTAAGCTAACCGATATGGAAACTTGCTACAAGCTTATACCCGGAGACTTCATTAGAAAACTACAGATAAAGTCTGACAGATTTAATTTTGAACCCGAAATAACTGCTAAAATACTAAAATCTGGATTAACCATCACCGAAGTGCCAATCAGCTATGCCGGAAGAACACATCTAGAAGGGAAGAAGATAACATGGCGCGATGGGTTATCAGCTTTAACAACACTAATATATTTTAAGTTTTGGAATTAAATGCTTAATACATTGATAGACAAGGTAAAATCAAATCAAAATTCTCGACTTACTGCTTTGCTTGGGTTGACCCCTTTTGTTGTTGTTTTACTGTTTTCTCTTTTGATTCTACTTATAACGCTTAAAGTTAATATTTTTAGATATAACAACTTTGACTATGGCAAGTTCGACTTAGGTAACATGACTCAAATGGTTTGGTATACAGCTATCAAAGGAAAAATGCTTTATTTGACTGATTACTTTGGGACTAACCTCCCCCGTTGGGCAATGAGTCACGTCGATCCAATACTATTGTTGTTTGTCCCGCTTTTTTATATATTTCCGTCCCCTTTGATGCTTGTGATTTCGCAACTTGTGTTGATTTTATCCTCAGCAAGCATTATCTACCTTATTGCTTTACAGCGACTTGGAAGTAAGTTGGGGGCTATGTTCTTTGGCTTAGCGTTTTTATTTTACCCAGCTTTAGGTTTTATTTTAGCCTGGACCGGTTTTCACGGAGTTTCTGCCGTTATACCTTTTTTTCTCGCGGCTTTTTACTTACTTGAAAAAATGCACTTTGAAGCGAATTACAGCAAGTGGCGCCTAGTTTGCTTTTGGATATTTCTTACGTTAACAATGATGGGAAAGGAACAGCTTTCACTTTATACAGTAGTATTGGGTTTTTTCGTTGCTGTGTATAGAGAGAAATTGAAGCTTGGATTGAGTATGATTTTAGTTGGTTCGATATGGTTCATGATAGCCTTCTTTGTTATCATTCCGGCAAATGCCCACCATAGAATCGAAGGCTATGAGCAGTTTGCCAAAAGTCTAAGTATCGATTCTTCTGTTACCAACAACGTAGTTAAACCAAATTACTTTTTAACAAGATATGAGGTTTTTGGCGATTCCTATTTAGAAATAGCCGGAAACATGCTTTTAAATCCTAACATGTTAGTTGATGTGCTTTTTGGTGGGGACAAGTTAGAGAATCTTACTATGACTCTAGAGCCTTTAGGTTATATGCCTGTGGCATATCTGCCATTGTTTGTAGTTTCATTCCCGGATTTGTTGATAAACTATGCAACCTCCCAAGATGGTATCGGTACTTCCGAAATATACAACCATAGGATCTCTATGATAATTCCTGTTTTATTTATTGCTTCTATCTATGGTATATACGGACTTTCTAAGACTTTAAACAAGCATTTCAGACTTAAAACACAACACACGGTAGTTTTCTTATCTGTATACATTTTGATTAGCTGTATGAGTACTTCATATCACTATCAAAATCCCGTATACATGTGGTTTATTCAAGCTGTGCAAAAAAGAATTCCTGCATTGGTAGCCTTTGCAAAAAGCGAACCTTCAATCTCACGCTCAGAGGATTTAGTAGTTGGCGATGTTCTTAAACTCTCCCCTCTTGAAAATAAGGATTTGGAATGTGCAAGGAAGATTGTTGATACTATGCCCGACGAAGCATCTATAAGTGGTCCCGATTACTTGGGTGCACATCTTTCGATGCGGGAAACATATGCTATTTTCCCGGCGCTATATGATCAGGCGGACTATGTGATTGTCGATGTTTTTTCTCAGAAGGTATTAAGAATACTGGATATAGATCGTGCTCTTGTGAACGACGTTGTTGGAAGGATGATAAAGAGCGAAGATTATCAACTTTCTTTGGCTTGCGGAAACTTGTTTGTATTCAAAAATATTGGGCCACATAATAAAAGCCAATTACTGCCCTTGCAGGAGCGCTTTGTTTATCCAAAAACTACTTCCATGGAAATGTTTCAGGGCTTAAATATTGTAGAATACGATTTTCCTAAAGAGCTCAGCCGTGGTGTGAATACTCCGGCGCAAATAGTCTACACAAAGATTAATGATGACGCACTGGATGACTATTTTCTCTTTATGACGTTTGTTAATGAGGAAACCGCTGAAGTTTATCAAGTTGCGAATTTGCCATCCTTTGGTATCTTGGAGCCAAAAGATTGGGTAGAAGGCAGATATTACATTGAGAATATAGAGCTAGCTCTTCCTCAAAGACTTGATCCAGGTGAATACAGGTACTTTGTTGGCATGTCTAATCGTATTAGGACACGAAGTATTTACTTGGGCAATGTGCTAGTTCAATGAAAGACTTAATTAGATGGCAACTCGTAAGTTTCCTTTCCCGTGGTATTGCCATGGGGTTTGGAATTATTCAGGGTATTTTTGTAGTACGTATCTTATCAGTTAGTGAATATGGTTTGGTAGGTATTGTGGCTGCGGTTGGAAGTATTGTAGGAGTATCGCAGCATTTGGGGCTTGCCTCAGGCAGTACTCGTGAAATTTCGGCCGCTAAAGATGAACAAGAAATCTTTAAGATTTTTTGTACATCAGTTTTAATTAGATACTGCGTTACTATCCCTCTCGCTGTGGGGCTGTTGTTGTTAGCCCCCTATATTGCCTTAAGCAAGTATTCCCAGCCCGAACTTATACTTCCGCTTAGGTTATATGCTGTGGTTCTCCTTTTTCAGGGAATACAGAGTATTCTAAACTCCGTAATCTCTGGTATGCAGAGATTTAAACATTTGTTTGTCTATCAGGCTGCAATTTCTGTTGTGAGCGTTGGTTTGTATATACCACTTGTTTATTTTTATCGCGTTGACGGATACTTTTTGGCACTTTTAGTATTCAATTCTTTAGCCTCCGTCTTGCTCGCAGGGATTGCCCTGTTTCCACTGCGTGGGCACATGCAGTTTCCTTCCAGAAATGAATTGAAGGTTTTAGTAAAAGAACTTTTGTCTATCAGTTTGGGTATTTACCTAGTTAAGGTGATATTTACACTTTGGCAACGTGTAGGTCAGTTAGTTCTGGGCAGCGTCGATGTTACAACTGTGGGAATTTTTAGTTTTGCATTATTTTATGCAACAAAACTCATGGCTATCTCTGATGCGGTCACCGATGTGAACTTGCCTGCATTATCTAAACAGTACACTAAAGATGTAAGCGAATTCAAACGCTTGTTCAGAAGTAACTTTGATAAGGTGTTTGCTTTTATAGTTTTGGCTGCTTCATCCGCAGTATACTGGGTACCTGAGATTGTTGCGATTGCCGTTGGGAGTACTAAGTACAATCAATCTCTGCCTTTGGTTTTGCCTATGGTTTTTGCTTTTGTCTTTTACTCCTTCATTAACATTATCAAGTCTAGCGTTATTGTGCCTGCAAAGATGATTAAAGAGATGATTCTTAGTTACGTAGGTTTGGTTGCTATCACTTTGATAACTTACTATCTAGCAAATCTCACATTCACATCCGTATTTTCAATGGCACTTGGTATGTGTGTGGGATCTTTGTCTGCATTTGTCTTTATGGTCGTAACTTCTGCGCGAAAACTGGAACTAAAGTTCTTTAGACTCTCTCATGTTTTGATTTTAATTCAATCCCTCGTCATTGCCTTTTCTGGAGGCATTGAGAACATTTTAATCAAATTCTTCGTTTTTGTTGTGTACTGCATGCTGTACTTTCTTAGTTTGTATGCGGCAGATTTTGTGACCAGTGCCCACATTAGATACATAACTCAAAAAATCAGGTTGATGAAGGGCACAGTATGAAGTACAAAAAACTTGTTGTACGTTTAATTGTTACGTGTGGGCTGTTTTACTACATATTCAGTTCAATAGATTCAAAACAAATTCTGCTGGGCGTTTCTAAACTGAACCCGGCGTATATACCTTTTATCCTTATTTTTCTGATTTTGAATTATGTAGTTTCGTCTTTGAGATGGAAGAACTTATTGATATTTGAGGGATCTGCCCAAATTTCTTTGCGCTATCTTACAAAGCTTTATTTTGTGGGATCGTTTTTCAATAATTTTATGCCAACAAGCATCGGTGGAGATGTTTACAAGATTGTGGCACTTGGTGGCAAGATTGGTAGTAAAACTCATGCGTTTACTGCAACATTTATGGAAAGATTCACTGGTATGGTTTCCTTGGTGTTGATTTCGTACCTTGGCTTTATCAAAACAAATTCTTTTTGGTGGGATTTCATACCGCAAATGTATAAGGAAAGTCCGTTCTTTGTAGTTTTATATTATTTTCTTTTGATCTTTGGATTTTGGATTGCGGCTTTTAGTGGGTTTTATGCAATGTATCTGTTAAGAAATAAAGTTTCCAGAATCGGTGCCCTTTACGACTCATTTTTGGAGTACAAAAACAACTACAATGTAGTACTCATGGCACTTCTAACTTCGTTTATTGTGCAGCTTCTCTCTGTTTCAACGCAATATTTTATATTTTTAGCATTGGGGTATACGCTGCCATTATTTCATGCCCTTTTTGTTTTCCCTGTTATAACCTTAGCTAGCTTTTTTATACCATCCTTAAATGGATTAGGTGTGCAGGACGCTTTATACATTCAGCTCCTGTCAGTTGTAGGCGTAACATCTTCTGTTGCTCTTACCGGATCGCTTATCTATCACTTAATGCGTTTAGTTGTAAGTTTGATCGGGGGAGTGCTTTATGCTGGTACCAAATCTGATTAAAAATTTTTCTAAGAAAAGGATATTCCTACTTGTTTTGTTTAGCTTAGGCTATCTTGCTACACGTGTAACTGGTTTATATGGAGACACCATAAATCCTGACGGTGTAAATTGGCACAAGAGGTCTGAACAATTTATAGTCGGAATCAAGTCAGGTGATTTTGAGAAAACTTATCAACATTACCATCCGGGAATTACTTTGATGTGGATTGCTGGGCCAACAGTAGAGTTTGTTAAACAAATATCTCCCGCAGACCAATTTTATAATATAGGCAACTTTCTTATTTTTGATTATGTGGCCAAAGTTGGTCTGGTTTTTGCACAGTTGGCACTTACTTTAGCAATTTTGTATGTGCTAAGTTTGTCTTGGGGGCTCAAGTTTGCGCTTTTATTTGCCTCCGTGTTAAGTTTGGAACCTTTCTTTCTCGGTAATTCTAGACTTTTTCATATGGATGTATTATTTACACTCTTTTTATTTCTAGCTCTAATCACCCTGCATCGAGGAATTGTGAACGCTAAGATATGGTATGTGTTGTGTGCAGGGGTATTGCTTGCACTTACATTTCTTACAAAAAGCATTGGCATTGGGGCACTCGTGTATGGCCTTTTCTACATAATCTATATGAGCATACCCGCATCTTCTGACAGAAAATTTTTATTCAAGAGTATTTTGGTGATATGTATCTTTTTTTGTGTAACTTTGTTTGCATTTTTTCCCGCATTGTGGGTACGTCCATGGTTTTATTTGACCGAAATCTTTAGCGAGGGTAGTAGGGTAGGTTTGAGAAATGGACATAATCAAATTTTCTTTGGTAATTACACAGAAGACCCAGGGGTGTTTTTCTACCCAATTGTGATTTTTGTCAAGGCATCGCCTTTTGTATTATTTGGCCTGCTGGCCTATGTTGCTGGCAAATTGAAAAGCGCGAGAAGATTCAACGTTCTTGAATCAATTGACTCTCAGTTGGTTTTTCTAGCAGTTTTCTACATTGGATACGTAGTTGTCATGACAATATCTTCAAAGAAACTTGATCGTTACATGCTGCCAGTGTTTCCGTACCTAACATTACTGGCTATGTTAGGTTATCAAAGAGTTATGCATTTTGGATTGCGATCAAAAATCTTGGTTTATCTCTCCGCGATAATCTTCTTGGTTGCGCCTTTGATTAGCTTGTATCCATATTACTTTACATACACCACGCCACTACTTGGTAATTCTGTTAATGCAAACAGAGTTATTGGACAAAAACCGTTCGGTATAGGTGTTGTTGAACTGCGAGATCACTTGGTTTCGAAATATGGTAAACCAAATCTTGGCTTTATAGATACTAAACCTATTGAATCAATCTATCCCAATTCAAAAGTGTTTGATATACGAGTCGATGGTACAAAGCGCTATGATCTGATTGTGCTGGCTATCAATGAAGTGTTTCCAGATAAAGTGTTAGAAAGCGAAGACAAGTTTAGAGAAAGTTCAAGTGTATATATAAACGGGTTGGAGTACTGGAGAATCTATGCTAAGGAAACTAGATAAAACATTAATATTTATTTTTATAGGTGCTTTAATTATCAGGCTTTACGGGATATTTCACGGTTTTCCTTTTATATTCCATCCTGATGAACCTACTGTTGTTAGATCTGCTTTGGCATTACGTTTTGATTTAAATCCTGCTCATTTTGATTGGCCTCACCATTTTATCTATCTCAACTACATGTTCTATCTTCTGTTTATCAAGTTTAGGGGGATTTTAGAATTGTTTAGTTTGAAGGACGCAGTTGCAAGCATTGTGCCCATTGTATGGGATGACAATTTGATCTTTTATCTAATCTCGCGAGTACTTACTGTATTTATAGGTTCTGCAACAATAGTGCCTGTGTACATGACAGTAAAATTATTCTTTTCAAGACGATCAGCTCTATTTGCAGCGGCGCTTTTTGCACTCATACCATTCCATGTATGGCAGTCGCACTACGTACTTATAGATGTGCCTATGACCTTCTGGGTAGCATGTTCTATGTATTACGTGTTTCGTATCTTTGTGCATAACAAAAGATCTGATTATTTGTTAGCTGGACTGTTTGTTGGTTTTGCAGCTAGCACTAAGTACAATGGTGGATTAGTTTGTATACCAATTCTCTTTGCTTATCTGCTTAGAGAAAGACTTGATCTTAAGCAGTACTTGTTCAATGCTAAAAACCTGGTTTATTCAGGTCTTGCTAGTATTGCAGGATTTTTGTTGGGTACACCGTTCGCACTTTTTGACTACGATACTTTTGTTAGAACTGATTCTCCAAAGGGTGCCTTATGGCAATTCACAAATGTTGGAAGCGTGGATTTTGTTACGAGATTGCGAAACTTCGCAACTACGTTTTCACAAATGTTTGTAGAAGACTTAGGTATAGTGGTTATGCTACTTTCCTTGCTTTCAGCACTTTTCTTACTTGCAGGTTTGTTAAGGTTGGTTCAGCTCAAAGACCGATGGTTTGCAGCCTTTGCCCTTGGGGTTGTTATGTTCCTGGTGTTTTACATCTCGGGTTTTTCTAAAAACAGGTCCCATTATTATATGGTTGCATACCCTTATATGATTATATTTGCGACCTATTCATATCACCATTTGACCAGAAGACTTAGTGACGTTAGAGCTCAATTTTTGTTGTTTGTCTTGTTACTAGCGTTACCGCTTTTTTCTTCGTTTGAGCGTTCGGCGATCTTTGCTCGTACAGATACACGCCTTCAACTCTATAACTGGCTTTTAGAGAACACTTCTTCGAATGACCTTATATTGTATGAGAGCAGAGATTTGAACCCGATATTTACAAAACTTCGTTATGACGATAACTCAACAAGATATTCAAAACTTTTACCCTATTTGAAAGACGCTAAATATGCGATCATTAGTTATTCACAGCGCGAAGAACAGGAGTATTTAGGGTTGGTGGAAAAGAAAGTAACAGAAAGAGTATCTTTCGATAACAGTAGGCGTAAAGGACCTAACATAAAGGTATATGAAATTCTTAACTCAAAACCGTAAAATCCTTGCAGAACTTTTAGTCGTGTTGGTGTTCTTTGTGTTCTCAAGATTACCTAATCTTGGGCACGATAATTTCAACACAGATGTATGGAAATGGAAATCACGTACTTACGATTTTAGTAGCGGTGTTTTTTATCTGCAGCCTGAAAAAACATTACAGAAGTATCATCCAGGTGTGCCTTTGATGTGGACAGGCACTTTTGCTATCAAGCTCTTTAATGGCTACTACGAATTGGTACTTGGCAAAACTCCCCCTGACAATGACATTGCTGCAATTTTTCAAATGGATTTTGTACAAAAATTGCTTGTTGTGTTTGTGATGGGAATTTCAATAATGTTTATCTACTACCCCTTACGAAGACTTTTTGGATTATTATATGCTGCCATTTTTGTTCTGCTGCTCTCTCTAGAGCCTTTCTACCTTGCACTAACTCGTGTTTATCATTTGGAGGGGTTAATGACTACATTTATGTTGGCAGGATTTACTTGGCTCGTGTATGGTCTCAATAGAGACAAGGAGAAAAGATTTTTATTTGTTTCAGCTCTATTTTCTTCATTAGCTATACTTACAAAATCTTCTGCATTGTCTTTGCTTCCTTTGGTGGGGTTAGTGCTCTTTTTTGATAAATATAGTTCAACAAAAGACATAAAGAAGAGCATTCTAGATTCCTTTAGAACCTTTAGTTGGTGGTTATGTGCAGTAGTGTGTATGTACATAATATTTTGGCCTGCAATGTGGGTAATTCCCTTAGATGCTCTTAACGCTATTTATAGAGGCATATTTACGATTGGTGTGGAAAGAGGGCATGAGCAAATATTTTTTGGCAGAATGCTTGAGGATCCCGGGCTAGCGTTTTATCCGGTTGTTTTTATTTTGAAATCATCTCCAATCTTACTTCTTGGTATCGTATTAGGATATTTTGTTTTGAGAAAACATCCCTTAACTGGTGCCAAGAAGAATTTGGTGCTCTTTGCGTTAGCCTTTGCCCTGATAAATCTGATTGAGATTTCCCTCAGTTCCAAAAAACTTGATAGGTATATGTTGCCTACAATTGTGTTTATTCTTTTTTCCTGTGCAGCAGTGTTTGAACAGATGCTCCTGCATTTACGAAAACATTTAATCACAAAGTTCCTTGCTGGTTCAGTCTTGATTTGGGTTTTCTACTTGGGGTATTTTATCAACACTGACTATTTTTCGTACTTTAATCCTGTTTTTGGTGGATTAAAAGTAGGGCAGCGTATTTTGGAGTCGAAATGGCTATTTGGTCAGCAAGAGATTAGTGATTACTTTGTTCAAATGATTAAATCGGGTAGATATACTCCTTTTACTAATGAAGAGGAAATTTCAACAATCACTGAGGAACATCTTAATCTAGTGATTGCCTTCCCTGAGAAATACTACACACAATTATGGCCATTTATTCGAGAAATTGGTGCTTGGGCGGTTATAGAAGACCTTACACCAGAAGCTAAGCTTGCCAATTACTTTGTGTATCCTGTGTGGGATGATTACTCGTCTTTAGAGACTCGTTTTAAGTTAAAATATTTTGATAGTATCAAGATTAGAGGAGTGCCTTCATACAATGTTTACGCAGTCTCTAGGTAACCTTAAATCCTTTGTAACAAATGTTCTTTCGGGAACTATCGTGGTATCTGTTGGTTTGTTTATAGCTAGCTTCCTAAGTTATTTGTTGCAAATATTTCTAGGAAGATATTTAACTGTTGAAGAATTCGGTGTATTTACATCATTACTTTCTGTTTTCTACATTGTTGGTTTTTCAAATAACGTTTTCTTAACTTCATTAATCAAGCTCGTTTCTGATATGAATAACGAGGCTGAGCGACACCTTTTAAGAGCACTCTTTAGTTCTTTCTCGAAAATTTTTCTTGGTATTGGTGTTTTATTATTTACGTTACTGATCGTAGGGATGTCTAGTTTAGCTAACTACTTGAGAATTGATACTGGGCAAGCCCTATTTGCGTTTAGTTTGTATGTTGCACTTTCTTTGTTGGGAACTGTACCTCAAGCTTATCTTCAAGGATTGCAACGTTACAAAGGTTTCGCTATATTTCTCGTTACGGGAAACTCCCTCAGATTGATAATTCCTATTTATTTTGCTTATTTAGGTTTTGGTGTGTCCGGCGTGTTTTTTGGGATAATAGCTTCTACATTAATAAACTACAGCTTTGGTTATTTCTTGTTAAGAAAGAATTTTCAATACGATTCCCTAAAAATAGAATTAGGTGGTTATGTAAAGAAAGTGTTTGTTTTTAGTGCCCCGGTATTTGTTGTAAATGCCTGTTTGATGTTACTTAACAATATAGACATCATTTTAGTTAAACACTTTTTTACCCCGGTTGATGCAGGTCTGTATTCTGGCGTAGTTACCATTGGTAAAGTTTTGCTTTTTGGTGCTGGTGCAGTAGGTGTTGTGATGTTCCCTCAAATTGCGTCCTTGCACGCTAAAGGTGTAGACTATACCGCTCGTTTTAAACAATTTCTGCTTTTACAAGTGTTTCTTCTAATCTGTGGAACAACTCTCTTTTATTTTTTTCCTGACTTAATTGTATCTGTGATGTTTGGTGATAAATTTATAGCTGCCAGCACATTTCTACCCAATTTTGCTATATTTGTTTCTTTATACGTTTTAATAAATTTTTTTATTCTGTATTTTCTTGCAATAAACAAAACCAAAGTTTTTTTGATTATGTTGCCTATGATTTTGCTTCAGTGGATATTGATTCACGGATTTCATAGAAACTTGACTCAAGTAATAAATGTTAACATTCTTAGTTCAACATTGATGCTCGCAGGTCTTCTGCTATACTATAAGGTGCATGTTCGTTACAGTAATAATACCGGCATATAAAAAAGAATCTACGATCAAGATTGATGTAAAAAATATTCTTGAAATTATGAGGAGTACACGTTGGTACTTTGAAATCATTGTAGTTGTAGATGGTTTCTTAGATAAAACCTTTGAGAAGGCTTCAGAAATAAAAGATAAAGAAGTTACTGTAGTTGGTTACAAAAGAAACAGAGGTAAAGGTTACGCGGTTAGGTATGGCATGGCTAGGGCAAAAGGTGATCCTATACTTTTCATAGATTCTGGTATGGAGATTGATGCTAACGGCATATCTATGCTTCTTGAGCATATGATTTGGTATAAAGCAGATATCATGGTTGGTAGTAAAAGACACCCAGCGTCAAAGGTAAAATATTCTATGATGAGGCGTCTCTATAGTTTTGGGTATCAATTGCTGGTTTTTTTACTTTTTCGTTTAAAGATAAAAGACACTCAAGCTGGCCTCAAAGCATACAGGAGAGAAGTTTTAGAACGCGTGTTACCAAGGCTTGTGGTCAAAGCCTTTGCTTTTGACATTGAGCTTTTGGCAGTGGCACAAAGACTTGGTTACACTCGGATATATGAAGCACCAATTCAGATAGAGTTGGATTTTACGTCAGATTCTAAATTCAAAAAAAACAGACCGCTGTTTCTGGACAAGCAAATAAGGGATATGCTTTATGACACTATAGCGGTGTTCTATAGAATGCATTTTTTAAAGTATTATGACGATTCAAACAAGCGCAAGTGGACATTTGATAAAGAGCTTCAGATGAGAGTAAATACAGGTGAAAGCCTGAAATGAAAGAACGTCCGTTAGTATCCGTCATTATTCCAGCGTTTAATGCTCAAGAGTATTTAACCGAGGCTGTAAACAGCATTAAGCAGCAAACTTACAACAATCTAGAAATACTAATCATCGATGATGGCTCCACCGATAGTACTCACGACGTAGCGCAAAAGCTTGCTCTAAGTGATTCTCGCATTACTTTGTACACAAACGAAGAAAATCAATATATCGCAAGAACTAGAAACAGAGGAATCTCTTTATGTAAAGGCAAGTACATTGTTTGGCAGGATGCAGATGACATTTCCTATCCTGAGAGGATTTCACACCAAGTTGCATTTATGGAAGAGCATCCTGATGTAGGTATTTGTGGCGGTTATTTGCAATCATTTAACTTGAATGGCGATCTTGATATAAGAACCTATGCTGCAGATGATGCCGTTCTGAGAAAGAATATCTTTAGGTTCTCTCCTGTAGCTCAACCTGCAGCAATTGTAAGAAAAGAGTGTTTTGATAAGGTTGGGTTGTTCGACGAGTCGTTCCCCCCTGCAGAAGATCTTGATATGTCTTTTAGAATAGGACAGTATTTCAAGTTTGCTAATCTGCAGGAGATTGTAATCAGATACAGAGAACACGAAAAATCCAATACTTTAGAGAAAATGTCGCGAATGCTAAGTCTAACCTTACAGATCAGAAAAAAATATTCCAACTCTCATGGATATAAGATGAGCATATTAGACAAATTTGCCTATTTTGCCACATACTTAATGCAACTAGTTGACCCATGGGTTACAATTACCCTGTTCAAGTTCTTAAGAAAAGTATTATATTTTGGGAGTTCCACTAAATGAAAAAAGCTCTTGTGACCGGCATAACCGGTCAAGATGGTTCCTATTTGGCCGAGCTATTGCTCGAAAAAGGCTATGAAGTTCACGGTGTGATTAGAAGAGCGAGCAATTTCAATACCCAAAGAATCGAACACATTTACGAGGATCCTCACAATAAAAACCCAAAGTTACATTTGCATTATGGTGATGTAACCGATACGAGTGTGCTCAACTATTTGCTAGATGAAATTTCCCCTGATGAAATTTACAATTTAGCTGCCCAAAGCCATGTGAAAGTAAGTTTTGAACTTCCAGAATACACTGCGAATACGGTAGCGCTTGGAGCATTAAGAATTCTTGAGGCCATAAGACGCTATAAGCCCGAGATAAGATTTTATCAGGCATCAAGTAGTGAGATGTACGGTAAGGTCTATGAGACGCCACAGAAGGAAACTACTCCTTTTCATCCTAGAAGCCCTTACGGGGTTTCAAAGGTCTTTGGGCATTGGATAACAGTGAACTATAGAGAGAGCTACAACATGTTTGCTTGCTCAGGTATACTTTTTAATCACGAATCACCTCGCAGGGGTAAAACCTTTGTAACAAGAAAAATCACTAGAGGACTTGCACGAATACGGTTAGGTTTAGATAAAGAACTTTATCTAGGTAATCTTGACGCAAAAAGAGATTGGGGATATGCGAAAGACTATGTAGAAGCTATGTGGCTCATGTTACAGCAGAAGAAACCAGAAGATTACGTAATAGCTACAGGGGAAACACATTCTGTTAGAGATTTTGTAGAGGAATCTTGTAAATGCCTGGGTTTTAAACTTGAGTGGAAAGGTAAAGGTGAAAAAGAGGTGGGGATTGATACGTCAACAGGCAAAGAAATTATCAAAATAGATCCAAGATATTTACGTCCGGCCGAGGTGGATCTTCTGCTTGGTGATCCTTCAAAAGCAAAAAAAATTCTTAAATGGACACCAAAAACAACTTTTTCTGATCTTGTTCAACTTATGTGTAAAGCAGATTTACTTGCAGAAAAAAATGGAGGAAGTAATGAAGAAAGATTCTAAAATCTATGTTGCAGGTCACAAGGGATTGGTTGGTTCCGCTATCACGAGATTGTTGCAATCTCAGGGTTACAAACACTTGGTTTTGAGAACTAAGGAAGAATTGGATTTAATGGATGATACCTCAGTACAGAGCTTTTTTGAGACCGAAAGACCAGATTACGTGTTTTTAGCTGCAGCAAAGGTTGGTGGAATTGTTGCCAATAATGATTTTCCCGCCGAATTTATTTATCAAAACCTCAAAATTCAGAACAATATCATCCATAATTCACATCTAACAGGGGTCAAGAAACTCCTATTTTTGGGATCCACTTGCATATACCCTAAGATGGCCCCACAGCCATTGAAGGAAGAATATCTACTTACTGGTCCTCTTGAACCTACCAATGACGCCTACGCTGTTGCAAAAATTGCTGGAATTAAAATGTGCCAATCTTATAACAAGCAGTATGGTTCTGATTTCATTAGTGTAATGCCTACAAACCTCTATGGTATTAATGACAATTTTGATTTAAAGAGCTCTCATGTTTTGCCGGCCTTTATTAGGAAGTTTCACGAGGCAAAAAAAGACAATTTAGATTCTGTGACAATATGGGGAACAGGCTCTCCAAAAAGAGAATTCTTGCATGTGGATGATTTGGCTGATGCGGTACTCTTTTTAATGGAAGAATACAATAGCCCTGAGATTATAAACATCGGCGTTGGTGAGGACATTCCAATAATTGATCTTGCTAAGCTAGTAGCTAAAATTGTGGGTTTTAAGGGTAAAATCCTTACAGATCCTTCCAAACCTGATGGAACACCTCGTAAATTAGTGGATGTTACCAAACTGTTTGCACTTGGTTGGAAGCCTAAAATATCACTGGAAGCTGGTTTGGCGTCTACATATTCTTGGTTTCAGAAAAATCATGCAGAGTAACTCGAAGCTTCTAATAGTTTCCCACAAATACTTGCCACAGATGGATGATGATTTGGTGATTTTCTTGAACAAACACACCAAATGCGAAGTTTTGCATATCATGCACAGCTTTTCCGATGCCAAAGACAGGTGTAGTTATTATAATTGGTATAAAAATGGAGCACTATACAAAGAGCATCGCAGCGTGGATTTTAAGATGCTGCCCGAACCTCTCCTATATCTTAAAGAGTTTTTTTACACGTTATCTTGGATAATCACCTCGGGGCGTAAGTGGGATTGTTTGATAGGTATGGATGGCTTATGCTCTTTGTTTGGTAATGTGGCTAGAGCTCTTGGTTTGGTAAGCAAAACCGTATTTTGGGCAGTGGATTTTGTACCGACGCAAAGGTTTTCTTCAAAACTCAAACACAAGATATATGAATTTATTAACACAAGTAGCTACACACGCGTAGATGAGATGTGGGATCTATCTCCTAGAATGAAGGAAGCCCGTAAGGAGTTTTTGGGTGTTAAGGATACTGATTACAAGAAACATAGGGTAGTACCTTACGGCATGTGGTTGAGTAGAATCAAAGTTATACCCTACGAAAGTTGTGAAAAGAACACCCTGGTTTTTATGGGACATTTGATTCCAAAGCAGGGGGTGCAGCTTATTCTTCAAGCTCTTCCCGAGTTAGTAAAAAAGGTTCCGAATCTAAAATTCAAAATAATCGGGGATGGTAGTTTCAGAAAAGACCTCGAAGCACTCGCAGCAAAATCCTCATTTTCTTCTAGATGTGAGTTTTTAGGTAAAATCAAAGAGAACAAGGACTTGGAAGTTGAGGTGGCCAATTCAAGCGTCGCCATTGCACCTTATATGAAAGAACTTGATACGTGGTCGTATTATGCGGATCCTGGAAAAGTTAAAACATACTTGGGCTGCGGCGTGCCTGTGTTACTTACGGATATACCTTGGAACGCACGTGAGATTGAAGAAAGTAAATGTGGTTTGATCATTACAGAGGACCCGCTTGATATTGCAACCAAACTTGAGTACTTGATGCGGGGAGATGTTAATGCGTTATATAGAAACAACGCTCTTAAATATGCTAAGAGCTTTGACTATCAGAACATCTGTACCGATATTTGCTCTTACTTGGGTATACCTCTAGACGCCACTCAATGAATATTTTGTATTATGTCCCACATTTAAATACTGTTTATGCAAATCGTACTATCATTGAGGGTTACAAGAATGCTTTCTTAGCTCTCGGGCATAACTTTAGGTTTCTTACAGCAAACGATTCGCAGATCTCGGTAGTGGAGGAGTTTGCTCCGCACATTTTTTTTACTAGCATGAACAGTTATGTTTTGAAATTCTTGAATTTTGATGGCGTGAAAAAAATGAAGCAAAATGGCACCAAGATATTTGTAAACACACCTTTTTGGACTTCTCCTTTTAGCTCATTACGCCTTAATGAAACCCCAGGATTAAAAACGAATGCAGAATATGTTGACCTGATAACATCAGGGAATTTTGGTGACGTGTACTATACGGTATCAGAGCAGGGGGATCCCAGAATGGAAGGATTTCAAGAAGCCACAGGCTATCCATACTACACAATCCCATTAGCGGCGGATAAAACAAAACATTATTATGATTTTTCTAACAAGTTTGACTGTGATATTTCTTTTTTGGGTACGTTTCTGCCAGAAAAAAGAGCATTCATAAAAAACCATGTTTTCCCGTTACGGGAAAAATATAAAGTAATGCTCTTAGGACAAGATTGGACTAGTTACGATAGACTTATGGGATGGGTGTCTCGCTTTGGAAAATACTTCAATCTGCCTGTAGTAAAAGATATTCAAAAACCAACCCTAGGTCTAGATGATGAACGTAGAATTTATAGTTCGTCCAAAATTTCACTAAACATTCATGAAGAGTATCAGAGAGAATTTGGCAAAGATTGCAACGAAAGAACCTTCAAAATCCCAGCCTGTGGAGGCTTTGAAGTTAGTGATTATGTAGAATGTATCGGTAAATACTTTGTACAGGAAAAAGAGATAGTGATGGCAAAAACACCTCAAGAATGGCGTGAAAAGATAGATTACTACATGAAACATCCTGAGGAACGCCGCGCCATATCAGAAGCAGGCAGACTCAGAGTTCTTGCAGATCACACATATCATAATAGAGCACAACGATTTGTAGATATTTACACCGATATAGGTAAGGCATGAAACAATTTAGTGCTATACTTTTTACTATATGCGTTCCACAGACAAAGTGATTTTAAACATAGGGTGTGGTAAGACACGTTTGCCTCAGTCAATAGGTGTAGATTTAGTTCCAATAGAGGGTTTCGTAGATGTAGTACATAACCTAGATGTTACTCCATACCCATTCGACAGCAATTATGCTGATGAAATTCACATGTATCATGTCTTGGAGCACTTACATGATCCACTACACAAGGTTGAAGAACTTCATCGCATTCTTAAACCAAAAGGTGTTTTATATTTACGCGTACCTCATTTTTCCTCCATGGGAGCGTTTACTGACATAACACATGTTCGCCCGTTTGGGTACCTTAGCTTCGATTGTTTTCAAAAGGCGGATTATCAACACTTTTACACAACAAAGGAATTTGAGATTGTACACAAGGAGATTAGGTATTTGGGACTTTATCCTAACTCGGGTTTTTATGCTCAGTACATTCATGCTAATCAGTGCCCGTTGTTTGCACGTCCTTTTGTGCTAGCCTTGAATTTATTGATTAATGTAAGTCCAGTATTCTTCGAACGTTGTTGGTGTTACTGGGTTGGCGGTGCAACGGAGTTAGTTGTTACACTGAGAAAGATTTAGATATGTTCAACTTACCTAAAAGAAACATCCAACAAGATCAGGAATTATTCTTTAATGAAAATTCCCTTAAAGAGAAGCCCAGTGTGGAGAAAGATATATTTTATGATTATGCAAACAAAGAGCAGTTTTATTGTTTTGATTGGTTGCAAGATTCAAAATCAATTTTAGAGTATGGTTGTGGTACAGGAACGTCTCTGGATATATTTTTTGAAAATCGAGACAGAGCTAAATACAGCATAACTGGGGTTGATATTGCCGAAGCAGCTGTGAACAAAGCAAAGAAAAACTATCCAGAATACTCGTTTTTTAAAATTAACGACAATAAAATTCCACAAATGCAGAATTCATCTGTAGAAGGTGCGTTCATGCTACATGTGCTCCACCACTCCCGAAATCATGAAGATATATTCAAGGAAATTTATGCAAAACTTCAGAAAAACGGGAAGTTTTTTCTTAACGACTTATCGTCAAGAAACCCCTTTATCAAATTTGGCCGATTTATGTTCGCATTATTCTCAGATATTCTTAAAAACAAGTTTCCGGAAGATCTTGTTGTAGATGGAGTGATTCCCGATAAATACCCTGTAAACATTAGTGAAGTAATAAAACAGCTTAAAGATGCAGGTTTTAAAATTGTAGAGGTTGGGGATGGACACCTCTTCTTTTTTCTTTTTGCCTGGTTAAACAAATTTTTACCGTTGTCAAAAATTGCACCGGTATTATATTTATATAGGCATTTAATTTCGCTTGAAAACTATCTAGTGCGCGAAACTTTTCTCAAAAACTATGCAGAAGTATTTTTTATAAAGTGCGTAAAGGAATAATCATGAGTGTTGACAACAAATTAGAATCTGGAAATTACTCGGCTTCGCTAAACAGAGTTGTGTGTAGCAAGGTACCAAACAACTCTGTATGTTTGGATGTGGGATGTTGGGATGGGAATATGGGAGAGTATCTTTCTCAATCCAAATCATGTGTGGTTGATGGTATTGATGTGAATCAACAAATGTTGGGTCGTGCAAGAACTCGTGGTTATAGACATACATTCAAAATCAACCTAAACAGTGAAAATTACGACCTTTCCGCATTGCCGAGGGATTATGATGTGTTTTTGTTCGCGGATGTACTAGAACACCTAATCAATCCCAAAGATCTATTGAGCGAGTTAAGGCCCTATCTGAAACCAAACGGTAAGATAGTTGTTTCTTTACCAAATGTAGCATTTTTGCTAAACCGCCTTAATTTATTGTTTGGCCGATGGAATTACACCGAATTTGGTACTTTGGATAAGACTCACTTAAAATTCTACACACTTAAAACTGCCAAGACCTTTGTAGAAAGTGCAGGCTATAAAGTTGAGAAAATTTGTGCGTATAACCAGTTTAAACGTCTTGAGATACTGGATCCTTTACTAAAAATCTTTCCCGGAATCTTTGGGTATCAAATCTTAATTGAGGCGAGAAAATATGACTAAGGATGTTTCGCTCACAGTTTGTATACCTACATATAACAGACCAGAAACCTTGGAGAAGATACTTCAGCAGTTTTCAACGCAAACAAACAACAACTTTAAACTTATAATATCTGATGATAAATCTCCTGATAATGGTGCTACTGAGCGGCTAGTAAAACGTTACATGGCTAAAATGCCAAACCTTAAATTCCATAGGAATGAGGAAAACTTAGGTTATAGTGGAAACGTATGCAAGCTTTATGAATTAGCGGACACAAGATATATTTGGTTTTTGTGCGACGATGACACTGTTTTGAGCGACTCTATTGAAAAGATACTAGTTGCATTAAACAAGTATCAACCTGTTGTCGCTGTGTTTAATCACAAACAGCTTGATCCTTATGGTCTTGAAGTTCTTGGGGGGAGTGAAGAAGATAAGGTTTATCAAAATATTTCTGACCTCAAGGATGAGTATCAACCTCTGCAGCGTCTAACTTTTCTTTCTACTATAGTGCTTGAGAAACGTTTGCCTGTTGATGCCATCAAGCAACAGAACTATAGAGACAATATATTTTTTCAAATAACTTTGGGTCTTCTACTTCTAAGTGATAAATTTCTATATTGTGAGATAGGTTCAGTGATACTAATCAGGAATGTTGGATTTAAGTATGGTGAGTTTTTTAAGTTTTATCTGGTTGATCATCTTAAATCTGTAACTATCGTGAATCACATTTTTGACAACACCAAGTTTATAGAGTGGTCAATCCGACATCTACCGATTGCGTTTAAGCTTTATATGTCGCAAAAATTAGGTATGTTTTTGTATAAGGGTTGGCCTACGAGAGAAACGATTAGATATATTATAAAGTTTTATGGAATATATAGCTTGTTGATTTTTATGTTTCCTGTAGCATATATATTAACGCCTACATTTGTGGTTAAGTTGGTTTATTTTGTCCAGCTGGTATATAGGCATGGATACAATCCTGCTAAGGAAATTTATCGCAATAGTGTGGGGCGAGTGTATAGGGACTTACGAAAAACCGGATTTACTTCTTATAGATAACATCTGCCCAACTAAATATGAATTATAAGCTTTTGCTCATACTAATATCTTTAGTGCTATGCATGTCTCTTTTGTATAGATTAGGCGGTTCAGAGTTCTACTTTCTTCATGACGAACTCATGTTGATGACTAGGGAAGAAGCTTTAAGCTCGTTAAACACTCGTGTCTTTGAGAGTTTTGGCATTGTAAATACGACACAAGTCATAGTTAATTTCTTTGACATCCTATACTACAATTTTGTTTATTTTCTTGGCATGAATTTGATACAGGCGCAAGGTGTACTTTTGCTTCTGAAATTGTTGCTCATAACGCTGTTGCCTTACATGGGATTTTCCCTGATAGCCAAGGATTTGTTTCAGTACCGTAGTCTCAATCTATCCCACTTTCTAATCTCGTTCTTTTATAGTTTTAACTCCTATACAATTGTATACTGGCACGGTAACAGCTTTTCATTGTCTCTTCTTGTTTGTTATGCTTTAGCTCCTCTTACCTTGTATTTGTTACATAAAAGTCTTTTTGACATTACTTCTTTGGAGACCAAAATACTTGCAGCGATAAGTTTATTTTTAATGTCATTTGGTTTTTATCTCTTTGCGGTGTTTGGAATCTTTGCATGCATCTATTTCACGCTTTTTTTATTAATGACGAGATTTTCTACTATAAAGTTCTTAACTAGATTAATGCAACTTTTCCTTTTGTTTGTTCCACTTACACCTTTGTTAACGCTTATACCTTATGAAATGTTCTTCAATGGCGCACCTACTGTAAATGCTAGTGGAGGAGATACGTATGGTATCTTGTCTGGAGGATTGCTTTACCCGGTTTTTTTATGGTTCTCTTGGGGAATCTATACATATTGGGAGCCGCGGAACATCTACACCTTTCATAATTACTTTAAGAGCTTTGTATATTTACTACCTACAATTTTAATTTATCCCACGATTTTGTTTTATAAACCCAAAGACATCTATAGAAAATATTACATTGTTTTGCTTGTTGTGTTTGTTGTTCTTTTGTTTCTAGTAAAAGGTCCTCAGGCGCCATTCGGAGAAATATTTAAATTTCTAATAGACAGGATCATTGTGTTTAGAATTTTTCGATCCCCTGACAATAAGTTTGGATTTGGAATAGTCCTTAGTTTATGCCTGTTGCTGTTATTAGTGCATAAAGCATATGCAAAAAAACTGTTTCTGGGCTTTATGCTTATATTATGTTTAGTTCATGGGTATTTATTTTTTTCTGGAAAAGTGATTGCGGGAGAGAATACTGCCACAGCCTCGGATCGTATCATTAGCATTTCTGATGATTATTTGGAGTTACTTAGTTACTTAAATGATTCAAACCGTGCATTTGGTTACATTCTGCCAAGCCCACTTACGGAATTTGGTCTTTACAATATCAGTTCTTCCAATAGCCATTTAGGGCAAGATTTGATTCCCAAAATATCGAAGTTACCTTTTGTACACTTGAATATGTATTCCTCACTTAGCCAATCCTCCTATAAGGGGATCTCTAGTGCTTTGCGTTCCAGAGATCCATCAGCTATAAAGAAATATCCTATTAAATACATTTTGATTCGAAAGGATGTTGCTAGTATCGAACCTGATCTGCATATTCGGGATTTTGCTATAAAACATGCAAGATTATTGTTTGCCAATGATACATTTGGTTTTTACGAGCTTCCTTGGGATACCTCGCTTATCTCTTCAGAAGACGCAAACATATCTTACACAGTGCTAAATCCATCCAAGATATGGATTGATGTAAAGAGCAACTCTCTAAGTACCATTGGATTGAATCAGAATTTTTCTCCAAACTGGCATCTTTATCCTGCAGAAACCCCCCAGCAAAGCTCGTTTTTACTGGATATCAAATATCTTTTTGTGAAGAGTTTGCCCATGCTTAATGTATCTGATACAGGCTTTGGCAGCTCCTGGGAGATATTTTCTGACGGTTACGCAAGTGATAGGTATATTGATGGCAAATTTGTTTTGTATTTTAAGCCGCAGCTATACTTCTATGTTGCTGCCATGATAACCTCTTCTTACATAGTTATGTTGTGCATGTATGTTGTTTTCAGGAGATGCCGAAGTTATGTTACACAGAAATAGTCGTCTAATATATCTGGCTCCAATACCTTTTTTTCTTGCTGTTTCAATTTGGATTATTTACTTTGCTTTTAGAGATCTACCTAATGATAGTTTTTTATTCATAGGTGATCACTTTCTTCGTTTTAGTTTTTATGAGACTGCCTTGAATGCTTTTTTTATTCGCAGGATAGAAAGTATGGGTGCCAATAATGCGTGGCAATTCATAGTCCAGTTTTGGGATGCCGTTTCTTTCCTAATTCTGTATAAGCTGGGTTTTGGGGTATTGTTCTCGGAAGTCGTTATATTTTTTAGCTCCTTATTTTTTACGTTTATATTTTCCTATATAGGTTTCTTACTATTATTCAAGATGTTTTTTTCACGCGAGTTGTCCCATGGAGATATTTTGAAGCTTACTGGAGTTACACTTTGGTATACGCTTAATCCATATACTTTCACGCTCTGGCATGGTGGTGTGTACAATGTTGGTCTAACGTTCACCTATGGTTTGCTCCCAGCAACATTAGGACTTATTTTGCGCGTGTTTTTAGGTAAGCGAGACTATATTACAATCATTGTGTTGGCGCTTTTACTGTTTCTGAGTTCATTTGCGTTTTGGTTATTTGCTGCCAACATTTTTATTCTCCTTACGTTAATATTTTTATATTTTACTTTTAATCTAAAGCAGATACGCCTTGTGAACGTATTTAGCGTTGTCGCTTTGATATCCATGTATCTGCCCTTGGCATCTTTTGTGATTTATAACATGTATTTTGGTTTTGTGAATTTACAAGGTTATGAAAACCCATTTACTTCTCCTACTTTTTCTAATCAACAGGGGGGGATGCTGTATCAGGCTCTTATGTATTTTTCATGGGCGATCTATACCGAATGGACGCCACGTACTTTATACTCATTTGGCAGCTACTTTTTTTCAGTACCGTATTTGCTTTCAATAGGAACTTTATATTCAGTACTTGCTGTTGCTGCGATATCCATGTTGAGGAAACGAAGGGAAATTGCTGTATCTAAGGGATTTACCGTGCAGAGGTTTTTGCCTGTACTAGTTCTTGCAATTGTAATATCAATCTTTTTTGCCAAAGGAGCCCAACCTCCCTTGGGTAATGTGTTTTTGTATCTATACGACAAGATACCTCCATTTAGGGTATTTAGAAGTGCTGACGCTCGTTTTGGGTTGTGCGTTGTATTTTCAGTAAGTCTCCTGATGCTATATGTATCCTATGCTCTTAAGCCCAAGATGTTCTTTCTTTTCGTAGTCGCACTGGTAGGAATTCAGTCTTTTACAATGTTCAATGGAGTTGCCTTGCGTGGACAAAATCTTTCAAAAGGTTTCATTGATCGTATTGTAGATGTACCCAAGGATTATATTGAGGTGAGTAAGTTCCTAAATTCAACTCAAGGTTTTAGCTACGTTTTGTCTTTGCCCCCGTTGTATTATGGTCAATTCTATTATGATTCCAATCAGATACACATTGGTCAAGATATGTTGCCAAAGCTTTCAATTGTACCCTTTTTACATACTTCTATGTCAACAACGGGGTTGTATCGTGACACGTATGAATACATCGTTAGCGCGTTGAACTCAGAAGATTTGAGTGCTTTGAAGAACCTACCTGTTAGATATGTACTAATTCGTCGTGATATTGTGTGTGCTTCCGATTGCTACGAGCATATTCCAGCAAAACTTGAGCAGATAGGTAAAATAGTTTTTACAAATAACACTTTTGATATATATGAGGTGAACCCTAGTGCAAGTATCGTATCGGGTGATGTGAGGGAAAGCTATTTTATCAATCCTACCAAAATTGGTTTTAGTACGGATATTCGCGATTTAACAAGCTTAAATGATAGTAGAGAACTGATTCTCAATCTTTCATACAGCAAACATTGGGAAATATACCAAGTTGATTCACTGGATTGCGAAGCTGAAGCAGCAGGGAATAAGTGTGTAGACTTTTTTGATCTTGGTGATGTCAAATACCTTTTTAAAGATGCCGTGGGTGGTTTAACTCAATCTAAACACCTTGGTTATGGAAACAAGTGGACTTCTAATGAAAACTTTGTAACTAATGGTTCCCAAAACTTTGTATTTTTCTTTTTACCACAAGCATACTTCTATCTATTTTTGATCATTTCGTTTTTTACCCTTTGTTTACTAAGTACAGGGCTGGTATGTGTTACTCTTTATAGGAGTATTCTTAGGTATAGGCAAGCAAGATAGCAAGTAATGTATGATATTTGATTTTCTGCTCAACAAAGTAATATACAGCTTCAATGATATGGCAATCTTGTTTGTTTACGCCCGCCAGATACATTATGGAGTGCAACACTTTCCATTTATAAACACAACTCTTGGTATTTTTGAGGTTGATCTGATAAACAATATCATTTTGTATGTATTCTTCAAATTATTTGCTCCGGTGTTGGCATTTAATCTTTTGGCTCTATTCTACGGAGGATTATTATTCGGATTTTCATACATTCTCTTTAACAGTTTCTTTAGGCATAAAGGTTTAGTGTTAACGCTTGCGATTATCAATACTATAAACATTTACACTTTGTACCGCTTGATATCGTTCACACCTAGTATTTATCAACTTTTCTTCTACCCATTAACAGTTTTTCTCTTAGTAAGAAAAACACGTCCTATTCTTATGTCGGGTCTACTGCTTTTCTTTTTTTCGTTTAGTGCCTACAATGCATATTTTTCGTTACTTATCTGTGTTTTTTGGTATACACTAGCGCCATTCTCTGAATACGGCTCGCTTAAGGAGAAGATCAAGAAAAGTGCTTTGAGTAACGTCTTACTTATAATTCCTTTGCTTTTGTTAGGGACAATGCTGTTTTGGAATATCATCTCAGAATCATTACCCATTTTTTCAGACAGGGATACCTCAGAAGTTATGTATGTTAAGAACTCCACAGAGAAAACATATAGGCCTATTGAAAACTTTTATAATTTAAGCACCCGCCCTTGGTATTTTTTTATTCCTCCAAAAGAGTCCACTTATTTTGGCGGATTATCTAAAGCTCTCTATGCTAGGCTTGAATCAACAAACTACTATCTTGCCGACGATTACACAGAAGAAGAGGCCGCAGGTAGTTTTATGGGATGGCATTTTTTGTTGGGTGGTCTTTTTGTAGCAGCATTACTTGTATTCAACAAAACTAAACTAAGTTTGATTTTTGGTGGAATTCAAACAAACAGATTATTGCTTTTAAATTTGTACTGTCTTATCGCGTTATTGTTCTTGTTTGCAATGCCGCCCTCATTCACAGTCGCAGGTTTTACTTTTTATATGCCGACATACCTAATATTTTATGTATTTCCTGTGTTTAGAACGCTAGTAAGAGTTGCCGCACCAATTTTTCTGCTTCTTTTGATAATCAATGGTTATCTTATTCAGGATTTACTTGATAAATTAAATTCAAGACCTATGAGAATACTATTGTTAGGCCTTATTCTGATATTTTCATATGTAATGTTTTCTATAAAGATTCCTGTTGTTGATGTCACCAAGTTACCGGCTGAAATCAACTGGCTTCAAAAGGCACCATCAGCAAACGATAAGTACGTTGTTTATCCCGTTGCTGATTACGGTTCTATTTTTTGGAGTGTATTCTTGCAAAAAGCGCTTGTAAATCCTGTGGATTTTGTAGATAGTGATTCCGGTTTTTCTTCAAACAAGTTTTCAGCTGATCTTGTTACACCAGATGGTATAGAGTCGTTAAAAAAGCTAGATGTTGCATATCTCGTTGTTTATATTAACGATTTAACTCCTCAGGCCATAAATGATATTTCTGATCTTAATGCCAATATCAAATCACCGCTAGATGTATTACAATATTTTGGAAACGTTTTTGGTGATCCGATTTTTGTAAATTCCTCTGCCCACGTATTCGCTGTACCTGAATAATTATGGATCTTAATTTAATTTTATCTTTGTTTTACATACTAGTATTGATGATGCCTCTTTGCGTCAAGCTTGTTCATTTCCACACCGATTTAGATACGCGCAGCGTCCCAGCCTTTTATGTGGCTTTGTCTTCTTTGCTATTGATACTTCTGTTGCATTATCAGCCTAAACTTATGATTGGTTTTGTGTTATTTACCCTAATATCCGTGTTTGGTGTTTCGCTAATCTTGTTTGAGACTGCTTATATAAATTTTCTGGCACTAATTTTACTTACAACTGCTTTACTGAGCTACCTTTTGGGTATTTCAATGCTTGGTGAGTTTTTAGCAGGTTTATTTTTTATGTCTGTAGTTGTAATGATTTGCAGGCACACACTGATTTATGAAGACTAATCTGTATATTTTAATTTTGCTTATTTTTGTTTATCTAGGTGGGTTTTTCGCGCTGGATTCTATCGTACAAGCACAGGGTAAATATTCCTATTACCTGTCCTATTTTTATAATATTGGATATGATACAAGGCTTCCTTTCCTAAAAACTCAAACTGTAGACGAGAATGCCGCCTTAAAAAAGACAATAATTGCAGATCGATTTAGTCTACTATTCGCATCAATGCCTAATCCTGATCTTACTGTAGCCCATTCAAACATATTCTTTATATGTGATGTGCCATTTAAACTCGATGATTATTTTAGTTGCGATAGCGATAACGTAATTGCTCCAAATTCGAACAAGCACCTACTTTTTCATGACCCTTACATGGATAAAGATATCTACATTTATGAAGAAAAATATCTGCACAAGAATCTTGTACTAATCCCAGAGTCTTATCTTGTTAATGACATGTATAAAAATAAATTAACTATGTATCTTGATGCTCGTTATGAACTAGATCTAGAGCGTTTGGATTATGTAGATAAACGATTGCCTAGCGGAGTCTCTCAGCAATACGTAGAAAAGCTTTTGGAACTGCCTTTAGAGAAATATGCGTATCAATTATTGGTTATGCTAATGTTCTTGATTATCCTACTACTTTTGCTTAGTGAGC
>CAYNBT010000001.1:84360-105141 GCA_964396025.1 uncultured Candidatus Saccharibacteria bacterium | reverse complement strand
TACTCTTTTTTCTACTGTTGATGTTCCTCGTGTTTACTTTGCTTAGTAGTCGGGCACGTATAGAACTTAAAACACTAAATTACACCAGTGGTTTTAAAAGACATTTCATTTTGTTATTTTGTATTTTAGTTGCACTATATGGTTTATCCACTTATTATCAGCGTTTAAAGAGCACGGTTAAGTTGATGCCGTTGTTTCCATCAGAGAGCTCTGTATTATTGTTACCTCATGAGCTTGAGCTTGAAGATGACAGCCTATTTTCCCCATTAAAAATCAAAGGGAATATACCACTATTTGTTAATGATTATTTGATTTATTACCCTGGTTACAAAAAAATTCGTAATTTGGATATAAGTAAATTTGTTGAATCTGCAAATTATCTTATTGTTGATCCAAAGGAGACAGATACTTTGGTTCAATATGCGCTTTCTAACAAACTTGTTCGCAAGGCGCTTTTAACAAGAAATGAAGCAAGTAATCTGATCTATTTGAGTGTTCCAGATACAGTAGATCGTTCCAAGATATTAATCGAGGTAACTTACGATTGTAGAATATCAATTCCGCCACATAGTCTAAACATAAAACCCTACTATATAGATAAATACTCGGGGGACTTTTTGAGTAACTTACCTAGAGTTAACGTGTTAAGTTTCCCTGGATGCGACAAAAACCTTTCGCAAAGGAAACAAAACACTATGCTCACATATCGAGTGGGAGTAGATCTTTCCGAGTACAACTCTAATGATTTGATGTTTCGGTTAAACGGTGTAATTTGGCAAAAGATTTCTAGCATTCGCTTTGTAAGTAATGATTCTGTCTTAGAAAGCTACTTTGTGCGCAATGTTGAAAATGAGACAATACTAACGTCTAAGTTGGACGGGGGTACAGTGCTACATTCTTACTCATTTCAAATCCCCGCCGAGTTTAACATTGATGATGTGCCGAGCGTTGCTAGCAACTTATCAAGGACAATAAACGATCTGATTCAGCTTGGTCTTGTAAACAGAAATTTTATTTTGCAAAGTTTAACAAGTGGAGCCATACTTAATCTAGACTTATGAAAAAACTATACGCAAGCCTATTCATTTTCTCTTTTTCAGCTTTTTTCTTTTCTTGGTTTTTTCTCAACAACTTAAAGATAAATTCATTACCCATACAATCAGAAGACGTAATCCCAGCTATGTATCTTCCCTACGCTATAATTCAAGAAAAGACGCTGTATTTGGATACATACTACTCGCAAATGATTAAATCCTATCCTCATCCTGATGACAAGCAATTCAACAAAGGCTTAGTACCTTTTTATCTGAAAAAAATAACTAAAACTCCAAACATAGCGAGTGGTTTAGATAAGTCTTTTGTTAGATACTATGTGGACACTGAGACTCACTACGCTTCTGCTTTTCCGATTATTGCTGGGATTTTGGCATTACCTTTTTACTTTATCCCCGTTATTCTTGGTGTAGCGCCAACCCTGCATAATTTAGCGTTATTGATGCATGTGAGTTCAGCTGCGCTTATGTCCTTTGCTGGGGTATTGTTTTTTCACTTAGTAAAGGTTTATTTTGCGCAATCTGTCAAAAATTCTGTCTACCTTTGGGGTGTATATTCTTTTGCCACAGTAAACTTCGCAATGCTTTCTCAGGCGTTATGGCAGCACGGAGTGTTACATATTTTCTTTGTTTTAGGTTTAATCAGTTTTTATCAATTTAAGAGAAACAAGAAGTTAAGTTACATATTCCTTATGGGAATGTTTTTGGGTTTTTCTTTGATTACTAGACCAACCGCCTTGATTCCGGCGTGTTTTCTTACGGTTTTACTCTTAGTGTATTTGTTCCGAGATTCTAGGGTGTTGATAAGTCTGCTAAGTTACTTGTTGGGTTACTTTTTGCCGACTGGTTTCTTTTTCTGGTACACACAGGTATTTTATCGAAGCATCACAAATCAGGGATACTTTACCCAAGCTTCTAGTGGTTGGTTGGGTAGGTTTCCAGAAAGTTTTTTGGGCATTTGGTTTTCGCCAAGCAAAGGCATCCTAACATACTCGCCCGTATTGCTATTCGCCATTTTGGGATTTGTTCTTGCTATAAAGTTTTTAAGGGAAAGATCAACGAAGATAGATTTTCAATTAGATCATATTGTCTTTGGTTGTATTGTCTTGGTTTACACTTTAGTTATGAGCAAATGGAAACATTGGTATGGTGGCTATTCTTTTGGGTATAGGATGTCTTCTGACATTCTACCGTTTCTTGTATTGTTACTCATTCCATATTTTTCATCGGAATATTTTGAAAAAACCAAAAAGCTGTTTTTTCTGTTGTTTGGCTTTTCAGTGAGTATACAACTTGCAGGACTTGCTTTTTTTGATGGAATTTGGCACGCAGCGTATGATAAAGGTTTTGTAGATACGTCGTGGCTTTGGTCTCTAAAGGATTCTGAAATGGCTTTTAATTTTAGAAGGGTGTTGGTTAAATTTGGTTGGTTGAAGCAGGCGTGCGAAAAATGTCTTCCATTAACAAGAAATTAACTACAGGATTCTTTTTAGTCTGCATGCCTACGTTAATCTATCTGCTCTCAGTAGTTCTCATTGCCCCTGCAGGAAACTTTTTGGTAAACGATGATTGGATTTTTGTAAGGCAAATTGAGGCATTCCAGAAGAATATTTGGGCGCTTTCTTCATTAATCGACCCCTCCTTTATTTTGCAAGGCTTATTAGGTTACCTGTGGACTCAGTTTTTTGGGTTGAGTTTTGATACTTTGAGGTTGTTATCTATTGTACTTCACGCTATGTCGGGAGTTGTTTTGTATAGAATAGCTAAGAAGTTGGATATTTCGTCAGGAGTTAGTACTGTGCTAACTTTTGTGTTTTTGTTCAATCCCATTCTCTACACTTCCTCAATGAGTTTTATGACAGAAACTTATTATATGTTTTTTTACCTACTTGCGGTGTTTTACTTGGTACAGTACGCAAAGGATCTTAAGCAGCAACATCTTTTTTTGGGGCTTTTTTTCTCTTGTTGTTCATTCCTGATTCGGGAATTCGCGCTTACTTTGTTTGTAGGTTATGTGTTTTTGATTTGGAAGAATTTTAAGCATTTAAAAACATCCATATTTGTTTATCGCTGGTTGGTTGGGCACATTTTGGTATTTTTGGTAATGCTGGGTGTCTATCTATTTTGGCCTAAAGCCGGTCAGACTGACACAATGCTGCCAAGTTTCTTTACTGATAAAATTTGGATGCTTATTTTTACACCAGTTTATTTTGTAGCGTTTAGTTATCCTTTGTTATGTACAAAACTCATAAAAAGGGGACTTTTGTCTGAAACCAGCCGTCTTTCTCTTCATTACAAAATTTTGTTTATAACATCTCTGGTTATTGCGTTCGCACTTATAGTGTTTAAGTTCGATATTTTTCCTGTAGGAAACGTTTTGTATGTAGAGGGTTTGTATGCCAAGTCGAACTTTAAAACAAATTTGAGCATATTTGACAACAGCGTTTTTAAGATTTCATACGCTATATTTATTGCTTATTTCTTTGTAGTCACGCTTTATACGCTCAAATCGGTTGGATACCGTCTTAGTGGTAATACAGTATTGCAACTTCTTGCTCTTCTTGGGGGTTCTAGTGTTTTGATATTGTTTTTGGCTCCGGATTTTTACGAGAGGTATCTTGTTTCTGCTTGGGTTCCATTTGTATTATTGATAGCGTCTTGTATTCAGGTAAACGACTTGTTAGTGCGCAGTAACATATTTATGCTCGTTATTTACTGCTTATTTTCTTTTGTACTTCAATACGAATTTGTAGTGCAGTCTAAGATAAAAATGCTACATGCATCCCAGCTCAAAGCGACCTTAGGTGTAGAAGAATCAGTAAGTCTTTCTGGTAACTATACTAAATATGTTTCGGCAAGGGGACTTAATGACTTTGTAGGTAACAAAAACCTACCGCAAATCAGCTACAGTTGTTACATTCAGCAATATACTCAGGACACAGATTCCTTAGCTCTTGCTGTTCTAACAGGTACAGAGAACTTTGCAGAAAAATTCGTGGATAATCCCAAAATATATTTAAGTACAAAAAATGATAAAATTCCTAGGATTAAAAAGAATTTGGATAAGTTATTGCTCAATACTACCTATTTTTCGCCCATGTACTCGCTTATTGGAAAGGAAGCTTATGTTGGATCTTGGTGCAACTAACGAAAAATTCAATATCATTTGTTTGTCCAATCAGTTGTGGGATTTTCCCAACTGGACCAACAAACGTCATGTCATGAGTAGGATGGCAAAGTTAGGTAATTCGGTCTTGTTTGTAGATCCTCCACTAAACATAGGGAATGTATTTTTGAGCCAGATTAAACGTGGGTTGTGGGATATTTCGCGTTTTTTTCTTCAGTATAAAAAAGACGTCTCTGGAGCAGTGATCTACTCTCCTTTGAACACGATTCCACATAATAAAATAACCTCCAAATGGCATATAGGGAGAATCAATAGGTTAGCACGCAAATTCTTTCAGCCGAATCGGCGCACGATTTTATGGGTTTATCATGTTCAACTAGCGGAACTCAAAAGTTATCTTGATGAACTTACTTACGACATACTAGTTTATGACTGTGTTGATAATTACTCCGCTTTTCCTGAACAGCGTAGTTTTCACAGAACAGTAACATCAAACAATGAAACCGTAGAGGTAGAAAAGCATTTGGCTACAAGAGCCAGTATCGTGTTTGCTTCTGCACCTGGTCTGGTAGAGCGCCTGAAGAAATGTAATCAAAACACTTACTTTACTCCGAATGTTGGGGATTACGAAGAATTCCATAACGCAAAACAGTTCAAAGATCAACTCCCGCATGACCTAAAGGATATTCCTAGGCCACGTATTGGCTATGTAGGTGCCATAGATACATACAAATTTAATGCAGATTTGATAAAAAAAGCCGCCCTTGATCATCCAAACTACTCTTTTGTTCTCATTGGATCTTTAGCATTAAAGGATAAAGAAGGCACTCTATCGGATTTTGGGCTTGATGGCATAAGTAACATTTACTATTTAGGTGTTCGGCCATACAAACAAAAAAAATACTATTACGCAGGATTTGATGTTGATTTGATACCTTATGTGCTTAATGATTATACAATCGGAGGTTGTTTTCCAGTTAAATTTCATGATTCTTTGGCTGCTGGTTTACCTGTAATAGTCACTGATCTGCCAGCATATTATCCTTTTAGAGATGTTTGTTACATTTCCAAGTCTTACAATGAATTTTCAGAAAACATTAAGCGAGCCTTGTCCGAAGATAGTCCGGATTTAATAAAAAGAAGGCAGCTTGTAGCAAAAGATAACAATTGGGATGGAAAAGTTCAACAAATGCTTGGTTACATTAAGCAGAGTCTGTAGACAACGGCTATAATAGTAATATGAAGATTCTATTTACACTAAATTCAGGAAACCCAGGCGGAATGGAAAGACATGTGCGTGACTTAGTATTTGGCTTGGTGAAACGGGGTCATGCTGTACATGTTTGGTGTAACACAGGATTGATTGCGGATTGGTATAGAAATGCTGGAGCTATAGTCACTGAAACCAGAATTCGCTTTGATATTGATCCCATCTATATATTTAATCTTACAAAGTATATTCGCAAGCATAATATTAGTTTGATACATGGACACGAGTTAAAGGCTAGCGTGAATTCTGTCTTAGCCAGTAGGTTGCTTTCTGGCGTAAGAGTTGTAACGCATATACACACTCCTATTTCACAATGGAAAGTGCCTCTTATAAAAAAAATACCTACACAACTTTTTTATGCATTAATACACCGAGTATTTTCTATTAACGAGATCGCACTTACCAAGGTAGGTCGTGCAGTTAAAGTTCAAGAGGGTATTCCAGAGTCTTCCTTGATAGTGATACCCAATGCAATAGATTTTGAAAGATTTTCTCTTGACGATGCCACTAGACTAAAACTCCGCAAGCAGTTTAGGGATGAATATCAGATACCTCAAGAGGCTGTATTGTTTGGTGTTGTATCTAGGTTAACCGAAGAAAAGGGCATCTCTATTGCATTGCATGCATTTCACTCTTATTTGCAGACGAAGTCGGGGTTTTTAGTACTCGCTGGTGGTGGGCACTTACAAAACGAGTTACAAAACTTGAGTCAAAATCTCGATATAGCAGGTAAAATGAGATTCACAGGCATATTCAGAGATGAGGACCTTGTTAAAATTTACTGCGGTTTAGATATTTTCTTGTCGCCAACATTAGCCGAGGGATTTGGTCTTACCTTGCTTGAGTCGATGGCCATGGGATTACCTGTGATTTGTTCCAGACTACCTGTATTGATGGAAGTAAGTGAAGGACGTGTCCAAAGTTTTAGGACAGGAGATGCTCAGGATTTGCGGCGAGAAATGTTGCAAGTATCTTCTAATCTGGATGAATACAAAAGGCAGGCCGTTGAGAATGTACCTTGGGTGCAAGATCGCTACAGCATGAGCAAGTTTATCAGTGCCTACGAATCTCTTTACCAAAAGATTTTGGAGAAAAATTCAAAATGAAAGTATTGTTGCAAGGTAGATTAAGGTTAATGGAAATAGGTGGTGGAGATAAAGTTCAAATAATGAACACTGCTGCTGAGCTAAAAAAACTTGGTGTGGACGTGGATTTAAGCTTTGAGCTTGATGCAGATTACTCCAGATACGACATAATACACGTATTTCAACTAGATTGGACTCCGGAAACCTACTTATATGCAAAAAAGGCAAAAAAGCTTGGTAAGCCGTTAGTTCTTTCGCCAATTCATCATTCAATAGAAGAAGTGAAAAAATTTGACGACAATTATGTTTTTGGAATTCGAAGGATTGCGAAGATTCTCCTAAGTGATCAACATCAAAGGGATACCCTTAAAAACATAAACCGAGCTTTAACAGATCCTTTAAAGAGGTTTCCTACTTTGCTTAGCATGTTCATGGGATTAAAGAATATGCACACCAAAACGCTGAACCTTGCAGATTATGTTTTAGTTCAAACGAATTTTGAGGCAAAGGATCTAGAGGAAACTTATGGTGTAAAACTGAAATGGAGTAAAGTTCCCAATGGTGTAGGGGAGCAGTTTATACAGGGGGATTATGATGAAACATTTTTCAATGAAGTACAAAGAGAACATGCTTTGAGTGAGGATTATATTATATGTGTAGGGAGAATTGAGCCTAGAAAAAATCAACTAAGTATTATCGAGGCAGTTGCAAAACTGCGGGAATTAGGCAAAACAAATGCAGATCTGCTTTTTGTTGGGACACAAAGTTCAAAGAATCATTTGGAATATGTGTTGCGCTTTAGGGCAGCCCTCAGAAAATATCCTTGGGTGAAATTTGTAGGGTATGTTCCATATATCAAGATGCCTGTGATGTTTAAGCACGCGAAGGTTTGCGTTTCTGCAAGCTGGTTTGAGTCAACAGGACTCACCAGCATCGAAGCGCTGTTTTGTGGAACCAATGCTGTGGCTGCAGGAATACCGGCGCATGAATGTTTGGGAGATTTAGTTACCTACTGCGAGCCCCAAGATGTGGCATCTATCTCAAATGCTGTGGAAATCGAGCTGAGTAAAAATCGACCTAATGCGCCTGGGGAATTTTTAGCAGACTATACTTGGACTAATGCAGCAAAGAAGACTTTGGCAGTATATAATGAGATACTAAAATCAGAATAATATGAACACAGAACTTGCTCTTGCCATACTAATATTCGCATTATCCCTAGTAGCAATATTCGTTGATTTCAAACGCTCTCTATACATACTGCTGATTCTTTCAGTATTGCTCCACAAAGAACTCTTTAGCTTCTACAGATGGGATTTACTTCCTGTCAGGATATTTATGAGCGCTGTTGGTGTTTATGGATTATATCTCGCAACGAATTGGTTGAGAAATTCCCAAAACAAGTTGGCCGAACTTAAAAAATTTCTTTATGACCCACTTGTATTAACTTTACTTATGCTTTGGGGCGTTAGAGGTGCTTCATTGTTTTTTTCAAAGAACCTTGAAGCTAGCATCTTGCTGTTTGGTTTTTATTCGACTGTTTTGATTTTTGTACTGTTACTAGTTAGAGAATTGTACAATGATCCGGATCTTGCGCTTCGGCTTATCAACAGATATATCTTGATTGCAGTTGTATTGGGATTGTTTACATTTGTTCAATTACTGCTTTATGCGAAGTACAATTTTATTGTAGGAGCCTTATGGGTGATTCCAGATCATACCCCACGCGTAGGGTCTCTGTTTTGGGATGTAAACCATTTTGCAGGTTTTATAGCTGCTCTCTTGCCAGTGATAGGCATGTTTATTCTGACCTCAACAGGTGTCAAGAGAAAATCGTTGTACTTCATATCTTTTGCAATTTTGTTTGCTGTCTTGCTTTTAACAAACTCACGCACAGCATGGCTGATAGCAGTCTTCTCTGGTTTTTTCTTTGTGACGTCTCTGCTGGTTAGGCGTTTTGGATTAAGAGCCATACTTTATGTATTGGCTGTTCTTTTTGTACTCTCTATACCGTTTTTTATTGAGTACTCAGATCGTTCGAGCCCTTTTAGGGCACGGATAAAACAATACTTTCATTATAGAATCGATTCCTTCGACTCGCATTTGCTCTTATTAAATGGGGCTTTCGAGGTTTTTGAGAAGTATCCTGTGTTGGGTGGTGGTTACGGTAGTTTCTTTGAACAGTTTAGTAAGACGGATACGGCTGCCGAATTTTTTGGAAGAGATCCTGCAGGTCTCAATGTACGAGTGCCGGCACATACTATATGGGGCGAATCTTTAGCCGAAACAGGGGCTCTTGGTTTTTACTTCACTGGCATATTATTTTTGGTCCTGTTAGGAGTGCCTTTATATGGTGCACTAACTCTACAGAATAGGAGAGAATATCTTCATTTGGCTGGAATAGCCTCTGCAGTGTTTGGGTGGTTTCTAGGCGGTGGTATCTTCTATTCTTACAACGCAGAATTCTTCTGGATAATACTGGGATTGTATTATGTTTATTCAGTTGGTGTCTTAGGTAAGAATTATCACATCAATGAGATCATTTCTTATTACTTCAAGCATCATAATGTAGGGTTCTTAATCATTTGTGTGACAGCAGTTACATTGATTTTCCTAGGTTTAGGCACAAATCACCTGATACCATGGGATGAGGCCATCTACGCCAAAGTATCAAAAAATATGTTTCTAAACAGCAGTTATTTAGATTTGGTTTGGTTTAAGGCCACTCCTTGGTTAGAGAAACCTCCCTTATACATGTGGGGTACGGCGTTTTTCTTTAAATTGTTTGGCATAAACGAATGGGCAGTAAGAATGACCTCGGCTGTAGCAGGTTTATCTACAGTAGTATTGGTGTATTACTTTGGGAAAACTCTCTTTAATAAAACAGCAGCTTTTGTGTCCGCACTTTCATTACTAACAACCTTTCACTTCCTATATTATTCTAGAACAGGAATGATAGATGTGACGCTTACTTTTTTTGTAACGCTTTCCATGTTCTTATTCTGGCAAGCCCGTTCTAAAAACATGTATCTCCTCTGGGGATTATCTGGTGTGGCAATAGGTCTTGCAATACTCACCAAAGGCTTAGTTGGTGTACTTCCTCTAATTATCATTTTTACATTTGAATTTTTTGCTAACTTAAAAGGGTTAGTTGAGCATATCAAGGCGAACTATTTGAAATACATGTTGCTGATCGCTTCGGTGTTTGTAATCGCCGGTCCATGGCACTTGCTTATGTTTTATAGACACGGTTCTGCGTTTCTAAACACCTATTTGGGATATCATGTGATACAAAGAGCCATTGCTGACATTGAAGATAAAGGAAGACCATTACATTGGTATCTAACTGTAATGAAAGTGAGTATGCGCATTTGGTTTTTGGCGTTGCTACCTTCTTTGGTTTTGGGTCTATTTATGGTTCTTCGAAAATCGCACAAGATGTTGATGTTAATGTTATGGTTTTGTATCATTCTTGCGTTTTTCTCTATAGCAAAATCAAAGTTAATCTGGTACGTGATTCCAGTCTACCCTGCAGCATCTTTAATGATAGGTTTTTTTGTTTGGCAAGTTATTGACTATGTATCGCGAAAATTTGCAGCTACCCATTTTTACGCCATAAAAGGAATTGTATTATATTCTATATTCATTTTTTCTATAATTTATCTGTTCATAGAACGTGAGCTTGTTTACACTTCTGATTTAACAGGTCCTCAAACAACTTTAGTTCAAGAGAAAGATAAGATATTTGGTACAAAAGAGACTTTGTATGCTGACAGAATAGAGCTCCCCTTGATGTTGTTTTATTCAAACAGTGAGTTTGAAATCGTAGATTTTGGCCCACTACAGACCAAACTTCAAATTGCAACCTATGATGAAAGAGTGGTGTTTATTACAAAAGAGAGTCGTTTTAGAAAACTAAAAGGCTTATTTCCTGCTCTTGATATGGAAGCATCCGAAAAAGAATGGGTGCTGGGCTACTTACCTTCTGAAAGGGAGTTGGACGAGAAAAGTTTAAAGGAAGCCCGTGATGCGGTAGCGGAGTTGGAAGAATTTATTCAGTCTTCTTCCAAGTCTCGCATGCCTGTAGATAATTCTGTTTATACAAGACTTTCTGAGGCAAGAAACCAAGCCGATGTTATTCAGAAGAGATTGGAAAATCCACCTTACTAAGCCTTAATTTCTTTTCGGCTGAGTATATGATAGGAAATGGTATCAACAATCCCACACAAGATGAAATAAGATGCGAGATCGCAAGTCCTTGCGTTGCATACAGTGGTATCAGTATTAATCCGCTGGTAATAAATACACCTAGAGTTATTAGTGTTACTGCTAGAAGTGCGTTTGTGTTTTCGCTTATGTAGAAATAATTACTTACAAAGCTGCTAATCGCATTGAAGCTATAGCTTATGATTAATATGTTTAGTATTGGCAGAGAGCCCGCATATTTTTCACCAAAAAATACTTGTATAAAAATTTTACCTAAAATTAGTGCTAAAAGCGACATTGTAAGGATAAGTATGGAAATTATTGCAGTTTCCTTAAAATCGTAGCCAACCTTATCCCGTACCCTCTTAGCGTTGGCAGGTAGGAGGACTGTAAAAACTGAAAGTGAAATTAGAGAAAAAATGTTTGCAATCTTGTTTGCGAGTGAATATATACCTACATCTGTTAATGTTCGGGACAATGAAAGCATACTGTTTGCTATTGCGCTCCAACCAACACCAATTAACTGCGATATACCTGCTGAGACAGAAGATTTGATTAGTTTTCTTGTCCCCAAGAAGCTCAGCTTAAATTCCCTATAATCAGTAGAAACAAAGGGGTAAAACAATACGCTGGTTATAATAGATCCTGTAAATACTGCAAGCGCCAAATCAAAGCTTATAGTTACGAAATTTAGTACTGCAAGAATTCCAACAAATGATTTGATTACACCAGGTACAGTGTTTATCAAAAAAGTCATGGCAAACTGTTCGGATTTTTGGAAAAAGGCATAGAGAGTCTGATTTATACCATAACCAAAGAGCCCAATTGAAAACAAGATAAAGTTTGTAGTGTTGAACAGGCCAAGTAAATGTAATGCAATTGCAGAGATAGGCAATGTAAGTGCAAGCAAGATTATCTTTAATGAAATAAAGGCATTTGTTGAGTTTGTAGTCTCATCTCTGATTGAATTTGCAACAAATACAGAATTAGTACCAAAGTCTATCATTTTAGCAATAGCTACCAGCAAGCTAGTAATGAGGGCGTACCTGCCAAATGTTTCAACAGAAAGTATTTTTGCTACTGTAGCCAAAAACACAAAGCCGAGAACCGAGTTAAAAATATTCCCTAAACTTACAACAGATACATTAAAGAGCGACTTTTTTAGCATGCAACAATGATATCATTCTGCACATGTGTTTGGTGGTTGATTTGCTAAAAAAATTGTAGAATGCCTACATGAAGATTGGAATCGATTGTAGATTATGGGATGAGACAGGCGTTGGACGCTATGTTAGAAACATTGTTTATCAACTAGCCCAAACTGCTGAAGATACCGAGTTTGTACTATTCATGCTTCCCAAGAACGCAACACAGCTGCAATTACCACAAAACTTCAAGATAGTGCCAGTGGATATTAGATGGCATTCCGTCAAGGAGCAGTTGTTGTTGCCCATCATCTTCTTGAAGGAGAAACTAGATCTATTGCATGTTCCATATTTTAATGTGCCAGTTTTATATCCAAAAAGATTTGTTGTTACAATTCATGATCTAACGCTATTGCGGGTAAATACAGGGCGCGCTACTACTCGTGCATATCCTGTATATCTATTTTGGCGCCTTGCATTTAGGTTTGTAATTCTAAACGCTATAAAAAGGGCCGCGCATGTTTTTACAGTTTCGCAATTTGTAAAGCAGGACATAATAAGTACATACCATGTCAAGGCTGACAAAATCACTATAACCCCAAATGCCGTTGATCAAAAATTTATGCCCGTTCCCAAGTCGCTTGCAGTTGATATTGTAAAAAAGTATGGGATTCACACCCCATACATATTCTATCTAGGTAACGCTCATCCACATAAAAACCTAGAACGTCTAGTTGCAGCATTTGGTGTGATTTCACAAAAGCATTCTCAAATCAACTTGATTATGGGCGGTAGAAAGGATTTTTTTTATCGTCGACTCGAATCTGAAACTGCTTCCCTTCCATATGCCGGCAAGATAAAGTTCATTGGTTTTGTGGAAGATGTTGATCTGCCGGCCATTTATTCTTTGGCTGAGGCGTTTGTTAACCCATCTATGTATGAAGGATTCGGTATTCAGTTACTGGAGGCTTTTGCCTGTGGATGTCCAGTTGTTTGTTCAAATACAACATCACTTCCTGAGGTTGGAGAAGGAGTGGCGTATTATTTTGATCCTACAGATGTAGTAAGTATGCAAAATCAGATATCGTTAGCCATAGTAGATTCAAATACTAACAAAAAAATCCAAGGACTGGAGTTGGTTAAAAAGTACTCTTGGCAAAGGTCAGCCGAAGTAATTAGACATGCGTACAAATTATGCGAATAGCCCTTGTTCATGACGATTTAATTCAACATGGCGGTGCCGAGAGACTACTGCTTGCACTGCATGAACTTTGGCCAAATGCCCCAATCTATACTTCTGTAGCCTCAAAAGAGTGGATTGAGTTTTGTCTAAGGGAGAAGATACATTTAAAGACCTCTTTTATGCAGAGATTGCCCTTTGCTGTAAGACTTAATCGGGTTTACTCGCTCTTTTTTATGCATGTTTTGGCATTTGAAAGCTTTGATTTTGACAATTTTGACCTTGTCATTTCAATGTCTTCAAGGTATGCCCACGGAATCATTACCAAGCCAAGAACAACACACATATGCTATATGAATTCTCCGGGAAGGATGTTTTGGGAACCAACTGCATACTTCAGGTTTGAGACGTTTGGATTTTTGCAGCGATTCAAAAAAATATTTGATCTTATCGTATTATTTCCTCTAACTTTATTTAAAATGTGGGATTTTTCTGCGGCGCAACGTATAGATTATATTATTGCGAATTCGATTACGCCTCAAAATCGCATTAAGAAGTACTATCAAAGGGATTCAGTAATAATTTATCCTTATGTGGATAAGCCTGAGATGCTTTCCAAGCGAAATAGCCAAAACGTTCCAAGTTATTATTTGGTAATTTCACGCTTAGTCTCTTGGAAGCGTATAGACATAGCAATAAAGGCGTGTGAAGAATTAGGGCTAAAACTCAAGATTGTAGGAAATGGGCCAGCAAGTGAAGAGCTAAAGTTGTTAGCGGGCACAAACACTGAGTTTTTAGGGTATGTTTCCGAAGATGAAAAGAATAACTTGATTGCCAACTGTACTGCAGTTATCAATCCTCAATATGAGGATTTTGGCATCGTTCCCCTTGAAGCAATGATAAGAGGAAAACCTGTTATCGCCTTTGGTAAGGGTGGGGTGTTAGAAACTGTTATTCCAAAGAAAACAGGAGAATTGTTTTACGAGCAAAGTACGAACTCTTTAAAGGAAGCATTGTTACGCTCTCAGCAAGAGAAGTATCTCGTGAATGACTGTGTTTTTCAGGCTGTAAAGTTTGAGAAACGTATATTCATGAAGAAGATGAAAGATTTTGTAAATACTGTATACTTGAGTGGCGAGTCCTAAGTGTAAAGCATTTGGGGCTTTTTTAAAATTATGGATTTTTACGATTTTGGAAAAAGAGTTATTGATATATTTGGATCGCTTTTTGGTTTGATTTTGTTTTCACCTCTCATGATTGCAACAGCCATATGGATAAAAATTGTTTCTCCAAATGGACCTGTTTTTGCTGATATCCCTTTGCGTGTAAATAAAGGCGGTGGTACCTTCAAAATGTATAAGTTCCGCTCTATGATTCCAAATGCGCATGAATGGTTACTTCAGCATCCCGATTGGTACAAAAAATATCAAGCTAACAATTACAAATTGGATGAAAAGGAAGATCCCAGACTGATTCCGGGGGCACGCATCATCAGGAAATACAGTATTGATGAATTACCTCAATTCCTTAACGTATTGTTTGGTGAAATGAGTCTAGTCGGACCTCGTGCATACTATCCTTTTGAACTCAAAGAACAAGCAGAAAAATTCCCCGAAACAAGACCTTACATAGATATATTGGTAAATGTTAAGCCAGGGGTTTCTGGCGTTTGGCAGATAAGCGGTAGATCTGGAATTGCTTTTGTTGAAAGGGTACGTATGGATGCTGAGTATGCAAAAAGACGTTCTTTAATGTATGATTTATTAGTAATTTTCAAAACACCCTGGGCGGTGTTCTCTAGCAAAGGAGCTTATTAATCTATGAATGAAACAAAATTTTGGAACCCATCCTCGCAAAACAAGGGTGTAGCTAATCCTATGACTCCTAAAACAGGGAAAAGCAAACTTGTCAAAAGCTTAGGTGTGGGTGGGGTAGTCTTGCTTTCGATAATAGGTGTGCTTGGATTGCTGTTGTTTATATTTGTAGTAAAACCCAGCTATGAAGTAATTCAACAAGTGAAAAAAGTGGAATCTGATGTGACTATGGTAAAGGAGGCACTTGCTAATAGGGATTTGGTCTCGTTTGAAACTTCCCTTGATAGTGTAGAAAAAGATCTCAAAGACTTAAAAATCGTAAAGGACAAAAATTATGGTTGGACACAAAAGTTTAGTTACACTAGGCCATATTTTCAGGATTCTGACGCTTTTATCAACGCCGGATTACACGGTGTAAGCGCAGGCAGAGAGTTTGCTCGCGTAGTGTTACCTTTTGCAGATGCGTTAGGGCTTAGAACAAACATTGAACAAGAGGTTACTGAACTTGGACTTGCAGAAGCATTTGCAGCTTGGATAGCCGCTATGCCTGTTGTTGCTGAGGACTCTGATGGCATCATAAAAGAGATAAATTTGATAGGAGAAGAGTTAGCAAAAGTAGATGCTTCAAGATATCCAGAAAGTTTTAGAGGTATTGTTTTGAGATCAAGCATTGAGAACGCTCAGAACTCGTTATCTCAAGTGAATGAATTCGCCCCTGACATCAAAACTGCTCTAAATGTAATACCTGCAATATTGGGTGTTGGCAGTGGAGAAAAGCGCTACATGATTATCATGCAAAACGACAAGGAAATTAGAGCTACTGGCGGATTCTGGACGTACATGGCAACATTCAAAGTTAACAATGCCTTATTGAACTCTGACTTCACCTCTTACAATTCATACTATGTTGATGATGTTCTTAATGTAATAGATGCCTATCATACATTTCCAAAAGTTCCGGCTGCTTATGAAAAGCACTTAAAGGTTGAGCGTATGTTTGCTAGAGACGCTAATACTTCACCAGACTTACCAACCTCCGTGGATCAATTCTTGAATGAATTTTGGAATACAGCGAGTGGAATAGCACCAAATCAAATAAAAACAGTGGACGGCGTATTCGTTATCGATACTAAAGTACTCGAAGAAATGCTTGAAGTCACTGGACCAGCCACCGTCAATGGTGTTACTTACACCAAAGACAATGTGGTGTTAGAGTTAGAAACTCTTGCTAGCTTAAAACTTGCAGAACAGTTGAATAGAAAGAAAATTCTTGGAGACTTGATGGAAGCAATGCTAGTGAATGTATTTGAGTCAGACAGAAACTTATGGCCAAAACTAGTAGATAAGGGTGTTGACTTAGCCGTACGCAAGCACGTTGCTGCATACGTATTTGATCCAGACGCTCAAGCATTATTAGAGAAATACAACCTTGCAGGTAGAATTGTTGATCCTGTGGTAGGTGATTATGCTTTTGTTGTACAAACCAATCTTGGTGGAGACAAAACCAATTGGTTCACCAACAAAGAAGTCACCCACACTTTAGACAAAGAAGGTGAACGCTGGTTGAGAACTGTAAAGATCAAATACACTTATACACAACCAGCACCTGAGTTTGGTGCATTTGTTAAGCGATTTAGGGATTGGGTACGAGTGTATGTTCCTGCAGGTTCTGAGCTAGTAGGAGTTGAGGGTTCTCAAGACGAAACTGGTCAAGGCGAAGAGCGTAACAAGACGTACTTCCATGGTTATGTAGAACTTGGGCCAAACGAAAGCCACGAGATTACTTTCAAGTACTACTTACCTAACGATGTGATTACAGGATCCGATTACAAGCTTTATATTCAAAAGCAGGTGAGTATAGATTCCGAAGTACACAATGTCGTTGTTAACGGTGAAGAAGAGAAGATTGAGCTGAAGTACGATAAGAAATATACCAAAGCACTCTAAACACTTCATTTAGTGAAATGAAGAGAGGGCCGGCTAAAGCCGGCCCTCTTTGATTTCGACACTTACACTCCCTAAATGTTATATAATCGTCCTATGCCGGCCTATAATCTTGAAGGTATTGTTATCAAAAGTTCAGTTTATAAAGATACGGGAAAAATCTATACTATTTTTACCAACGAGAGGGGTAAGATTTCTGCATTTGCAAATGGTGTTAGAAAGATCTCATCTCGGCGAGCAGGCAATTTAGATACTCTTAATCATATTTCGCTTGGAGTTACAGAAAGTGCTGCAGGTCACAAAACAATCACAGAGGTTAAGACTATTAATTCCTTCATTAATATCAAAAACTCGCTAGAATTTTCGGCCCACGTTTACTATGTACTTGAGCTCATTCAAAGGTTTTTTGAGGAAGACGAACCAAACATTCCAGTTTTCAATTTAATGCTTTCTACTCTCCAAAGACTTTCAAAATCCAAAAATGCTTTGGAATTTAATGTTGTGATAAATGCCTTTGAGATCAAATTGATGGGCATTTTGGGCTATGAAATGCAATTGGACCGTTGTGTTTACTGTGGTAGAGATTTACTTACAGAGGCTTGGGATCAATATAAATTCAACATGTCTTTAGGTGGTTTGTGTTGCCATATGTGCAATAAGCCGGGTGTTCTTATCACTTCGGGAACTGCTCATGCGTTACATTCTCTTTGGGAAACAAAAAAAATTTCCTCAAATGCCCAAGATTTGTCTTTGGCCAATGAGGTCATTAAGTTTTTTGTAAAGCAAATGCTCGAAGACAACATTCGAACCTATCGTGTATACCGTAATATTTGATTTTGCTAGTGTTTTAAGAAACTGCTGATCTTACCTTTAGTTCTATCTGCCTGCAATGTGTCTGCTGTAATGGCTGTGAAATCGCCGAATTTGCTATTCACTATATCTATTGCCTTCATAACGCCTTCTTTTACTCTTTCTTGTCTAAAAAGATATAGCGGGACGTTCTGATTTGGTATTAAGTTTGAGATGGAAATGCCGATTAGCCTAATTTCTTTATTCCATTTAATTTTTTGCATTATTTCAAGGGCGGTTTTATAAATATCATAACCATCCTGTGTGTAATGAAATAACGTTTCTCGATCGTGATGGCCGGTTTTATATGTGTCTCTTAGATGAAGGCTGATCGTTTTTCCGTGCATACCTTTTTTCCTTAATCTTTGTGCAACCATTTCCGCAAGCCTTCGTAAATTATTTTTTATGACTTTGGGATCCTTAGTATTTCGACTGAGTGTATGTTGGTGGCCTATGGACTTGGGGATTCTTTGATGGCTGAAGTGCTTAACTGTTCCAGAGTCTCTGCCTATACTTAGCGCCCGTAAGAATTTTGTTTCTTCGTTTCCAAACTCTCCAAATAACAGCTCGGGATTAATATTTTGCAGATCTTGTACATTAAAGACTCCAAGGTTATTTAGCCTTGCTTCAATGCGTTTTCCGATTCCGCAAAAGTCTGTAAGTTTGGTTTCTTTTAATATATGCTGCATGTTTTCTTCATTTATTATGCATAAGCCGTTTGGTTTATTTTTATCAGAAGCTAGTTTTGCCATTAATTTGTTGGGCCCTACTCCTATAGAACAAGTAACATACTCTCCAAATGCTTTTTTAATTTCTTCTTTTATGTTGTTTGATATATGTTGTATTGAGGAAAAAAATTTTATTGTGCTTGTGATATCAAGAAACGCTTCGTCAATGCTGAATGGTTCTACAAAATCTGAGTACTTAGCAAAGATCTGAAGGCTTTTATGCTGTATATAGATGTATTTTGTGGCATCTCCTCGTATGGATATAAGATTTGGACATAGTTCGCGTGCTTTAAAATTTGGCATCCCTGTTTTTATACCAAATTTTTTTGCTTCTCTTGAGGCTGCACATACAATACCTTTTGTCAGAGAGCTTCCGCCCACAGAAATAGGTTTTCCGCGGAGAAATCTATTTGCTTGTTGTTCAACGGAGGCAAAAAAAGAGTCATAATCAATGTGCATGATGAGTCTTTTTTGCTCTGTATATATCATAGGTTCTGTCATTAAAGCTTTGTTTGATGAAACCTGTTGTATAAATTTCATCAAGAGTCCAAACTAAGCTAGTTGCGTTTAAGGTGATTTTGAACGATTCTGTATCTGTGGACACTGCGAAGTGATGTAAAAGAGAATTGCCTTCTTTTGAAGTATGGTAAAAATCCATATTTTTGATGTCTATGATTCTTTTACGCCAAGTTATTTGCATAGGGTAGACTTCTTGGAAAGTAAAATTTACTAGAATTTCTATTTGTTCATTTATTTTTTCAAACATGCTCATATAATATCCGAATAAAACCCGAAGTCAATACCCTAAATTTAAAACTTCTGGTAGTATTTCGCTTATGGAAGATCAAGTAACCATGCAAAAAATAGTGTCCCTGTGCAAACGAAGAGGTTTTGTATTTTCAGGATCCGAAATATATGGCGGTTTGGCAAACACTTACGATATGGGACCATTAGGGGTTGAGCTTTTGAGGAACATTACAAATCAGTGGTGGAAGAATTTTGTACATTTACGCGAAGATATGTTTGGATTGGATACAAGCATTTTGATGTCTCCCAAGGTTTGGGAAGCCTCCGGACACACTTCCAGCTTTACAGACGATTTACTAGACTGCAAAGAATGTAAACTCAGAACACGCGCAGACCATGTAATTGAAGACTATCTTGAATCGCAAGGAAAGTCAGAAAAAGTAGAGGGTCGAACCACGCAGGAACTGGAGAATATTCTCACTGTATACAAAATACCTTGCCCTAAGTGCAAAAGTTTCAATTGGACAAAGATTCGTAAATTCAATCAATTATTTGAAACCAGCGTAGGAATTATTGTAGATGACAAGGATACTGTATATTTGCGTGGAGAAATCGCCCAAGGAATGTTTGTAAACTTTAAAAACGTGCTAGATACAATGCGTCCAAAACTTCCTTTTGGAATTGCGCAGAGCGGCAAAGCCTTTAGGAACGAAATTACGCTTGGAAACTTTATCTTTAGGAATCTTGAGTTTAATCTTTCAGAATTTGAATATTTCTTTAATCCAAAGGAACAAAATTGGGAAGAAGTTTTTGAGTACTGGAAGCAACTAATGTTAGAGTGGGTAACTTCTTTGGGATTGAATAAAGACAAACTTAAGTGGAGAACTCATACAGATGCAGAGAGATCACATTACTCCACAAAAACCGAAGATCTAGACTTTGAGTTTCCTTTTGGGTTCAAGGAAATGCTTGGACTTGCATACAGAACAGATTTTGATTTGAAGAACCACACAGAAAAGTCAGGTACGGACCTAAGATACACAGATCCTCAAACCGGTGAGAAATTCATTCCTCATGTGGTTGAACCAACATTTGGTATTAACCGCGTATTTTTGGCCTTGCTTGCAAACGGCTATACTGAAGAAGATGGCAGATTAGTGCTTAAACTGGATAAAAAGATTGCACCTTACAGAGCCGCAATTTTTCCACTCGTGAGAAACAAAGAAGAAATCACAAATGTAGCCAGAGAAGTGTTTAAAAAACTTAAAAAGAGTTATAACGTGGTTTGGGATGATCGAGGCAACATTGGAAAAAGATACCTTAGCCAAGATGAGATTGGCACACCTTATTGTATAACTATCGATTATCAAACACTTGAAGACGAAACAGTAACTGTAAGAGATCGCGATACTACCAAACAAGAGCGAATTCATATCACTGAGCTAAACTCCTATTTAAACTAGAAAATTCCCTCAAGAAAAAAGCAACCCGATCATCTATTTTGAGTAGAGTGATCGGGTTTGGTGCCTACGCTACGGTGTGGGTGTAGCCGGTGGCGTGGGTACTGTTGGGGCGGCTGGCGGTGTGGGTGCCGGAACTGTTGGTGCAACTGGAGTAGCCGGTGGCGTTGCTGG
>CAYNBT010000001.1:66269-84260 GCA_964396025.1 uncultured Candidatus Saccharibacteria bacterium | reverse complement strand
AATAAGTCCCCTCCTTTATACCCCATAGCACTGATTTTGTAAAGCACTTGATTACACAAGTCAGATTCCCAACTCAGTTTGGTGATTTCGGGTTCTGTTTGTATTGACAATGGATACCAAATGGTGGAATATGGATGTTAGTTGGTGAGATCTGGTGAAAAACCAAATTCGACTTCTACTGCCTGGAAGTTGATTACACTGCATTGGTTTTTCACCAAGTCGCCAATCAAAAAGAAGCCTATGAAGATGTTTCTTGGGGAATATCAACCCAACTTAACTGAAGGATCAAGATTAGCTTTGCCCAAGAAACTGCGTGATCAAATAGCGGGAGATGAAGTGATTCTCTCGCGTGGTTTTGAGAAGTGCATATTTATTTATGCCAAGGAAGACTGGGTGAGCGAGGCTTCTAAGCAAATTGAAAATCCGATTACTGATTCAAAAACAAGGGATATAAAGAGATACATGTATTCGTCTGCTGCCGAATCTGCCATAGATGCCCAAGGCCGCGTGGTGCTTCCAGCTAACTTAAAGCAATACGCATCAATAGATAAGAAAACAACAGTGATAGGTGCTGGGGATCATATTGAGATTTGGGACTCAACAGAATGGGAAAAGCATTTGGCAAAAATTTCTAAGGAACTTTCTGCCTAAGTTTGTACGATGACAACAGAGAATTATCACGTTCCCATAATGTTAAAGGAGGTACTGGGCTACTTTGATATCAAATCGGGCAAAAAGTTTATTGACTGTAATTTGGGAGACGGTGGTCACACTGTTGAGATTCTCAAAAGGGGTGGGCAAGTACTGGGGTTGGATTTTAGTGAATTTAGTATTCTAAGGGCTCAGAGAAGGATAGAAGCAGAGCTTGGCAGCCAAAATGGTTTTGTGGCCGTTTGCTCGAACTTTAAAAATATACGTGAGGTAGCTCAACAGAATGGATTTGATCAAGTTGATGGGATTCTCTATGACTTGGGTATTAGCTCTTCACAGTTGGAAGAATCCGAAATGGGGTTAAGTTTTCATAAGGATCACCCGCTAGATATGCGTATGGATAAAACTTTGGGCGTATCCGCTGCGGATTTGGTAAATTCCTTGCCGCAGAAGGAACTTGAGCACCTTTTTAGGGAATTGGGAGAAGAAAGGCTTGCTGCGGGTTTTGCAAACGCGATTCTGGAGTTTCGTAAATTGAAGAAAATTCAGTCTACAAAAGAGTTAGCAGATATTTGTAGAAAGTTTTCTCCAGGTTATGAGAATGGCCGAATTCACCCAGCTACGCGCGTATTTCAAGCGCTGCGTATAGCTGTGAACAATGAGCTTGATAATTTGAAAACGTCACTGCCTTATGCTGCTCAGCTCCTAAAACCTGGTGGAAGAATGTTGGTGATTAGCTTCCACTCTCTTGAAGACCGCATTGTTAAGGAATTTGGCCGAGCTGAGCAGCAGCGTTTAACGGCTTTGGTAAAAAAGCCGTTGCAGCCTTCACAAAGTGAGGTAACTGAGAATTCGAGATCGCGTAGTGCAAAAATGCGAGTGTTTGAAAGAAAAATTGATTTTTAATATGAACGATCATAAAAGATTAAAACCTAAATTGCGTTCTTCATTTGGAGTAGGCAATGTGTTCTCAATTCTATATTTTTTGAGCATATCACTTTTCTTTGTTTCATTGATTATTCAGGTCTACTTGTCGAACAAATACACTATTAAGAGTGACGATATAGTTTCTCTTGAAACAAAGAAAATAGCCTTAGAACAGGAAATCTCCAAACTTGAGCAAGAGACCACTGCAATATCTTCGTTATCAAAAATCGAATCGAAAGCGTTGGTCTTAGGGTTTATCAAAAGCAGTGTGCCTCTTAGTGTAGTTTCTACGCCACCACTTGCAGCGGTTCCTAACCTACAATGAAATCCAGGTCTCCTAAAAACTTTGATGAGTTAAAAATAAAAATCATTTTCTATTCCTTCGCACTTATATGTGGGGTGTTTGTGTTGAGACTTTTCCAGATTCAGTTGCTTCAACATAAGAAATACAGTGCTATGGCTCAAGAGCAATATCTGTCATATGAATCCTTACCTGCTAAAAGAGGTGTAATTTATAGCGCTGATGGTTTTCCTCTCGCTGCAACTCAAGTTGCTTATTTACTTTATATAGAGCCAAAGAAAGCTATGAATCCTGAAGTAGATGCCTACAATCTCACCAAAACATTGTTGGAAGCAAAAGCCATAGAACGTGAAGATTTTGATGCAAACTTAGTTTCGATAAAAGATAAACTTATGTCCGATAAACTTTTTTGGGCAGCAGTAGCACATCAACTTACTCCAAATCAACGTGAGTTTCTTGAATCGAACAAAAGCTTAAACTTTATTGGTTTTGAAGAAGAAGCAATTCGTTACTATCCGGAAGAGACTCTAGCTTCTCATGTGCTGGGTTTTATTGCCAAAGATGAAGCAGGTGATGTTAAGGGTTATTTTGGAATTGAAGGAAGTATGGACGGAGATCTAAAGGGACGATCGGGTAGAGTAGTGGAAGAAAGAGATGCCTTAGGAAATCCTATTTTACTAGGAGGATATAAGAAAATTGATCCAATTGATGGAAGAAACGTAGTACTTACTCTAAACAGATCTGTGCAGCATTTGGTTGAAAAGCATTTGCAGGAAGGTGTACAGAAGTATGGGGCCGCATCTGGAAGTGTGATTGTGATGGATCCCATTTCTGGGGATGTGATTGCTTTAGCCAATTATCCTACCTATCATCCAAACAAATTTGATGACTATACCGACAATCCTGAAGAATCAGAATACAAATATGAAAGAAGAAATCTCGCTATTGCAGAAACTTATGAGCCCGGTTCTGTGATTAAAGCGCTCACTGTATCGGCAGGCATAGATTTGGGGAAGATATCTCCATCAACTACATATCAGGATAATGGACCCGTTGAGTACTCTGGGTATGTTATTGATAACTGGGATGGGAAACATCATGGGCAAATGGATATTGTGCAACTACTACAAAAATCCAATAATATTGGATCAGCCTGGGTAGGGCATCTTATTGGGGCAAAGAATCTTCACAAATACTTAACATCATTCGGTTTTGGTGCTGCAACAGGAATCTCACTGGAAGGTGAGGATTCAGGTACTATGAGGGCTCCAAAAGAGTGGACGGATATTGATCTAGCTACGGCCGCCTTTGGGCAGGGAATTTCCGCTACACCGTTGCAAGTACTCAATGCATTTAATGCTATTGCAAACGGAGGGTTGTTAATGCAGCCAAGGATAGTCTCCCAAATCATAGACGAACATAAAACATTAGATCTGCCTGTAAAATCAATTCGTAGAGTCATGTCCAAAAAAAGTGCGAACACCGTCTCAGATATGCTTGTACAGGCGGTAGAAGGAGGCGAATCCAAATTTTTTAATATAAAAAACTATTTGATTGCCGGAAAAACAGGTACTGCTCAAATACCCGTAAATGGTAAATATGATCCACAAAAGACTAACGCAACGTTTGTTGGATATTTAGCAAACTCAAAGAAATTCTCTATGATAGTTCGTTTAGATAGGCCTGAAACTAGTGTTTATGCTGCCGAAACAGCTGTACCATTGTGGATGAGTATTGCTAGTGACTTAGTAAGTCTATATAGTATCCCCCCTGATCTTAAGTGAGATTCTACCCTGAATAGAGAACAACATCTTTTCGTAACTTGGTATTTTCTGTAGCCTGCTTTTATGCAATCCAAATGTCGTAGCAAAGTGGGCGTGTATTATGAGGACATATGCTGTAGATACTTACTTCAATGTGGTTATAAGATAATCACAAGGAATTGGCGTTGCAAAACCAGTGAGATAGATATCGTCGCTCGAGATGCAGAAGAGTTAGTTTTTGTAGAGGTGAAAGGCAGAACTCAAGAATTATTTGAGACTTTTGAAGACACCATGCCTTACAAAAAACGCAGCGCTTTGTATAGAGGAGTGCTTTCCTTCTTCTCTGTAAGATCAGACCTAAAGGAACGTTCGTGGAGATTTGATTTTGTAGGTATAACTCAAGATAGTGTAGGCCGCCGTCGCTTGCATCACTACAAAAACATTTCGTTGTTTTTATTCTAAGGGTGCTGCTACAGTGGTTTCTCTATTCATTGTGGCTTTTAGGGCAGCTTTGAATTGATCTAAGGCGCCCTCCTTAGGTGCTAAGACCCATGCCCCACCATATTCCTCAGCCGGTGGTGTGTACAGGTAGTCATAATCCAAGTACATGGAGTTGTAAGAGTATTTTTTGTAGTCTTTGTGCATATCCCAAAGTGCTTTTGCGTCATTCAGTGTGAGATTAGTATCCATTCTACCCTTTGTTACAAGCTCAAATGCTTTTTCCACTACCATTGGGTTGAATATACTTTCTTTTTGCGTCACAGCCTGTAGAAATCCCTTTAGTATCAAATGCTGTCTTTTCATTCGTCCCCAATCACCGTTATCAAAATCGCCCTTTCTGCTTCTAGCAAAAATGAGAGCTCTTTCACCTGTAAGTTTTTCGTAGCCTTTGGTGAAGTGCACGGTTTGGTATTCAAAAGTTTCGTCCACGGGAAAGCTTTCGTCTGTGAAGGTGGTTTCTATCTCTACCGGTACACCTCCCATAGCATCAACAATCCATTTGAAATCAGCAAAATCTGTCATTATAAAATGATCTGGTTTAACGCCCGTAATCTGTTCAAACGCTTTTTGCATGTCTTCCCAACCTTGCGCAGGGAATAAAGCATTGATTCTTGAATTACTCCACCATAAATCGCGTGGTACAGATGCTAGCACAACTGTATTATTGTTGGGATCCACAGTTGCAAGAATCATAATATCTGTTCTATATGCTTCACTTCTATGGCGTCTATCTATACCAAGTAACAAGATATTCACGGGTTCAGCTTTAACAAGGTCCGAAAAAAAGTCGTTAAGTTTTTGCCCCTTATCTTGTTCCTTGTCTTGTTGTGTTGAGAGTGGGGTTTTGATTGGTGATTCGCTTGAAGGGATTGAGTTTGCTTTGTACAGGAAAACCCCACTAAATACTAAAACCACCACAATAATCACTGCGAATACTGCATTTTTACTCATATTATAGAAGGATATGTTTTTGTGCTGATCAAGTCAATGTGTTGCTTGCAAAATTTTATTTATGTATCATTAGGGCATGAAGAAAATCCTTATAATTGAAGATGATGTTGCATTGTATACCCTGTATGCTACTGAGCTGCAGTTAAAGAATTACACTGTAAGCAATATTTCAGACGGAACTTTGGCCGTGGCTGGTGTAAAAGAGCAAAAACCCGATCTAGTATTATTGGATCTTGTTTTGCCCGGAAGAAACGGTTTGGATATTCTCAAAGAGCTTAGGGAAGACCCAGATATGAGTGACACGAAAGTCATCATTCTCACCAATTTTGGTAACGAAGATAACGTAAGTACCGCACTAGAATATGGTGCACTCGAGTACATTATGAAGTACAAAATAGTTCCTTCAGAGCTCGCAGACAAGATTGCACAGATACTTGGTGATACTACCGAGTCTGTGATTAAAGTAACTAACTAGCTGATTGTTAAATATGCTTCTGCCCGAATTACTATTACTACTGTTTGCTGTAGCTGCCTTGATATCAAGCTTCCTGTGCTTTTCACTGTATAAACAAACAAGCCTATCTAAAAAACTACTAAAAGAGAAAGAAGACGAAATGAAAAGTAAGCTCTATGAGTCTAATCTTTTTGATAATTTGCACACTCGCTATGGGTATTCAATTCACCTAAGGCAAATCTTTGATGTTGTATTGACCTCGATCTCTGATCTCGTCCCTTTTACTGCAGCATCTTATCTTGTGATAGAAGGGCAAAAACTAGTTTTTAGAGCATACCTTCATGAGAAGACATCGCGAAGTTATATAGACCAAGTAAAAAGTGGTGCTCTCCAGGCACTTCGTAATATAAATCCTCTGTTTATAACATCTCCACACCTTGAGGAATCACTTTCAGGAAATCTTGTAGACATTGAAGATAACCAGCAAGTTGTATTTGTGTATGATATTCCTTTATATATTGGCAATGATCTGGCAGGAATATTTACCATTTCCTCTTCTCACGAAAACCTTGCTGAAAAATATACTATGTCTCTTATAAATAAGATCATTGAACGCATTATGCATGAAGTTAGTAAGCTAAAGGAACTTGTAGATCACGAAAAGACCAAATTGGAAGTTATGGTGGAAAACATGAGCGATGGAGTTGTGATGATTGATAATGATTTTCGTGTTATGACCATCAATAAATCTTGCGTTGATATGTTAGGGCTTCCAAGTGCCGAAAACGTTACCATTTTTGATATTGTAGGGTTTTTCTCGCCTTTAGTACCTTTGGAGCAGCGTATCGCTACAGTGTTCGATAAGGGTGATAAGGTCTCGATACTTGGAATTGAAATAAAAAATAGATTTTTGGACATTTTTGTAATACCAGTGAATGGGCGTGTCGATGTCAAAGGTGTCGGTATCATTATTCAAGACAAGACTAAGGAAGTTGAACTTAATAAACTTAGAGAAGACTTTACCTCAATGGTCGTACATGAACTGCGTTCTCCGCTAACAGTTATCTTAGACACAGCAGATCTTCTCATGAAAAGATATCTGGAATTGTCTAAAGAACAGATACAGAATCTGCTAGTGCAAGTCAAAAAATCTTCTACCAGCTTGTTGACCATTGTAAGCGAATTACTAGATTTGGCCAAAATAGAGGCTGGTAAAATGAAAATCACTAAGAAATCCGGTGATCTGAACAATCTGCTATTTGAGCGTGTTGAATATTATAAGCATTTAGCGGCGCAAAAGAACTTAGCACTTACAATAAACACCGATACAACTATAAGTCCGTTCAACTTTGATTACATGAAAATTGAGCAAGTCCTAAACAACTTGCTGTCGAATGCTATAAAGTTCACTGAAACTGGTGGTATCAAAATTGTTTCTAAACGTGTAGATGGCATGGTAAAAGTTTCCGTTATTGATACAGGCATGGGAATTTCTGATGAAGATAAAAACAAACTGTTTAATAAATTTGAACGGCTTGAAGCTGCCGAAGCAGGTAAACAAAAGGGTACAGGCCTTGGGTTAGTTATCACAAAGGGTATAATTGAAGCTCACGGAGGATCAGTTCATGTTGAAAATAATCTTCCACAGGGTGCTGTAATTTCGTTCACTTTACCAATGCAAAGTTGATGACAGTATTTGTTTAAGTATGTAACATGGTTTTATGCTTTTACCCCAATCCATTTTTCGCCTGTACGATATAAGAGGAGTTTATCCGCAAACAATTAATGAAGAATATGCCGAGGTTATTGGTAAATCGTTTGGTACATATCTTGCAAATAACGACCTTGGTAAAGTAGTCATCGGGAGAGATAACAGACAAAGTTCTTTATCACTTAGTGCTGGCTTTATACAGGGCTTACTGACTACCGGCTGTAGTGTTGTAGACATTGGTGTATCAATGACACCTGTAATTCATTTTTTAACTTGTACTGGTGACTTTGACGCTGGGATCATGGTTACTGCGAGTCATAATCCCAAAGAATACAACGGTTTCAGGTTTGATCTAAAGAACGCCGTGTCTTTTTTTGGATCGGACCTTCAAAGTTTATACACTATCTCCCAAAAAGAAAATTTTATTGTTGCCGCAACCCCTGGTAAGTATGTAGTACAGGATATGCTTAATGAGTATAAAAAATATATCATTGACGCTTTCAAAATTAAGAATCGCTTTAAGGTAGCTCTGGATTGTGGTAATGGTACTGCAAGTTTGGTAGCGGAAGATATATTTAGATCTATTGGTTGTGAAGTTGTGCCTATGTATTGTGATATTGACGGGGACTTCCCACACGGAATTCCAGACCCGGAGAACAGAGTGTTTATGGATAAGTTACGTGAGAAAGTGCTTGAGGCACATGCCGATATCGGTTTAGCTTTTGATACAGATGTTGATAGGTTTGGTGTAGTGGATGCCTTAGGAAACGTTTATGAGACTGATAAGCTGTTAATGTTTTTTGCAAAACATCTTTTACCCAGAAATCGCGGTGCTAAAGTAATCTATGATGTTAAGTCTTCAGGGATTTTGGCGGAGTTGATTACATCATATGGAGGCGTACCTAAGATGTTGAGGACGGGGCACCCTTATTTCACTCAGGAAATAAAGAAGGGAGCCTTTTTGGGTTGTGAGTTTTCAGGGCATGCTTATTTTGGCAAAGATCAGTATGGAAAAGGGTATTTTGGCTATGACGACGGTATATACGCAGCATGCATGGTTTTAAGTATTCTAGATCAAATTTACCCAAATTCATTTGCAGATTCAGTTAGTGAATTTCCCGTCAGGGCGCATACAAACGAATTGAAACTTAAATGCCCAGATGCTATGAAGTTTGGAATAATAAACACAATTTCATCAAATATAAAACCTGCCGCGGGTATCTTAAGCGTTACTTCTTTGGATGGGGTCAGAGTACAGCTATCAAAAACCGGGTGGTTTTTGATTAGAGCATCTAACACGTCACCTTTATTATCCGTTAGAGCAGAAGGGCTTGATGAGGCAGAGGTTGGTTTGATGCTAAGTACCGTTAAGGAGATCCTTACACCATTTGATGTGGTTGATCTTACTCCTCTTGCTACCGCCGATGTCTATTTATCGTAATACGCTATTTTTGGTGGTATACTTTTTGTATGAACAAAGAATCTGCCCTAATACTTTGGTTCAGTGAAATCAACAAAAATGATATTCCTGTAGTTGGCGGTAAAGGCGCCAATCTGGGTGAAATGTACGGCTCCGGTATTCCGGTACCAAACGGATTTGTTGTAACTGCCAAATCATATTTTGAATTTTTAAAGAAAACATCTCTCAAAGATAAAATTTTAACAGAACTCTCCGGTTTAGATGTAAACAACTCCAAAGAGTTGATTGAGGCCTCTAAAAAGATAAAGACTGCCTTTATGTCGGCAGAGATGCCTGCGCATATAAAAAAAGAGATTCAGACTGCATATCATGAGTTATGTGGAGAACACGATCGTTTGGTTGCAGTTCGTTCGTCTGCAACAGCAGAAGATCTTCCCGATGCTTCTTTTGCAGGGCAACAGGAAACATATTTAAACGTTAAGGGATATAAGGATGTGATTGAGCATGTTCAGATGTGTTGGGCATCACTTTTTGAGTCACGTGCTATTTTTTATAGAACAGATATGGGTTTTAATCATATGAAGGTTGGGATTGCAGTTCCTGTTCAGCTAATGGTCCAGTCTGAAGTATCTGGAATCATGTTTACGGTAAACCCCCTCACAAACAATCTTGATGAGGTTTCTGTGGAAGCTGCATTTGGTTTGGGTCAGCCTGTAGTATCTGGAGAACTTACTCCCGATCAATATATTGTTGAGAAGAAAACAGGAAAAATTATCTCAAAGTATATCGCCAAACAGACCTGGCAGTTTACCCTTGCTGAAAATACGCCTGTATCCAAGGCATATCAAGAAGAGCAAAAGCTGTCAGATAAATATATTAAAGAATTGTCCGATATTGGTTTGAAAGTAGAAAAACATTACGGAAAGCCTCAGGACATTGAATGGGGATTGGAAAACAAAAAGTTGTACATAGTGCAATCTCGTCCTGTTACAACGTTGAAAGAGAAAAACACGAACGGTCAACACGACGTAAGAGCCGTGGATATGGACAAACATCCTAAACTTCTACTAGAAGGCCTTGGGGCATCTCCAGGTGTAGGTGTGGGTAATGTTGTGATAGTTAAGGATCCATCTGAAATAGCCAAAGTTAAACAAGGGGATATACTTGTAGCCGAAATGACTAACCCAGATTACGTGCCGGCTATGCGTCGTGCAGCAGCTATATTAACCGACAAAGGTGGTAGGACTTCTCACGCCGCAATTGTAAGTAGAGAACTTGGAATTCCTGCTGTTGTTGGATCAATTAGCGCAACACAACTGCTGCATGATAACGAGCAAATCACTGTGGATGGATCAACAGGAAAAGTGTATGAGGGTGATATGACTGTTATAACAAAAGAAAAAGAGATGATTGTGTCCTTAGCTGCCCTAGAAATAAAAACAGCTACTAAAATCTATATGAATCTTGCTGAGCCTGATCTAGCAGAAGATATGGCCAAGAAGAATGTAGACGGTATTGGGCTTTTAAGAGCAGAATTTATGATTGCCAATATAGGAACTCACCCCAGAAAGTTTATAAAGGACGGAAATTCTCAGCAATTCATAGACTTACTTACTGCCGACATGGAAAAGTTCGCCAAAGCTTTCAATCCTAGACCTGTTGTATACAGATTTACGGATTTTAGGTCTAACGAGTACAAAAACCTCAAAGGCGGGGCTGAGTTTGAATCCGATGAATTTAATCCAATGATAGGTTTTAGAGGAGTTTCTAGATACCTTTCAGACGCTGAAGTCTTCAAGTTAGAAATCGAAGCTATTAAGAATGTAAGAAACAAACATGGATTTAAGAATTTGCATGTGATGTTTCCCTTTGTGCGAACCGTAGAGCAATTAAGAGAAGTTAAAAAACTAATGGGCTCCTTTGGACTAAAACGCAGTGGGAATTTTAAAGTATGGATGATGGTTGAAATTCCTTCTAACGTGATTTTACTGGAAGATTTTATAGCTGAAGGTATTGATGGTGTTTCCGTTGGAACAAATGATTTAACCATGTTAACCCTTGGTGTAGACAGAGATAATGAAAAAGTTGCTAATGTGTATTCTGAGATGAATCCGGCAATTTTAAAATCACTTGAAATTATTGCCACTACAGCCAAGAAGCACGGAATCACTAGTTCAATTTGTGGGCAAGCCCCATCGGTTTATCCGGAGTTAGTTGAAATGCTCGTAAACTGGGGAATAACTTCTGTTTCCATTAGCCCAGATGTTTTGGAGAAAACCCGAAACATTGTGTACGAAGCAGAAAAGAAACTTCTGAAACATTCCTCAGGCAAAAAGCATTCCAACCGCAAAAAGTAATGCCAAAGATTGTTGATTTAACCTGCCATAAGATTGTGAATTCGCGCGGTGAGTGGGCTATAGAGACTCATTTGCACCTAGATAACGATATTCACGGTGTGCAGTCTATACCAAACGGTGCTTCCAAGGGTCAGAATGAAGCAGTATATGTGCCAGTTCCGAAAGCTGTGGACATTGTAACCAGTGCCTTAAGCGAAGCTTTGTATGGTGTTGACGTTTATGATCAAGAAAAAATAGATAAAACCCTCTTGGATATAGATGGAACTCCCAACAAACAAAACTTAGGTGGAAACAGTATTTTGTCTGTTTCTCTTGCCGCTGCAAAGGCCGCTGCATTATCTAGAAAACTCCCTTTATATTTGTATTTGGCAGAGCTGTATGGTAACAAAAACAAATTGAATTCAAAAACTTTACCTACGCCGCTTTTTAATATTTTAAATGGTGGTAAACATGCAGCAAACAATCTTTCGTTTCAAGAGTTTATGGTGATTCCATCTCGAGATGTCAATTTTGAAAAAGCATACGAAATGGGCGTTTCGGTTTATGACACCTTAAAGCACAAGCTTGCCAAAGACGGTCTATCAACGTCTGTTGGAGATGAAGGTGGTTTTGCTCCAACCGGCTTTACTGTTGAAGCTGCACTTTCATATATTAGGGATGCTGCAAACGTAAACTTTAAAGTGGGTAAGGATATCTTTTTGGGAATGGATGTGGCTGCGGATTCGTTTAGAAATCAAGACTCCTATGAGATTAAGGAGCAGAATCTGATTCTTTCTCAAGAACAACTGCAAGAATACTATGAAGTGCTTTTGCGGAAATTCGAGATTATTTATCTGGAAGACCCATTTTATGAAACTCACCACGCGGCGTGGAAGAGCTTTTACAATACTAACAGCTCTAGACTCATGATTGTGGCTGATGATCTTGTTGTTACTAACGCCAAGTTTCTCAAGATAGCTATTCGCGATAAACTGGCAAATGCTGTAATTGTAAAGCCGAACCAAGTTGGTTCCTTAACTGAAACTTTTGAATTTATAAAGATGGCTCAAGATAACAAAATGTCTGTGATTGTTTCACACAGAAGCGGCGACACGGCGGAGGACACCTTTATTGCAGATTTGGGAGTTGCTGTGGGTGCTGACTTTATGAAATCAGGTGCGCCGGCACGCGGAGAGCGTGTTGTAAAATACAATCGTCTTTTGGAAATTTACTATAATCTTGCAGAAAAAGAGAAATAATCGGTAGGTTATCTAACTACATAGGCTGCATAATCCTGTGCAAGTGGGGTTTCGATGGATTCGGTTTGTTCGTCTGTGAGATTTTCAAAACGCCTTCTTATTCCTCTTATAGAGTTGCCATGGCAGGAAATTGCAACATTAATGTGTTCCTTTTTTATTAGGGGGATTATTTCGTCCAAAAAGTTGTTTACACGTTCAACAACCATTTTTATGCTCTCGCCATTTGGTGGTGCAGTATCGTATCCACGTCTATACTCAGTCGCGTGCTTTGGGTCAAGTAGCATCATTTCAAGCTTACTTTGGCCTTGCAAATCTCCGTAGTGACGTTCTCTTAACCTTTTGTCTTTTATGATCTCTAATGTTCGTGCCTTTTTGTTGAGAGACATAGCAATCTCCATGGTATGTATAGATCTGGTTTGATCTGAGGCTATAAGCATCTGAATATTTTTGTCTTTAAGTTTATCTGCTAGTGTTTTTGCTTGTTCCACGCCAAGTTGTGTTAGCTTAGCATCCCTCCAACCACTAAAAATGTAGTCAGCATTGTCTTCTGTTTGCCCATGTCTAAAAACATATAAAACTGGCTCAGTGGCGGATTCCTCCTTTGGTAGTTCTGCCACTGCTTTTTTGTAGTTAAGCGACTTTACTAGATCATCTACCTTGTCTTTTGGGTACTTTGCATAGTATTGGGCAAGATCAACCATGTTTATAGAATAACATTTTTGAATGTTGAGGTCTTGCGTTTATTGATTGTAGGCTATATCATGGCCTCAAAATCAGCATTTTCTTAAAGGAGAGATAAATGTCTGCACCTCAGAATGATGTTTCCCAGAAACCCGATGTTCCTGCTAAGGTACAAGGTCTTTATGAAAGGTTCATTAAGCCAAAGCTTGCTATTCTTTGGAGAGACTCCCATCAAGAACATCAGCGTAGGAGTACTGGTTGGAGGAAACAACGTTAAATCCCAAATCTTTAGGTTGCATAAGTTATATACTGAATGCAACCTTTTTTTTGCTCAGTTACTTAGTATACTTTCTAATAACTCCGGTTACTTTTCCTTGAATTTGGACATTGTCTGGGCTTACGTAAATAGGTTCCATGTTTTTGTTAGCAGGTTGTAATCTTACTCTATTTTTTTCCTTAAAAAACGACTTAAGTGTTGCAAAACCACCGTCTATAAGAGCAACTACAATATCACCATTGTTGGCAGTATTTTGCTGTTGAATAACCACAAAGTCACCGTCAAAAATTCCCTCGTCTATCATTGAATCTCCTCTGACCTGTAACACAAAACAACGCTTTGTTGTAGAAACTAAGTCAGGCGAAACTGTAATTGTATCTGTTGGGTTTTCTATAGCATCTATCGGTTGGCCCGCAGCAATAAAACCGATTAAAGGGAGTTCTATACCTTGTAGAGCAGCGCTGATAGTTTGGTCCATTATTTCTATCCCTCTAACTGCACCTTCGAATCTTCTGATAATGCCTTTTTTAACTAGTGATTGCAAGTGTTCATGAACTGTTGCGAGTGAGGACAGATCCATAGCATTGGCAATTTCTTGCAAAGTTGGTGATGTATTATTTTTTTGAATATACTGGGAAATAAAATCTAAAATTTCTTTTTGACGTTTATATAAGGTCACCGGGCTCATTTTGTTCCTTAACATTTTCTGCCTGAGCAGAGTAAATAAATACTTTGTTACGGGTTTCTTTTGGTAAATTAAATATACCGAATAGATACCGAACATGTCAAGTACAAAAAAACCCGGAAGTAATGAATTACATTCCGGGTTGCTATAAAAATGATTTATCCCACTATCGTCCAGGTGCAGGTGCATCCGTAGGAGTCGCGGTTGGTGCCACTGTATTGGTTGGTGCTGCAGTATTAGCAGGTGCCGGTGTTACTGTTCCCAGAACTTCGGGCGTGCGATTACCTTCTGGTGTGCTTGCCCATGTGGTGGCGGTGGCTGCGGCTTCTGCTGTGGCGCGTGCATTGGCTTCGTCCGGTGTAGGCGGACATTCCCGAATACGTAAATCTCTAATATTCGTTGGGGGCTTTATCACTGTTTGGTTTTTAACAAAGCCACCGGTAAGTTGCCAGAAATCCCAAGCTGTGCCCTTACATACCATTACACCATACGCATAAAATTCCAGCTCGGTTACAACAGTATCTCCGGAAAAATCCAGCTTATACTCAATAAGTAGTTTGCCGTCTTCAGTATAGCTAAAGCTGATAACTCGAGCGATGTAATCAATTCCCGAGCCGTTCACAGATACTTCATATCTGATTTCAGCGGGAGCTTCCCATATCTTATAACCATCGCCGGCTTCGGTGCGTACTGGCACTTCTTCTACCCCTAGCAGCTCATATGCGCTTTTAGGGACAAAGGAGTCCACGAGCACGTCTGGGTCCAGAATCGGTAACGGAATCCGTGTGGCCGTTGGCATTGCAATCTGCGGTGTCCCATCGTCACACGCTGCCAGTAAAAGAATGATAAGACAAGCAAAATACAGAATAAAAGGTTTCAGGTGTTTCATGAAATCATCTCCTTATGGTTTGTTAATTGTTGCAATAGCGGCTGCCCCTAGTGCTAATAACACAGCGACTAAGATACCGGCAATAAGTTTGAGAAATTCAACAAGTGAATCGCTTTCTTCTTCCTCTACAACAGGAGTTGGGGTGATCGTAGATGCCGGCGTAGGCGTCTCTATATCTGTTTTCACACCAAACCCTGGTAGCCCAGTATCTGCTGTAGCCACAAGTTCTAATGTAACCCCAGGTGTAAAGCTTGGGGTAGCCGTTACTCTGGTGATACGTGGAATCGGAGTTTCCGTTGGCGTGGCTGTGTTTGTTGGTTCCGACGTTTCTGTAGGCTCTAGTGTAGGAGTTGGTTCATCTGTTGGCTTGGGGGCCACTACTGTAGCATAAAATCCTTTTACATCTGCCACATTGTCATGATAGCCTTCCTCGTCTGTGACCATTGATACTAAGCTCGCTACTATCGCAAGAACTACAATAAGAACGATAAGTTTCCGAAACAATCTAGTCGTCCTGTCCGTGTGCTCGACATATTTCATAAGTCGCTCCTTTATCTATCCTTGACCTATAAGAATTATTGGCAATTATACACTATATTTGTTTCTCTACAAATCAATGTTTGCAGGGTGTGCCGCAACCCGTTGTTCCGAGCTTGTGATACAATCTGGATATGTTTCAGCTACAGTCAACTTATCGCCCCACAGGTGACCAACCAAAAGCTATCGAAGAGCTCACAAGGTGGATACAACAAGGAGAAAAGCATCAAACATTACTTGGAGTTACAGGTAGCGGTAAGACTTTTTCGGTAGCGAACGTAATTCAGAATGTGAAAAAGCCTACTTTGATTATTTCGCACAATAAAACTTTAGCGGCACAGCTTTATCAGGAGTTTAGGGATTTTTTCCCAAACAATGCGGTTGAGTACTTTGTTAGCTATTACGATTACTACCAACCCGAAAGTTATATTCCTCAAACAGATACATATATAGAGAAGGATGCGGATATTAACGAGGAAATTGATAAGCTAAGACTTTCGGCAACCACGTCTCTCATGACTCGTGATGACGTTATCATAATATCTTCTGTTTCATGTATTTATAATCTTGGCTCTCCTGCTGAATATTCAAGCATGGCGTTGGAAGTTAAAAAGGGCATGAAAATTCGCCAAACGGATTTGCTCAAGCGGCTTAATCAAATTTACTACGAACGATCCGAGATGGATTTCAAGCGTGGTACTTACAGAGTTCGTGGTGATATTGTTGATGTTTATCCGGCCTATTTGGATTATGCCATTAGATTCGAAATTTTTGACGGCATTTTAGTTGGAGTTGATCCCTTTGATCCACTAACAGGAAATTACATTGATAAACAATTGCTGCATACGGAGCGTCGTGGCAGTCATTCCAAATCTCTCACGCAAGACGAACATGACTTTATTGAGCATAGGATGAAAGAAGGTGGTTTTGCCTATATTTACCCAGCCAAGCACTATATTGCCGCGCAAGATAGAAGAGAGCAAGCATTTGCCGAAATAGAACACGACCTGACGGAGCATCTAAAGTACTTACGTAGTATGGGGAAGGTCATTGAAGCATACAGGTTGGAGCAGCGCACACGTTACGACTTGGAAATGATGCATGAGATTGGATATTGCAAGGGTATAGAGAATTACTCGAGGTATTTTGATGGAAGGGGTATTGGCGGTACACCTTATACACTTATAGACTTTTTCCCTAAAGATTTTTTGTTAATTGTTGATGAATCTCACATAACAATTCCTCAGATTAGAGGCATGTATAACGGAGACCAAGCCAGAAAAAACACCTTGGTTGAGCATGGTTTTAGGCTTCCTTCCGCCCTTGATAACAGACCCCTGAATTTTGATGAATTCCAAAGAAAAATCAATCAAACCATTTATACAAGCGCTACACCTTCCGAGTGGGAGTTAAGCATGTCTCAGCCAAACATTACCGAGCAACTCATTCGTCCAACCGGCATTATTGATCCTGCAATCACAGTACTTCCGACAAAAAACCAGATAGAAGATTTACTGGGTAGAATTCAAGAACGAGTTTCTCGTGGTGAAAGAGTGTTGGTGACAACGTTGACCAAACGTATGTCCGAAGAACTAGCGTCATTTCTTTTGGAAAAGAATATAAAAGTTACATATTTGCATTCAGATATTGTAACTCTGGAACGTACAACGATCTTAGACGATCTGCGCCGAGGTAATTACGATGTATTGGTTGGAATAAACTTGTTGCGAGAAGGCCTGGATCTTCCTGAAGTTTCGCTAGTTGCTATACTAGATGCTGATAAAGAAGGCTTCTTAAGGTCAGAATCGGCATTAATCCAGACCATGGGACGCGCAGCCAGACATATCTTAGGCGAGGTTGTAATGTATGCAGATAAGGTTACGGGTTCTATGCAACGGGCAATTGGTGAAGTTGAACGTAGAAGAGAAAAACAGTCCAAATACAACACCGAGCACGGAATCACAGCCTCAAGCATTTCCAAACCTTTGCGAGAGAAGTTGATAGACGAGGTGATAGAAGATGCTTTGACTGCAAAAGGTTCAAGGAAATCACGTGTGGAAGAGATCGATTATGCCCAGCTTCCTCCACGCGAACTTAACAAGGAAATTAAGAAACTAGAAGAACTGATGAAACTTGAAGCGGAAATGTTGAATTTTGAATCCGCGGCCCAGTTACGAGACAAAATACGAGATTTAAAGAAACTGCAGTAATGTGGGGCACGTGCGTTTTGCTTGTTGATACGCTCAATCATTGACATCTTATTCCTTCTTACATATGATGCAGGAAGTTTCCTAGTTCTGCCCACTTGTAAGTATGCGCATATTCTCAAAAGAGTGGGCCCCTAAGGCGAACATCTTAATAAAACTTAAAGAAATCTCTAATAGAGTAAGAAAATCTTTTGATTTACTGCATGACTCAGTGCATCTAAACAAAATAGCTCTATCTTGTCTTAATCTCACAATACTTATAGGTAAAACAGTGAATCAATCAATCCTTTTGATTTTCGTTTTCATAAGGAAACATATTCAGGTGTGGTTTGTAGCACCTATAAAATCTGTACGCACTTATGTGCCAGTTAAAATTCGTAAAATTCGTTTTGAGTTACACGCGATTTTTGCACGATTCAGTAAACCTACTTTGCCAAAAGC
>CAYNBT010000001.1:3128-66169 GCA_964396025.1 uncultured Candidatus Saccharibacteria bacterium | reverse complement strand
GCCAAAAGCATTCCATTTGCCAAAATTGCCTACCTTTCCGAAAGGTTTAGTAAGGCGGGAATTTGCAGTTTTTGCCTTTGGGATTTTATTTTCGATAATTTTTTTATATCTGCCTTTTAGTTTGTACCTTTGGTTACAGCAGTTACCTAGACCAGAGTTGTTGGCTGAGGTTCAAAACAAATCAACAAGAATTCTTGATAGAAAAGGTAGATTACTCTATGAGATCTATGTTGATCGACAATACGATCCGGTTGAGCTTAGTATAATCCCGAATCATGTAGTTAGTGCAACCCTTGCAGTAGAAGACAGTGAGTTTTATTCGCATTCTGGGGTTAGAGTTTCTAGTATGATTCGTGCAGTTAAAGCAATCGTATTTGAAGATAATTTGCAAGGAGGATCCACTATTACACAACAACTGATTAAGAATGTGCTCCTATCGCCAGAACGCACCATTTCAAGAAAAGTTAAGGAAGTGATTTTAGCTTTGATGGTTGAGAGAAAGTATTCTAAAAACGAAATTTTAGAGCTTTATTTTAACAACATACCTTATGGCGGTACCTCTTGGGGAATACAAAGTGCTGCAACTAAGTTCTTTGGTAAGCCTGTGCAAGATTTAACCTTAGCAGAAGGCTCGTTGTTAGCAGGATTGCCTTCAGCTCCTTCGATTTATTCCCCAACATCTGGGGACTTTAATCTAGCAAAAAAGAGACAAAAGTTTGTACTAGATCGTATGGTGCAGTTGGGCTACATATCTTCCGTTGAAGCGAAATCCGCATATGAGGAAGATTTGAATTTTGTAGATCAGATTTCGTATATACGCGCTCCACATTTTGTTAATGCTGTACGTGATGCCTTGGTAGCTAATTTTGGTAAACGAATGGTGGACTTTGGGGGACTAACAGTTGTGACTACACTAGATTTGGATTTGCAGAACAAGGTTCAGGATATAGTTACCGAGAAGGTTGCTGCGAGCGAAGCATTAAACATCTCCAACGGTGCTGCAGTAGTTCTAGACGCGCGTAATGCTGAGATTTTAGCGTATGTAGGTTCTGTTGATTATTTCAAACCTGATGGAGGTGCTTTCGATGTAGCAAGAGCATTTAGACAACCAGGCTCTTCCATAAAGATTCTAACTTATGCGCAGGGGTTGGAAGAAGGTTTAACTGCTGCCACAATTTTGGAAGATAATCCGCTAACAATTCAATATGATGGGCAGACTTACACGCCAAAAAACTATGATGGTAAGTTTCATGGCCGTGTGACATTGAGACAGGCGTTTGCAAATTCTTACAACATACCCGCAGTTAAAGTGCTAAGAACAGTAGGTATTGAGGATATGGTGAATTTAGGCAAATCTTTAGGTCTTACTGGTTGGAAAGTAGATGATTCCTATGGTTGGTCCATAACACTGGGTGGTAAAGAAACTCGCCTTGTCGATTTAGTTAACATGTATGCCACTTTCGCTCGAGGTGGGGTTTATAAAGACACCAAGTACTTTTTGTCCGTTAAGGATATGAAAGGCTTTGAGCTTCTTGAAGACAGCTCGCACGAATTTCAAGCAGTATCTAAAGAAACAGCTTATATAGTTTCCGACATACTTTCTGACAATAACGCAAGACTTGCTGCATTTGGTCCTAACAGTGCTCTTGTTGTACCTAATCGCAAGGTAGCTGTGAAGACAGGGACTACGGATGAAAACAGGGATAACTTAACACTTGGCTACACTCCAACCTACACTGTAGGAGTTTGGGTTGGCAATAATGATAACTCTCCTATGAACAGACGCTTAGTCTCTGGACTTTCTGGTGCTGCTCCTATATGGAATAGTATTATGGTTACATTACTTGCAGATAATAAATCTGAGACTTTTGCCAGACCAGAAACAATTGTGACTAAAATTGACAAAAAATGTGACAATAGAAGTGAAATTTTTGTAAAAGGTACAGAACCTGATACATTATGTACTAAGAAAGAAAAAAATTCAGACAGGAGGTGATATTTATGTTAAAAATTCAAGAAAAAGCAAACCAATTTATAGCAGATATAAAAAAACAAAATCCCGATGCAAATTGGGCAAATCTTTTTACAGGAATAGGCATCTTAGTGATGTTGGCAGTTTTTAGTATTTGGTACTTTAGTAACTCCAACACTATAAACTTGGAACAATTAGATCAGAAAGATACTGATCAATCCGCAAACGACACAAAAGTTAAAACCGACACTTCCAAGGACGCTAGTAAAAATCAACTAAAAGCAGACGAAACAACCGTAAATGCTGGAGAAGGTTTATGGCAAGTTGCCGAAAGAGTTTGTGGAGATGGTGAAAAGTACGTTGCATTAGCACAAGGAAATGGTTTAACAGAGTGGTCGGAACTCTATACAGGACAAGTTCTTAAAATAATTTGTGAAATTAAGTAAATATCCGAATTGTAATTCCAGCACCTGCCCTGTGTTGGAATCTCACTTCACAAACCCAAATATAACCCGTATAATCGATAACTATGTCAGAGTTCTCAAACGATAAAATCATAATAAAAGGTGCCAGCGAGCATAACTTGAAGAATGTAGATCTTGAAATTCCCAAGTACAAGTTCGTGGTTTTTACCGGTGTGTCGGGCTCTGGCAAATCCTCGCTTGCAATGGATACAATTTATGCTGAAGGTCAGCGTAGGTATGTTGAGAGCTTATCCGCATATGCCAGACAGTTTCTTGGTGTCATGAAAAAGCCTGAGGTTCAGAAGATTGAGGGATTGTCTCCAGCTATCGCGATTGACCAAAAGACAACTTCGAGGAATCCCAGATCTACTGTTGGAACTATCACTGAGATATATGATTTTCTAAGGCTTCTTTTTGCAAGAGTAGGGCATCCTAAGTGTCCTAAGTGCGGGAGGGAAATAAGTAGACAAAGCGTTCAGCAGATCGCGGATCAAGTTGTACGTATGGTTCAGAACGAACATTCCTATTCAACAGAGAGAGGTGTTCGTATTCTTGTATTTTCTCCTGTAGTTAGAGACAGAAAGGGTGAATTCTCCTCATTGTTTGATAATTTGAAACGACAAGGTATTGTTCGTGCACGTATCGATGGTTCTATGAAGAACTTAACCGATAAGTTCGCACTCATAAAGACCAACAAACACACTGTGGAAGCATTGATAAGTCGTCATATTTTAAGCGCAAAGAGATTGAAAGATGAAGAAGACTACAAGGAAACTATTGCTAGATTAACCCAAGATGTTGAGATTGCCGCAAAACTAAGTAACGGCAACGTGGTGATCACACTTGTTAAAGATAAAGATTTTGATTTTACTGATGACCCCAAGGACTATGAAGACCATTTGTTCTCTGAAAATTTTGCGTGTCCTTCATGCAACTTGTCGCTACCGGACATAGAACCCAGAACATTTTCTTTTAACTCTCCTCATGGAGCCTGTCCTGCATGTGACGGGTTGGGTACTCAACTAGATGTAGATATAAATCAAGTTATGAATCCTAGATTATCTATACTAGAAGGTGGCATATTTCCTTGGTCGAATTTGGCCGAAAAGGATACTTGGATATCTAAAGTTATAGAGGCAGTGGCAAAGGAATATGAGTTTTCCCTCAATGTTCCCATAGGCGATTTGCCTAAAGATATCTTTGAGCTCATATTGTATGGTGCGCCAGAAGGTAGAAAGTTTAGGGTATCATACAGTTCCGGTGATGTGAAATCAGGTGTTTACTTTGCAAAATATGAAGGTGTGATACCAAACCTTCTTAGACGCCATAAAGAAACAAAATCCGATTTTATTAGAAACGATATAGAAAAGTACATGGTGCTTGAGCCATGCTTAGAGTGCAAAGGATCGCGTCTAAAAGACTCGTCACTTTCTGTGCACATAGATAGTAAAAACATTTATGAAGTATCTAATCTTTCTATTGACGATTTTAAGATCTGGTTCAACTCATTACCAAACATATTTTCCGAGCGTGAAGCGACAATAGCCGATTCAATAAACAAGGAAATCAATTATAGAATCAAATTTTTGTTAGATGTTGGACTTGGATATTTGACCTTAAGCCGTGCATCCGGGCATTTATCTGGGGGTGAAGCACAAAGAATAAGATTGGCTTCCCAAATCGGCTCTGGGCTCTCCGGAGTATTGTATGTACTAGATGAGCCTTCTATTGGATTACATCAAAGGGATCAGGGGAAGCTTATAAAAACTTTGAAGCATTTGAGAGACCTTGGTAACACTGTTTTGGTAGTTGAACATGACACGGAAACTATGCTGGAAAGTGATTACATCTTTGATTTTGGTCCAGGTGCTGGCGAACATGGTGGTAACATCATGGCGCACGGAACTCCACAGGAAATAATGAAAAACCCCAACTCCATTACAGGAAAGTACCTTTCTGGAAAGAAAAAAGTAGGTAAGGGCACAGTAAAACTTCCAGAAGACGAATTCGAGCCCAAAGCATCCGTAGAAGGTAAATATTTGGTATTGACTGGTGCCAGTGGAAGGAATCTTAAAAATGTCGATATGCACATTCCCCTAGGAAAGTTTGTATGTGTGACGGGGGTTTCTGGATCTGGAAAATCCACTCTTGTGATGGACACTTTACACAGAGTTTTGCGTCAAGAACATGGTCTAAAAAACGATGAAAAGCCCGAAGAATACAAGGATATAGCAGGGTTGGAATACATAGATAAAGTTATAGCAATTGATCAAACCCCAATTGGGCGAACTCCCAAATCAAATCCCGCCACTTACACAAAGACCTTTGATCACATTAGAGACCTATACGCCCAGACAGAAGAAGCACGTGTGCGAGGGTATGGGCCTGGAAGGTTTAGTTTTAACGTAAAAGGTGGTAGATGCGAAGCCTGTGCAGGTGAGGGTCAAGTTAAGATTGAAATGCAATTTATGCCTGACGTATACATTGATTGCGAAGTCTGCCAAGGAAAACGATACAACCGAGAAGCCCAGGAAGTGCTCTACAAGGGGAAATCTATAAGCGATGTGTTAGAGATGACCGTAGAAGAAGCGTTAGCCTTCTTTGAGAATATTCCCAATATAAGACGCAAACTCAAGACCATGTTTGAAGTAGGCTTAGGTTATATGCATCTTGGGCAACCTGCACCTACTATGTCGGGCGGAGAAGCGCAAAGAGTTAAGCTTGCATTAGAACTCTCTAAACGTCCTACAGGGAGCACTCTTTATATTTTGGATGAGCCAACTACGGGACTACATTTCTCAGATCTCGAGAGATTAATTGGTATAATCAAGCGTTTAACCAGCAGAGGACATACCGTGCTTGTAATTGAACATAATTTGGATATCATAAACAATTCCGATTGGGTGATAGACTTAGGTCCTGAAGGTGGAGATTTAGGAGGTAAGATTATTTTCTCCGGATCCCTAGACGAATTAAGAACCAATAAAGAATCGTATACAGCACAAGCACTCCGCCAATACCAATAAGGGTTTGGAGGTTAACTTTGTTGAAGATAGCTTCTGCTTGTACAGGTGCCGATTTGGGTAATGCTGCTGTGTATCTTGAGCCTATAAAATCTTCGTATGAAATATATGACTTTGAGTTTTCAATGTAGATTAATGCAGATCCATTTGGGAGAATAATGGAATCATTATTGTTTGGGTTGTAGATAGTTACATTACCTGTATTTTCAACTCGGTATAGCTGTTCTTTGCTAAACATTTTGAGTGGGTTTAGAGAGATCAGCTTTGTTAACCTAAGATCGTATTTTTCTGTTTTTTGTAGTGTGTCTTGCGCAAAATCTACTTCAACCTGTTTATTCTTTTCGTCGTATTTATAACTACCTGCAGGTGCAGGAAATTCCGAATCCAAACCCTTTACAGAAAAAACAAAATGATTTGTATCCAACTTTGTAAAGTAATCGACCTTTGAGGTATTTCCCCAAGTTGGATCGACAGCAATCCATCCGTAGATTGGGTCGTAAAATTCTGGCCATGCGTGGAGATAATCACCGCCACGCAGATTAACTGACAATGGGGCATTGGATATGTCATTTGCTATTGCATACCCATTTAACTCTCTTGCAGGTATCCCCATAGCTCTCGCTATTGCGATAAAGAGATCTGTAAACTCCATACACGCGGCTTTGACCGGTTCATTGAGTGCCTGCTTAGCCCCTTTTCTCACTACAGTTTCTTTATTTCCCAGATCAAAATCATACTGTAGTTTTGCCACGGTGAACTCATAAGCTTTTTGCGCATTTAGTGTTACGTTAGCGTTTTTGTCTTTGAGGGATTCGGCTATTTTTTGAATTTCACTACTCTCAACTTCCCAATAAGTATCCGGTTTGGTATATGCCGTTTTTATTTTTTGCGGTATCTTTTCAAACTCTCCTCCAAATGTTGGATTTATCTGCCGACCAAAGATCTTTGCCGCACCTATAAACTCAACATCCATCTGTTCTTTCGCTTTTAGCTTATATCTTGCTATAAAGTTTCCATCTTCGTCCACGAACATTTTTGTTGGAGTAGGTTTTAGCTGATGAAATATTACTTGCTGCCTTTGTTTTAGATCTGGGGGTAAGGCGATCTCATAATAGGATGAAAATGATGAGGGGTTTTGTAGTTGATATCTAAGGCGAAAGTTTACTAGTTGGTAGCTTCCAAACGAGGCAGATATGCCTACATTTTTTAGCTGATCTTTACTAAATCTAAATATTGTAAGGTTTGCTAATTCTTCTATATCAGACGGTGTAGGGGATACAAAAATCATTGGTCCGAACGACTTAGGAACCAACAGCTCTATATTGTAAAGCTTAGTATTGTTAGACATTTCCACTTTGGGGATGTTGATGTTCCATATCTTGCCCACCTGTGAAGCAATGTCTTTGGTTTTGTACTCTATATCAAATTGCGTTTTTTTACCCTCACCAATGGCTTGTTGCTCAAATTTTGTTTTAATTTTATAAGTGGAATTTTCTTGTTCCAATTTTGTTTCAAGCTCGTCTCCGTCCATGAATGCTTTTGCATCATAAACTGACATTTGGTTAATGGAGAGTGTGTAATTGGTAGGTATTACATCAGTTTGCCTGTTTATGATTCCTACACTTTGAAATACTGAGGTTTCGGCGGTTTCTTTGATTTCATATCTAATGTTGTACTCGACATCAAATATGGGTTCAGTATTGCTTTGAGCATTCACTTGATCAGACCATAGCATTAGGCCAGCAAAAACCGATATTAGGGCAAAGTATAAATATTTTCTCATTTAAGATAGTTTAGCATTAAAATTGGTACAATCTAACTATGCACAAGATTGAAGTAGCAGACAAAACTACAATTAAAGCTCTCCCTCAGGTTCCGGGAATATACATATATAAAGATTCTCTTGGTGCAATTATTTATGTAGGTAAAGCAAAGAATTTGAAAAACAGGGTTAAATCCTATTTTGCATCAAATCTTGATCCTGCCTCAAAAACCTATAATCTTGTTCAACACATTGAATCTATAAATTATATAGAGGTGAGTTCTGAGATTGAAGCATTGATACTTGAAGCCGCTTTGATAAAAAAACATCAACCCAAATACAACATTGCAATGAAGGATGATAAATCATATCTCTATATTGTAATCAGAGTAGAAAAACTGAAAAAAGCAGGTAAAGTTGCTAAAATCCCCAAGGTTTTAGCCGCAAGAGAATCGGACATTTTGCCTTCAGATCAGTATTTTGGTCCATATCCAAGCGGTGACACAGTTAGAAAAATGATGCGTTACATTCGTCGCGCATTTCCTTACAGGGATTGCTCTGCTGCTAAATTTAATAAACACCACAAGTCGGACACTCCTTGCTTGTATGGATTTCTTAAACTGTGCAACGCTCCATGTACAGTTGCATATTCACTTGTATCCTATAGAAAAGATATTGATAAAATTAAACGTTTTTTGTCAGGAGGTAGTTTGGGTTTGGTGCGTAACATTAGTAGCCTTATGAAGAATGCTTCTAGACATCAGAACTACGAACTTGCAGCTTCATATCGTGATGATTTGAATAGAATCAATTACATAAAAGAGAATTTTAGAACTGCTCAACGTTACATAGATAATCCATATTTGATAGACGATCTAAGAAGTAAGTCCTTGAGTGAATTGTCGCAGGCAATATTCGGAAAAAAGTTAAATCTAGGCAGGATCGAATGTTACGACATTTCAAATATTTCTGGCACAGATTCGGTCGGTTCAATGACAGTAGCAATAGAAGGAAAATTGGAAAAATCAGAGTACAAGAGATTTAAGATTAAAACCAAAAACACTCCGGATGATTTCGCTATGTTAAGGGAAGTTCTTACGCGCCGATTATCAAGAGAAGCAGATGCCGATAATTCAAGGTCTTGGGGAGCTCCAGATTTACTGATTATAGATGGGGGTAAAGGCCAAGTAACTGCGGCGCTGCAAGCTATGAAAGATATCCATTTTGAAGTTCCTGTTATAGGCATTGCGAAAAGATTTGAGACATTAATTGTTCCTACCAGCAACGGCTTTGAGGAAGTTGTTTTAGAAAAGACCAATGAGGGCTTAAAGTTGGTTCAACGCCTCAGAGATGAAGCGCATAGATTTGCTCAAAATTATCATCATAAATTAAGACTAAAAAGTATTTCAAAAACCACTATAATAAAAACATGAGGACGTTTTTGAGAGCATTAACATTTACTTACATAGCTGTACTTTTTTCACAAAATATTTTACAAGCGCTTTTTTTTGGAGGGAATCGTGGTTTTACAGTGTCTTTGGTAGTAGTAGGTTTGGCGTTGTTGTATCTGTTCTTAGGGCCTGTGTTTAAGATCATCTCGTTACCAACCGAAGGCATTATGTTTGGGTTACTGAGCTCTGTTATGACTTTCATTTTACTTCGGCTGTTTTCATTGGTATTGCCCTTTTTTGATATTCTCGAATCTTCTACGCCGAATTTGCTTATTTTTACTGTTGTGCTAACATCTAAAAGTCTTACAAAATTTTGGTCTGCCGTAGTTTCTGCCATAATCATCAGTACAACCTATAACTTTCTTAATTGGTTGTGTTTTGTTAAAAAGAAAAAATGAATATAATTTTTTTAAGTCAAATATTACAGATAATTATTTCTATTTTGCTTGTCGCGTTAGTTCTTATTCAAAGCAAAGGAAAAGGTCTTACTTCTGCCGTTGGTAGTAGCATCGGTTTTTACAAATCCCGTAGAGGTTTAGAGCGCGTGGTGTTTGGTTTAACAATAACTCTACTTTTAGTTTTTATTGTTAATTCTGTCTATTTGATTCTTGCCAGATAACTATGTCAAAAAAAATTTCTATTGAAGGTGGTATACCTTTACAAGGAAATGTCAGACTATCAGGATCTTTAAATTCCTCCTTTAGGCTTATAGCTGCGTCGATGCTTTCAAGTGAAGATATTGTGCTTGATAACGTACCAAGAGTTCCAGATCTCGAAGTGGATTTAGAAATTATTCAGAAACTAGGGGGTAATTTTAAATGGCTTTCAAGTAATAAACTTTTGCTAAATGGATCCTCCATAAATTCTTTTGAAATACCTTATGCTGCAGGTTCAAAAAATAGAACTGCTGTTTTTTTGAGCGCAGCTCTTATCTATAGATTTGGGAAAGCAATAATTCCAAAGCCTGAGGGTTGTAGAATAGGACCTCGCCCTATAAATAGACTTATCGAAACATGGAAAGCATTTGGTGTTGAAGTATTGGAAGATTCTTCACACTATGTTTTACGTGCGGATTCACTAAGACCCGCAACAATAAGCTTTCCAAAGCCCACACACTCTGGAACAGACAATGCCATTTTGTTTGCTTCCTTTATGCCCGGAGAATCAGTGATTAACAATGCCGTTGAAGAGTCTGAGACTGACGATCTGATTTCGTTTCTGGTTCAATTGGGTGTAAATATTCAGAGAATTGATGCTAGAACTGTAAAAGTGATGGGCGCAAATGTGTTTAAAGGCGGAGCTTTTTCTGTTCAGCCCGATAAAAACGAAGCCTGTATCTTCGCTGCTGCTGCATTTGCGACGGGAGGTAACGTTAGCATTCGCCCAATAAGCAGAGCTCCGATAATCTCGTTTGTAAACACACTATCTAAGGCAGGTTGTTTGTATGAATTCAATAAGGATGAACTTAGAGTTTGGGCATCTGGTGGCGAAACAACGCCTTTGACTGTTACAACAACCTTTGCTCCGGGATTTGTGCCTGCTTGGCAACCTTTGATAACCCTAGTACTGACTAAGGCTTCTGGTGAGAGTTTGGTGCATGATACTGTATACACAGATCGTTGGGATTTTACAAAAGATCTAAACAGAATGGGTGCTAAAATTCAGCTTTTCAAACCAAGCGAGTTGAATATGGACATGATTATAAACGATGATTCTTATGATGTGGCAGAACAAGGAGAACCGCAATCTGTTGCGCGCGTCAGTGGCCCATCAATTCTAAAAGGTTCTAAGCTGGCAATACAGGATTTGAAGGCCGGGCCTGTTTTAGTGTTGGCTGCACTTGTAGCCTCAGGTAAGAGTGAGGTATCTGGACTTGAGCACATTGAACGCGGCTACGACAATCTACTAGGTAAATTAGTTAGCTTAGGAGCTAATATTCAGGAAATTTAGGTTCTGATACCTTCTGATGGGTGATATACTCTACTCATGATAGATCAGCTGATACAGCTACTTATAACTCTAGTCGTAACCTTTCTTTTATATCCATTGTGGATCAACTTTGTGTATAAGTATCATATGGGTGAGGAAATTCGAGCTGATGGCCCACAAAGCCATTTGGTAAAAAAAGGAACTCCGACTATGGGGGGAATGGTTTTTATTTTTACCGCGGCAGTAATGACGTTGTTGTTTAATAAGTCCCGAACTCAAACTTTGTTTCCCATATTCATCGCAAGTGCCGCTGGATTATTTGGCATAATGGAAGATTTTGCAAAAGTATATCGCAGGTCAAGTCTTAACGAAGTTTTTAAACTAACGTTAACAACAAACCCGCAACCAAGATTTTCTGATACCAAGCTCGTTAAGTTACTGCTTAAGCCTTGGTATTACTTTATGGAATTGTCTAGAGTTATTGGCAGTGCCTCTGGACGCGGCCTGCACACATACCAGAAGCTCATAATACAGTCTGTAATAGCAGGATTCGTGTCATACTGGACTTATTTCAAACTTGGTTGGGATTTTTTATGGTTGCCTCTTATAGGCGATGTGCATATAGGGTTTTTTTATCCTATCTTCGTCTTTTTTCTTTTTTTGCTAGTCTTAAATTTTGTAGCTTTTACTGATGGTATAGATGGTTTAGCCGGTGGGTTAGCAGCAATCTCATTTACAGCACTTTGGGTGGTTGCTTCTGCACTCGAATATAATTCAATAGGTACACTCTGTGCTGTTTTCATTGGAGCACTTTTACCCTTTCTTTATTTCAATATCCACCCAGCCAGAATTTTTATGGGTGATGTTGGCTCACATGTACTTGGTGCTGCAATTTCGATTTTGGCAGTGGTAATGCATAGGGAGATAGGGTTATTGTTTATATGCGCTGTCTTCTTGGTTGATGGAATTTCCAGCCCATTACAGCAGTTTTCGGTAAAACTAACAAAAAAACGTCTTTTTAGGATGGCGCCTATTCACCATCACTTTGAGCTTTTAGGTTGGCCTGAAAGTAAAGTGACAATGAGGTTTTGGTTATTTGGTGCTATTGGGTCTTTAATAGGCATCTTTGTTTGTTTACTGTAACTATGTGTTTTTATGCAGCTGCCATCCAAAAAACAAAAAAATAGAGATTACTCCTTTTTGTATTTAATTCTTTTACTTCTTATCTTTGGAACACTGGTGATATACAGTTCAACGGTTGTTTATGCAAAGGATAACTTCAACACACCGTATAGATTCGTTTTGTTACATTTGGGCTGGGTTTTGCTAGGAACATCAGTGTTTGCAATCCTTTACCGGTCGAACTACAAGAGGATTGAGAATTACGCTTATGGTGTTTTTTTTGTATCACTTGTTCCGTTAGCTTTTACAGGTCTTATTGGATTAGTAAGACAGTTAGGTCTAGTAGCATGTTCTGCTGAAGCAATGTTTATCCCCTGCATTAATGGTGCAAGTAGGTGGTTCTATATCAATCCTGCGCCATTGCCAAGAATACCGTTTGTGGGGGTTTTCGGGTTTCAGACGAGTGAGTTTGCCAAACTAGCCCTTATCCTTTATTTAGCATTGCTTCTTAGTAGATTAATGAAAAATGTACGTGGTGGTTTAGGTGACGAGTTCAAACCGTTTTACACAACTTTCTCTGTATTGGGCCTTGTTGCCTTTTTAGTGTTTCTTCAACCAAATTTATCTACCGCAATACTGATTTTTGCAATTGGTATTAGCATGTATTTTGTCTCAGGTGCATCTTTGAAACCCTTGTTTATAGCACTTCCCTTGTTGTTATTGCTTGGTATTGCTTTTATGTTTTCTTCTAGTTATCGCCGAGCTCGTATTATGACTTTTATAAATTCCAACGAAGTAAGTGAGCTTTCCATGGGATATCACATAAAACAAGTTCAGATAGCTTTAGGATCTGGAGGCTTTATGGGTGTTGGCTTTGGACAATCTAAGCAGAAATTCCAGTATCTTCCAGAAGTATCTGCCGATTCGATTTTTGCCATTATTGGTGAAGAATTGGGTTTTGTGGGTACGACTTCTTTGTTGGTTGTATTTATGTTGTTTCTTTACAAAGGTTACAGTATTGCCATAAATACTTCAGATCTATTTGGTAGATTGATATGTGTTGGTGTTATGACGTGGTTTGGTGTGCAGTTTTTTATAAACATTGCAGCTATGACAAGAATAATCCCACTTACGGGTGTTCCACTTCCACTCATTTCTTATGGAGGTTCCTCTATGCTTTTTGGACTTATGGGTTTGGGTATTGTTGCCAGTATTTCTCGCAGCAATTCTGCCTGACTTTAGTTTGTAGCTGTAGTGTGAAATAATCCTAGTATGAAAATTGTCATCACAGGAGGTCATCACACATCTGCAATGCCCATAGTTTCCCGATTGTTAAATGAGCATAAGGAAATAAAGCTATACTGGTTTGGCCATAAACACACAAGTAAAGGGGACAAAAACCCTACGCTTGAATATGTAGATATAAACCGTCTAGGAATACCTTTTTACAACCTGATTGCGGGTAAATTCTATAAAACCTATAACCCGACTCGGTTAGCAAGAATCCCATTAGGATTCGTGCATTCATTGTATCTGTTACTTACTATAAGACCCGATCTTATACTTTCATTTGGGGGATATTTAGCTGTGCCAGTTGTAATTGTTGCATGGTTAATGGGAATTCCTTCTATCACTCACGAACAGACCTCAGTAGCAGGCTGGGCAAATCTAGTTGTGGCAAGATTTGCCAAAAAGATTATGATCACGTGGCCAAGTTCCCAAAAATATTTCCAAGAGAACAAAATAGTTAAGACAGGCTTGCCTTTGAGAAAAGAGATATTTGAGTCAACTTCAACTGATTTGATTTTGAACAATTCCTTACCAACAGTGTATGTTACTGCAGGTAAAACAGGCTCCCATAAAATAAACCAAGCCGTAGAAGGGGCACTGCCTGAATTATTGACAATGTGCAATGTAATTCATCAATGTGGGGATAACTCGGTTTTTGCAGATTTTGATAGTCTTTCGGAAAGTTACAAAAAAATTCAAAGTAATGTTTCAGGTAAATATATACTACGAAAATTTGTCTTATCTTATGAGATAGGTGAGATTATGCAGAAATCTAACATGTTTATCAGCCGGGGTGGTGCGCATACTTGTTTGGAGATTATAGCTCTAAACAAACCCGCCTTGATAATACCTATACCTTGGGTATCTCATAACGAACAGTATATGAACGCCAAATTGCTACAAGACGCAGGTATAGCCAGAATCTTGGAAGAACCAATGCTGAACAAAGAAACTCTGCTAAAGATAACACAAGAGATTCTTGAAAATCTTTCCCAATATAGAATAGATCCATCTTCGCGATTGAGCTATACCAGCAAAGATTCAGACCAATTAATCATAAATGAGATATTACGCTTCAAAAAAGACAATTAGTTCAAAAAGTACGGGTGTTATGGCGCGTATCAATATGTTATTGAATATTGCAGTCACGCTATGTTTAGTGATTTTAGTTCCAACACTTACTTATCTTATCGTGTTCAAGAGTCAGTTTTTTACGGTAAAAGCGATAGTTGTGAGTGGTACGCATAGATTTGTAAATCAGACAGACTTAAAGTCTTTAGTGCGCTCGAATACATTTGGTAAAAACCTCATTTTTTTAGATAAATCCAACTTGACCTATGATATCTTGAATTCATTTCAGGGTGCACGCCAAGTAAAAGTTTCAAAAAGATTTCCAAGCACACTTAACCTTGTTGTTGTAGAAAGAAAACCCTTTGCCGTAATTTACAACACTAAGAACGAAAATTATCTTGTAGATGAAGATGGTTATGTTTTGGGATTTGCAGATCCCAGTACAAAAGATTTACCCAAGATTCTATATAATGAAGAAATTAAAATAGGTAGTTTTATACCTCGTCATCTAGTGCCACTTTATTTGGAGATTCTTACAGTCTCAAACGAGGAAGGAATGAAAGTAAGTAGCATTAGCGCGAACAGCAATTATGTGTCAGTATATGCTAACAATGTTTTAGCTTTGTTCTCGTTTGAGAAAGATCGCGGAAACAGCATTCGAGTGCTTTCTAAGCTTTTGCAACAATTGGCTGTGGAAGGAAAGAAACCAAAAAAAATTGATTTACGCTTCGACAAAGTGATAGTATCATATGAATGATGCGTTCAAGTTTATCTCAGAAATATTTGATTACCGGTGCCTTTAATTCTATAGTTGAAAGTTTAATTTAGCGTCTAACATATGGCCAAAGAAAAAATAATTACAGGCATTGATATTGGTTCTACAAAAATCAGCACAGTTATAGCATCCATGTCTGAAAACAAGATTTCAGTAATTGGCGTTTCAGGCAATGTGCCTTCCAAAGGCATTAACAAAGGCAATGTAGTAGATATAGATGATGCTGTTGAATCTATATCCAATAGTTTAGAACGCGCCGAACGCATGGCAGGTGTTTCTGTATCTTCTGCATTTGTTACTATAAGCGGCAGTCATATAGAAACACTCAATTCACACGGCGTTGTAGCTGTGTCGCACCAAGGCGCCGAGATCACCTCTGAGGATGTGGTGCGCGTGACCGAAGCCGCACAGGCTGTAACCCTTCCCTCTACACGAGAACTTATTCACGTTATTCCCAGAGATTTTATTGTAGACGGTCAAGATGGTGTTCGTGACCCTGTTGGAATGTCCGGTATTCGTCTGGAAGTTGAAACGAATATAATTCATGGATCCTCAACAGCCATAAAGAACCTGGTCAAATGTGTAAGCCAAGTAAGTGTAAATGTTGAAGAACTAGTTTATACAGGTTTGGCTTCTGCAGAAGCTGTTTTGACAGACACTGAGAAGGAGCTTGGAACTATGCTGGTAGATATAGGTGGGGGCACTACTTCCATAATCGCCTTTGTGGAGGGAAGTCCTGCGTATTCTAATGTTTTGCCTATTGGAGGTAAGCATGTTACCAACGATTTAGCCATTGGTTTGAGGGCACGTTTGGAAACTGCCGAAAAAATCAAAATAAAACTCAGTGAAGAAGACATGTTCAAAGGTTCAATTGCTGGTTCAAACAACAAGAACGAAGAGATAAATGTTACAGAATTTGGTTTAGACGTTCCTAGCGTACCAAAAAAACTGTTGTATGAAATTATAGATGCGCGTTTAAATGAAATTTTTAGATTGATCGCGCTTGATATAAACAAAGCAGATCTTTCTGGAAAGCTGCCTGCGGGTATAGTTCTCACAGGAGGAGGCGCGTTAACTGCAGGTATTGAGCGTGTGGCAAAAGCTAACCTTAAAATGCCTGTTAGAATAGGAAAACCCCGAGGTGTTACAGGACTTATAGACGAGATAGAAAATCCTCCTTTTTCAGCTGCTGTTGGTGCTGTATTGTATGGAGCAAGCCTAGCTCGTGCAGGTTCCTTATTGTCATTTGATACCCCAAGAGGTAAGATTGGTGATATATTTACAAAGTTATTTGACCGCGTTCGGTCTTTTCTGCCCTAATTTATTAGAGAATTTGGAGAGCTTGCTTGTTTGCTTTATCCGTATTTGGATGGAGTGATAAGTTTTAGTTTTTTATATGTTCGTAAAACCAGAAATTGAAAGATTCGCTAAAATTAGAGTAGTTGGCATTGGTGGGGCAGGCTGTAACGTGATCGACACTATGATTGCATCACAGCAAATAACCGGTGTGGAGTTTATTGCTATCAATACCGACGCACAGGATTTATCTATCAACAAAGCAACAGTAAAGATACCCATCGGACAAGATATTACAAAAGGGTTGGGTGCGGGTGCAGATCCAGAAATTGGTAGAAAAGCAGCCGAAGAATCTATAGAACAACTAAAGGCAAATCTTCAGGATTCAGATATGGTGTTTATTGCCGCAGGTATGGGTGGTGGTACAGGAACTGGTGCCTCGCCAATTGTGGCCGCAGTTGCAAGAGAACTTGGAGCTTTAACAATTGGTGCAGTAACAAAGCCATTTCCTTTTGAAGGTGCCCAAAGAATGCAAAATGCAGAACGAGGCATTGAGCTCTTAAAAGCCGAAGTAGACGCCCTAATTACAATTCCAAACGAAAAATTATTGGAGATAGCAGACGAACACATGTCTATTTTGGATGCATTTAGATTGTCGGATAGCATATTGACTCAAGGCGTTCAAGGAATATCCGATCTTATAGTTGTTCCAGGTCTTATCAATGTGGATTTTGCCGATGTAAGAAGCATCATGAAAAATGCTGGATCTGCCTTAATGGGTATAGGTATAGGAGCAGGGGAAAATAGAGCAGAAAGCGCAGCAAAAGCCGCAATATCGTCTCCATTACTTGAAGTATCTATTGAAGGTGCAACTGGAATATTGTTTAACGTTACGGGTGGTATGGATCTTACACTTAAAGAAGTAAACAAAGCAGCTAAAATCATCAGTGAAGCTGCTGGTACGGACGCAAACATTATTTTTGGTACTACAATTGATCAAAATCTTACGGATCAAATTAAAATTACAGTTATTGCTACAGGTTTTGATAACGATATCCGTGCACAACTTGGTATGCAGCCTCGTGTAGAAAAGAAAAGAATTCTTCCTGAAAATATTGTACCTAAAGCAGAATCTCCCAAAGAAGAAAATCATCCTGAAAGAAATTCAGAACAGGATACATCGTTTAGGGATGATGACAAGTACGATATCCCTGCATTTTTGCGAGGCAAGTAAAAATTCCCATAACAAAATTTTTGCACTTACACATATTGCATGCTAAATGCAATTATGTTTAGATAGTTTTACACGTATTTTTAAATTAAAAAATGCGCGTAGTAAAAAATTTAAAAGCTTTCGTGATTCAACATCCTTAAGCGGCAGTGTAAGGTTGTTGTGTTATGAGACTTTCTGCTCATGAAGAGTGCAACTGCAACATCTGTTGATGTTATAAGAAGTGTTCGTAAAAGAGACGGTTCCGTTGTTCCTTTTGATATCTCCAAAATATCAACCGCTGTATATAAAGCCTTATCTACAACTAAAGAAGGTGGTGAAAAAGAAGCGCAGCAAATTGCTAAAGCTGTACTAAAAGATTTGGAGCGAATCTTTTCGGAAAAAACTCCAAACATCCCATCTGTTGAAGATATACAAGATTTGGTTGAACAGCATCTAATGCTAAGTGCAAAGGTGCGTGCAGCAAAGCAATACATTCTGTATCGCTATGAGCGTGCGTTAATCAGAGAGGGTGGTACTTTAATTTCTACTGAGTACAAAAAGCTAGTCGAGACTAGTAGACAGTATTTCAGAAATCCATTGAGTGAGTTTGTGTATTACACTTCTTACGCCAGATGGCTAGATGAGAAAGGTCGTCGTGAGACTTGGGTAGAGACAGTACAAAGATTTATGGATTTTATGAAAGAAAACACAAAGGATAAGTTTTCTGATAAAGAGTATGCTGAAATGCAGCAAGCCATCTTAACACAGGAAGTAGTTCCATCTATGCGTTTGTTTTGGTCATCGGGACCTGCTGCGCGTGCTACCAATGTCACTGCATATAACTGTTCGTTTATTGCGCCAACTACATTCCAAGATTTTGGAGAAATCATGTACATTTCCATGTGTGGTACTGGTGTGGGTTTTTCTGTTGAACGTACTGCAGTAGAGCAATTGCCTGCAGTTAAGCCACAGGTTGAAAAAAAAGCTATTACACATGTTGTAAAGGATAGCAAAGAGGGTTGGGCAGATGCATTTGTACTTGGAATGAAGACTTGGTTCAACGGAGAGGATATTGAATTTGATTACTCTCGTGTTAGACCAAAAGGGGCTCGTCTCAAAACAATGGGAGGAAGAGCTTCTGGTCCACAACCCTTGATGGAATTGATGGAATTTACTAAAGACAAGATACTTAAAAAGCAGGGCTCCAAACTAACGCCTTTAGACGTACACGACATAATATGCAAGATTGGTGAAATTGTGATCGCAGGTGGTGTAAGACGCAGTGCCCTCATCTCTTTATCGGACCTTGATGACGCAGATATGCGAGATGCTAAAAAGGGTCAGTTTTGGAACACCGATCCACAGAGGATGATGGCGAATAATTCCACAATCTACAATAGTAAACCTTCGGCCATAGATTTCATAGAGGAATGGTTGTCCTTAGCCAAAAGCGGTTCAGGAGAACGTGGCATATTTAATAGGGGAGGACTTGAAAAGCAACTCCCTGAACGACGTTGGAAGACATTTCAGGATCACGTGGAAGGTAGTGGTACCAATCCATGCGGTGAAATCATACTTAGGTCAAAGCAATTTTGTAACCTTACAAGTATCGTGATAAGAATGGAAGATACTTTGCCTGATTTACTTAGGAAAAGTAGAGTAGCTTCTATGCTAGGAACATATCAAGCTTCATTAACTAAGTTCCCTTATATATCACCAGAATGGAAAAAGAACTGTGAAGAAGAAGCTCTCCTAGGTGTTTCAATAACAGGGTATTGGGATAATAAGTTGGCTAGGGAGCCGGAAGTATTGCAACAGATGCGCGATGAATCCATACGCACAAATAAAAAATATTCCAAGAAATTAGGTATCAATCCATCCACATGTGTAACTTGTGTCAAACCTTCCGGTAACTCATCTCAGTTGCTGGACACTTCTTCAGGAATGCATCCAAGGCACTCTAAGTACTATATAAGACGAGTTAGAGTTTCAAGTACAGATCCGATCTTTAGAATGTTAAAGGATCAGGGTGTACCTTTCAATCCTGAGGTTGGCCAATCAATGGATACGGCCACTACTTATGTATTGGAGTTTCCTGTTGAATCTCCTAAAGGCTCTGTATTTAAGGACGATCTTACGGCAATAGAATTATTGGAACACTGGAAAAATCTTAAGTGCAACTTTACTGAGCACAATCCCTCTGCAACCATCTCGGTAAGCGATTCCGAATGGTTGGAAGTTGCAGATTGGGTTTACGCAAATTGGGATAATGTTGGTGGATTATCATTTTTGCCACGCAGCGAGCACGTTTATCAACTAGCCCCATACGAAGAAGTTGATAAGAAAACCTATGAGGATTTGGTTAAAAGGGTTTCTAATGTAGATTTTTCTAAATTGGTGACCTATGAGAAGGATGATAGAACAGAGGGAGCTAAGACATACGCGTGTGTTGCTGGGGCTTGTGAACTTTAGTATCTAGATTTTAACAAGAATGAGGAAGGGCCGGCTTCGCCGGCCCTTTGTTCCCTGCCATATGAAATGCTTAGCTTAAAAGTATGAAAATATACACACGAAATGGAGACAAGGGAACTACCTCACTTTTTGGTGGGAAAAAACTTTCCAAGTCTCACATTATATTTGAGATTCTAGGTACTCTAGACGAATTGAATTGCTATTTGGGCCTTGCAGCTGCTCACTCGACTAGAGACTTGCAGATGCTGATTGAGCTTATTCAAAGTGATCTGTTTGAACTTGGCGCATTATATTCTATGGTTTATAAACAACCTTTGGACAAAAAAGCACTCCACAAACGCTGCAGGTACTATGAACGTCAGATTGATAAGTTAGAAAAATCTTTGCCGCGCCTTACAAATTTCATTTTACCTGGAGGTAGTGTTGCATCCGGTTATTTACATTTGGCTCGGGCTGTTTGCCGTAGGCTTGAGAGAGCTACGGTCCTATTTTGCGAGTCCGAGTCTACTGAACCGAGTGTTTCAATACCCTATATTAATAGGCTTTCGGATCTCCTTTTTGTGATGGCACGTACGGCTAATCACACCTTTAATGTGCAGGATACTTTGTGGTTTTCCTCAAATCGCCTTTCCAAACCTTGACATATCAACAAAAAACCGGTATAATGGCTGCATGATAATTCAAGCAATAATGGAAGCCATAACAGCCCCAATATTCTCTGTAGTAGAGGCAGTTGTAGGTTCCATTACAGCTATATTCAGAATTTTTAAGTAAGAAGAGACGTGTATTTTGTACGTCTCTTTATGAAGCCTATAATAGGGCTTTTTTTGTTATGTGTACTAAATGTTTTGTCCTACGCTAGTATAAATTTAGAGGCTTTGCTAACATAGTAACAATGTATAGAGATATAGATACAACTTCAAATTTCGCTCTACTGGAAGCCCCACTTATAGAATTTTGGAAATCTAACAAGATTTTTGAGAAGTCAATTTCTCAACGATCCGAAAAAGATTTGTATGTGTTTTATGATGGGCCGCCATTTATATCCGGCCTTCCACATCATGGGCATTTGTTAGGATCTATAGCTAAAGATATCATTCCTCGTTACTGGACCATGAAGGGTAAGAGGGTGGAAAGAGTTTGGGGATGGGATGCGCACGGCTTAACTGTTGAGAATAAAGTTCAAAAGAAATTGAACATAAAAAACAGAAAAGATATTGAAAAATATGGTTTGGATAAATTTACTAAAGAATGTTACATCTACACTTCAGAAGTATCTTCCGAATGGCAGTGGTATGTAGATAGGATTGGCCGTTGGGTAGATATGGAGCACGCTTACAAGACTACTGATCAGAATTACATGGAAAGCGTTATGTGGGTGTTTAAGAGTCTTTATGATAAAGGTTTTATCTATGAAGGTGTAAGAACGTCACTTTACTGTACTGCGTGCGGAACACCTGTTTCCAACTTTGAGGTTGCGATGGATAACACCTACAAAGATGTAGAAGATCCTGCTGTAACTGTTAAGTTCAAGATAACATCAGAAGGTGATTTTCTGGGTGCTTTCATGCTAGCGTGGACTACGACCCCTTGGACACTTCCCTCAAACAGAGGTTTGGTCGTAGCAACATCTGCAACCTATGTGTTAGTGGAAGCCCAAGATGAAAAATTTATCTTAGCCAAGGAGCGTTTAGAAGACGTTTTTAAAGATATTCCCCATAAAATTCATGCTGAGTTTGATTCTACTAAACTTATTGGTCTAAAATATGCCCCTCTTTATACATTTTATGCTGCAAACGAAAAAGATTTTGCTGTGTATGCCTACAAAGATATGGCAAGTACTTCTGAAGGAGTTGGAATTGTTCACTCTGCTCCTGGCTTTGGGGCTGTAGATACAGACATGGGCAAAGAATTTGGTTTAACCTTAATGCTAACAATAGACGAAGATGGGAAATTTGTTAAAGGTAACAATGGCAAAAATCCGTTCGAAGGCATCTACTACTCAAAAGCGAATGATTTAATAATGAGCGATCTAAAAGAGAGAAAACTTGTTTTCAAGGAGTCAACTATAGTACATAGATTTCCTTATCATGACCGTTGCAATACATTGTTGATTCAACGAGCCCAAAATTCATGGTTTGTAGATATCCAAAAGTTAAAAAACGATCTCTTTACACACAATAAAAATATAAACTGGGTGCCAGATCATCTAAAGCATGGGAGATTTGAGGCGGGTATAGAACAAGCACCTGACTGGTGTATTTCCAGAAACCGCTTTTGGGCAACACCTATGCCCGTATGGGAATCAGACGATGGGGATCGTATTGTAGTTTCTTCTATAAAAGAGATAGAGGAGTTGTCAGGGCAGAGAGTTGAGGATTTGCATAGACCTTTTATAGATTCAATAACGTTAAAGAAAAATGGCAAAGAGTATAAAAGACGCCCTGAGGTGCTTGATTCATGGTTTGAAGCCGGTTCAATGCCTTATGCGCAAATACATTATCCCTTTGAAAACGCACAAAAATTCGAGAAAAATTTCCCTGGGGATTACATAGTTGAGTACATCGCTCAGGTTAGAGCATGGTTTTATGTTATGCATGTCTTATCAACAGCACTCTTTCAGACTAATTCCTTTAAAAATGTAATCTCTACTGGAGTTATGGCTGGTTCTGATGGTAGGAAAATGAGCAAGACCTATGGAAACTACACTGACCCAAAAAAAATACTTGAAGAAATAGGTGGAGATAGTCTTAGGTTATATCTGATGGCTTCGCCATTAATGTTGGGAGAAAACGCCAATTTTGACGATACTGAGCTCAAAACCAAGTCTAAGCGTGTTCTCAATCCTTTGTGGAATTGTGCCAAGTTTTTTATCACGTTCGCAAACCTACACAATTGGTCTCCTGCCAAAAATATGGAATCTCAACATGTCCTAGATGTTTGGATCAAGGCAAGATTGCAGCAAACAATAGGTACGTTTACAAAGAACATAGAAAACTATCAGACGCCTCCTGCGGTACAGGCTTTGGAAGAATTTGCCGATGATTTATCCAGATGGTATGTGCGAAGGTCTAGAGATCGTATTACAGAAGGCAATGTGGAGGCTTTATCTACTTTGTATACGGTACTTGTGGATTATTGCAAGGCTGCGGCGCCCGCCATTCCGTTCCTTACCGAAAATATTTATCAGGTTCTATGTGCAGAGAGTGCAACTTCAGCCAAGCAATCAGTTCATTTGGAAGATTTTCCCGTATATGATGCCGACTTTGTAACTCAAAACAAACAGCTGCTTGAGAATATGGATTTTGTACGTAAAGTGTGTTCCCTTGGTAACGCTGCTAGAAAAGAGGCTGGTAGGTCATTGAGGCAACCTCTTTCGGAACTTCATATAGTTTCCGATATCTCAGACAGTCACCTTTCCCCCGAATTACGTGAAATTATCAAAGACGAATTAAACATCAAGTCAATCATTTTAGACGCCACCCTAACTGATCAAAAAGACTTGGTTAAAGTTGCTGAATCAGGTTTAAGTGTAGGTTTAGTTAGCACACTAACGGAAGAATTGATTGCTGAGGGCAATGCGAGAGAGTTAATCCGAGTTTTGCAGGATTTGAGGAAGACACAAGGGCTAAAGGTTTCTGATTCCGTAGAGATAACCTATGTTGAGACTGCAGAAAATAATAGTGCAGTTGCAGCTTTTGAAAAAGAAATAATGGCTAAAACACAAGCAATTAGCCTAAAACCTGGCGACTCATATGCACTTAAAAAAGTTTAATTTCACTCTCGTTGTCTTGCCAATCTTAATCTATATTCTGGGATTTATAACATTACTTTCTGTATCACCAGACCATGCTAAAGATCAAACTGGTTTTTTTATTGCTGGCATTCTCGTCTATATTCTTGTTTCTTTGTTTGATTACGAAATCTTCAAACATTACTGGAAATACTTCTACATAATCATATTAGCGCTATTGTTAACCACTTTTTTCTCGGGTCTAGTACGCTATGGGTCTGCAAGATGGCTGGGATTCGGTAGTGTACAAATTCAGCCTTCTGAGTTTGCCAAAATCATTGTTGTTTTAGGTGCGGCTTCCATGCTGACTTCAACTAAGCTACACGCAACCTCCATTTTAAATCTAGCCAAGATGTTGATACTTTTTTTGCCTGTGCTCATTTTAGTTTTAGCCCAACCGGATTTGGGTACAGCACTAGTTGCTGCATTTTGCCTAGCTGCCATGTTGCTTTATGCTGGAATAGATTCAATGTATTTCATTGCTGCCTTTTTGATTGCGGGTATATTTTCAACACCTGCATGGAATCTCTTGCACGAATACCAGAAAAGACGCATTTTGATATTTTTGAATCCTGAACTTGATGTACTGGGATCTGGTTACAATGTGATTCAATCTATGATTGCTGTTGGATCTGGAGGTATGTTTGGTAGAGGTTTTGGACAAGGTACACAATCGCACTTAAGGTTTTTACCCGCCTATTGGACGGATTTTATATTTGCGTCCTTTGCTGAAGAGTGGGGATTTTTGGGCGTGTTGGGGCTTGTCTCCTTATTTTGTTTGCTTCTTGGCATTTTGCTTTACATTGCCTTCAAAGCAAAGGACTCATTTGGATCTGTAGTGTGTGTTGGTGTATTTGCTGTAATCTTCTTCCAATTTACAGTAAATGTTGGAATGAATTTGGGTCTTATGCCGGTGACAGGTATACCCTTGCCGCTTTTTTCTTACGGTGGTAGTTCGATGCTTACTTCAATGTTTCTCCTTGGGTTGGCACAATCCGTGTGGCTACATCGCGCAAAATGATTATTAACTTTTTTAGGTAGCGAATTAATGTTAATATTCAATGTATGGAAGGTTTCGTTGTCTCATTAAGTGAAAACACATTAAAAGTATCAGTACTAGACAAAAATTCTGTTCAGGGTGCAAATAGAGTTCTTGGTGAAAATATAGCCTCTGGTTCAATAATCAATAACACTGATCTGTTTGCTGAACAACTTAAGCAGGTGGTTACAGAACTTGCAACCAAAAAGTTAAAGACAAAACAAATAAGTTTCTTAGTTGAACCTGACGATGTAATTTTAAAATTTGTTACACTTTCTAAAGATTCCAGTGGCGATCTTAATGAGAAGATTATCGCAGACATAAAAGATAAGTTGGTTGGGGTTTCATTAGATGAGCTTTATTTCTCTTATCAAAAAATAGCACCTTTTGTATACCAATTCGTCGCTATAAAAAAAACCATCTTGGAATCATACCTTGAATCCAGCACCAAGGCTGGTTTGGAGCTTAAATGCGTTGTACCATGGGTTGCACTTCTGCCTAAATTTTTGGTTGATAACGACCCAAGTATCTTTTTGTCAAAAGTTGGCAAAAAACAAGTTGTGGCATTATCCGAACTTAATGGAATCTATTTTTCTGCAGTATTTGACAAGCAAAGATCCCTTTCTGAGATTCAAGAGATAGTGAAAGAGCTTTCTGTATACAAAAGAGCTACAGCAATTAAGCGAGTTTTTACATTGGATAATGCCGATTTTGAGCTTGGGGACGATTATTCTGTTACATCGTTACCTGTACCTGTCGGGGATTTAACTCAGGACGACAGTTTTAAGCTTCATATGCTTTTTTCTTATGTAACAGACTCCTTAGGATATATTTTAGATACTCCTATAAATCTGTTGAATTTATTGCCTTTGCCGGCCCCTGTGAATACACGTGGGAGATCTTTGGTGTATGCCGGTGCAGCTATGGCGTTACTTGTGTTTGCAGGTGCTGGGATGTTCTTTCTAAACTCCCCCAAGCAAACCTCATCTACCGTAGTAAAAAATGCCAGCAATGTTTTAAGTAAGACTTCCACAAATCAGGTTAAAGAGTCTACCCCAAGCAAGGTAGTAGAGAAACCTGATACTAATGCAACTCAAGCAACAGAAGAACTAGCCAAGTCAGACCTCTCTATAAGAGTTGAGAATGCCGCAGGAGTTGCCGGTGTTGCAGGAAAATTGCAACAAACACTGGAAGAATTAGGTTACGTGGTATCGGGGATTGGTAACTTTGAAGGTAACAATAGAGATAACACCCTGATAAAGTTTAAACCGTCTAAGCTTTCTTACAGAGAACTTTTGATAAATGATATAAAAGATGATTACGAGGTTGTGTTCGATGATTCTCTAAGTGAATCCGCCGAACACGATGTTTTAATTATAATTGGGCTTAACTAAGTGTTTTTTACGTGTAGAAACTGTAAGAAAGAGGTTCCTCTTAATGCCCCTGGTACAAAAAATAGAAATCACTGTCCTACCTGTTTGTTTTCGCTTCATATAGATAATTCCATTGGAGATAGATCCTCCGATTGTCTTGGCTTAATGCCTCCTATAGGTAAAATTCTGAAAGAAGATGGGGAAGAAGTGCTTATACATAAATGTCTAAAATGTGGATTTGTTCGCAAGAATAGAATAGCTGGAGATGATAATGAATCATTAGTTGAAAAATTACCTTTGTACACACTGCCCCTATAATATGATAAGTTTGTGTCCTGATTTCAAAAACTGCGGATCTTGCCCTCTATCAGATCTAGCATACCCAGAGCAGTTGATTCAGAAACGTACTCGGGTAAATGAAGTGTTTAGTAACCTTGGTTTAGCTTTGCAAATTGATTCATTAGAGCCTTCCCCTATTACAACTCATTATAGAAACAGGATGGACTTTTGTATTGGCTTTGACGGCGCATTTGGCCTCAAATCCAAAGGAAAATGGTGGCATGTTCTAGATGGTAATTATTGTTTTATCTCAATGCCCAGCATCGAGAAGGTTTTTAGAGTAATAAAAGAATGGTTACCGTCTTGTGGAGTTAGCTTCTATGATAGGCGAAGACATGCAGGTATGCTGCGTTATGCAGTGATCAAGGCCACTAAAGCAGGGGAGGTATTGGTGTCAATTGTTACCAGCGCTCCTCAGAATCATGAAGAAACAGCTAGAATCAATGCTGCCTTAGTTAGTTTAGGCCAGAGCGAATCTATCACAAGCTTGGTTTGGCTAATCAATGATACGGATTCAGATACTTCGTACGGCAGCGTTGCCTTGGTTGTAAAGGGTATTGGGTATTTAGTTGAAACTATCGGCAATTTTAGATACATAATATCCCCTAACTCTTTTTTTCAAACTAATCCTTACGTTGCTGAACAACTTCAGACGCACGTTCTTGGGCTTGTCGAAACTTACATTCCCACCCAAGTTGATTTTTTGGATCTGTACTGCGGTTCTGGATTTTTCACAATACCCATATTTCAAAGAGTAGCCAATGTTATCGGTGTTGAGCTTGTACAAGAGTCACTAGATGATGCAAAAATTAATCAGGAGCTAAACGGCGGAAAAGCTCTTTTTATAAAATCAAAAGTGGAAGATGCGCTCTTTTCTATCAAAGAGAAGAACGCTGTCTTAGTAGATCCTTCGCGAGCTGGGTTGGGGGATAAGGTATTGAGAGCTTTGTTGAAAGAACGCCCGGACTACTTGATTTATGTATCGTGTAATTACAAGGCCTTCGCTCAAGAGCTAAAAGCGCTTTCCAAATCCTATAGTGTGATATCATCTAATGCCTTTGACATGTTTCCCCATACTGAACACTTGGAGATGGTGACACTTCTAAAACTAAATCCTGCGCTTGATACATCCATGATTTTATAGTAAGATCTGCCTGTTATATGAAGTTCGCTATTGTAAAACTAGGTGGAAAACAATTTAAAGTCTCAGAAGGAAGCACAATAAAGCTTGAAATACAGCCGGAAATTTCCTTTGATGTCTTGCTCTACTCAAATGCAGGAGAAACCCTTGTAGGCGATCCTGTAGTTAAAGATGTAGTAGTCAAGGCTCATTTGCTCGAAGAAACACACGAAAAAACCACAATAGCTCGTTTTAGAGCTAAATCTCGTTACAGAAAAGTAAAGGGTCACAAGCAGCCCGTAAGTATTATCAAGATTGATTCAATTCTAAAGGCTGGTGAAGTGGCTACAGATAATGAAACTCCTGTAGTAAAGAAAACCGCAAAGAAAGTTTCTGCAAAAGAGGCAAAACCTGCTACAAAAGCAAAAGTAGCCTCAAAAGCAGCTTTAAAGAAAGGGTCTTCCAAGAAGGACAAATAAAACATGGCACATAAGAAAGCCGGGGGCTCAAAAGCTACCCAGGGCGGCAATGTCATAGGAAAAAGACTAGGAATAAAAGTTTTTGGTGAAGGGCACGTAAACCCTGGTCAAATCATTGTAAGACAACGAGGAAAGACTTTCTTACCTGGTAAGAACGTATTGTTAGGTAAAGATTTTACTATCTTTTCTACAGTAGCTGGTATTGTTAAATTTGCCTTCAAAACAAAAACAAGAAAAAAGATCGACGTAATACCTGACAGAGTATTAAATAGAGTCAAATAATTTCCCGAAAAATTTTGTACCAGTTTCAACAAGCCCCTTTACGCCGACATTGGTGTCGGATATTCGAACTTTTGTAAGGGGATAGTATACAACAAAGCTTTTTCCCACAATTTTGCTTTTCTCAAGATAACCCCAGTCACGTGAGTCAATACTGTTTTCCCTGTTATCACCTAAAACAACATACGCGTTGTGAGGGACTGTGTATTCAACATTTTCCTGTAGATAACCTTTTCCTTGAGTTAAATTTGAGGAATATGATTCATCCAGTTGCATATTATCTATATACACTTTGTTCGCACTGATTTTGAAGCCTTCCCCGGGAAGCCCTATTACCCGCTTTATGATTAAGGTTTGAGGATTTTCCGGATGTGCAAAAACAACAATATCACCGCGTTTAATTTTTCCGCTGATTTTTTCGGCTACAATCTGTTCTCCATCAACCAAGGTTGGGTGCATTGAATCTCCAGATATTTGTAACGGTTGGCCTATAAAGAGATAAGTAAGTATAAATACAGCAACTCCAACAAATGTTATCTCCACGACATCCAGAATAAACTTTGATATATTAGACGCGGAACTCAGCATTCTGTAATTGTAGGATACTGGAATAAAACTTCAACACTGAGTAAACACAGGGCCGCTTAGCTCAGATGGTTAGAGCGCTGCATTCACATTGCAGAGGTCGTTGGTTCGATCCCAACAGCGGCCACCAGTATCAGCTGTTGATGAATTTGTTGTATTTGGGAATTCTTGTGACAGCAGATCCCAAAGTTCCTGATAACCTCCGTCGTAACCAAGTGCCCATATGCCAACTCCGCCGAACTTGTTCTGCTTTGCCAACTGGTACTTGTATTGCAAGGATTTAGTATTCTCAAAATAAACCTGCCTGTTTGAACCTGTTTCATTGCTCACATAAGAAAAGTAAGGGACTTTAGCTTCTTCATCCCACAGTACTTCAGCATTTGTTTCCAAGAGCGTATCTATAATGGCTTCGTAAGTCTGGGATTGGGAAAAACCAATGTTTTCGTTTCCATCGATTCTTTCTGATTTTGCATCTTCCCCTGTTACAACCCAATTGTACCCATAATATGGCACTCCCATAATCAGTTTTCCCGGCGCAGCTATAGTTAGATAGTCTTGGATCATTTGCTCAATATCATACTTTTCGCCTTCTATGCTGATAGGGGAGACAGGACCAGCATTATCGGAGGTAGGATGATGAAAGTCATATGCCATGATAAACAGTGCGTCCGTGGCACGAGACAGTCCAACAATTTCGGTTACGCGGGTTTTTACAACTGAATCTGCGAAAGTTGATACAACAACAAAAGAATCGCCAAATTTTTGATCTAAGTACTTATTTAAGTAAGCGGTTAACTCGGTGTATCTTGCTGCAATTTCAGGTCTTGGGTATTCTACATATTCAAAATCCAGATTGAGATGCTTCACATTTCTATAAGTCATTTCGGTCTCAAGTTCTTCCGCTAGGGTCTTCCAGCAAGCAGTACAATTTAAAAATGCATCCGAGGTTTCGTCGTTGTGAGACATAACGGTAAGTGCAACACGAACTCCTTCCATCTTTGCTTTTTGTATGACTTCAGTAAGAGTGTCACTGTTTCTCCAATGATTGTAACCTGGTGCGGTGGTGCCGTCTTCGTCAAGTTTTATAATTTTTCCTGACTTATCAATATGAAGCCCGAAATATGCTATATCAGTAAGTTTATCCATTTGAATGTTTTCTGCTTTTTCCAATGTCCAGTAAGGTAAGAAACCATAAACAACATTTTGCTGCATCTCAAAACTAGACGCAGATGCTAGCACGCTGTAGGTGTTTCCTTTTGGTGTTACCACAGTGGCGCTTGGCTGTATATTTTGCAATTTGTAGTTTGATATTCCCGCGGCAATGACCAAGAAATATTGGGCAAAGAGCAGATAAACGTATTTTCTCACCTGTACATTGTAATACGTATTTAGCATTCAGATAAGTGCTAAAATGTTGATATGGTATCGATAAAACATGTTGTAAAACTAACAAAAGTGCTTGTATTAGCCATACCTGCGTTGTTGATTGTTTTTATGGTGGATTATTCAAAAGTGCAAAAGCAAGGGGATGTGTTAAGTATCTCTGATTTTCTGCCAGAATCCACTAAGCAAGAGCCTTGCACCATAACAGATTCAATAGATTACTATACCTACACAGGTGGCTCTGGGGACAACAACAAATTTGGGATCTATGTTTACGCAGAAGAAGAGGAGTTGTTTGATGCAGCGGATGAACTTGTTAACTCGAATGGAGGCGATTGGGGCTATGTTTTAATCCCATACAACATTAGAGATCGAGACTACAGTAAATGGGCTAAAGTTTTTGAAATGTTGCGTGAAAAACAGTTAATCCCTGTAGTTCAACTGTGGGCGGTTGAGTTTGATAATTATGAGGACAGGACAGAAGACGCTGCTGAATTTCTTAATTCATTTCTGTGGCCGGTTAAACAACGTTACATTTCTGTTTATAACGAACCAAATGACTCAAAATTTTGGTTTGGAAAGGCTGACCCGGAAAACTATGCTAGGGTATTATCTTTCACAATTGATACATTTAAAGATGAGAACAACGATTTTTTCATGCTAAACGGAGGACTTAACGCAAGTGCGCCAAATGGTAATGGCTACATTGCCCCTGCAACTTTTTTGCTAAAAATGGATCAGGCTGTTCCAGGGATATTTAACAAACTCGATGGTTGGGCCTCTCACCCTTATCCTCAACCCAACTTCAGTGGAAGTCCTTATGATAAAGGGTGGTGGAGCATTAGAGCTTATCAAGAAGAACTCAACTATATAAAAAATATTCTTGGTGTAAAAAAATCACTCCCCGTGTTCATCACCGAAACCGGTTGGGCGCACGCAGAAGGCGATAGCTACAACAGTTCTTATATTCCGGCGGCTCAAGTTAGCAGGTATCTGGAGACTGCGTTTAAAGAAGTTTGGCTTCCTGACGAAAGAGTGAAAGCTGTGATGCCTTTTACTATTCGATATGACGCGCCATTTGACCATTTTTCTTGGATCAGAGATGATGATTCTAGATACATTCATTTTGAACATGTAAAAAATTTGCCAAAAAAGGCAGGAAACCCTGCAAGACTTGAAAAAAGGCAATTGGAGCCTCTGAAATGTCAATGATTGGACTGTTAGATAAAAAATCGTCGGTATCTGCCAAGATCGCCACAAATACGCTGTATCAGTTAGTAGGCAAATTTGTGAGTATGAGCGTTACTGTATTCGCAACTCTGATAATAACCCGTTATTACGGTAGAGAAGCCTATGGTTGGTTTAATCTAATGCAGAATTTTCCTGCACTTTTTTTCATTATTGCTGACTTTGGTATCAATGCGATTGCTGCAAGAGAATTAGCTCATAAAGAGCATGAGATAGGTAAATATTTAGGGAATATCATTGTACTTAGAATCTTGCTTTCGTTGGTTATTATGCTTTTAGGTACGTTGCTGATTTTGTTTTTTCCTTATGCTAATGCTTTGAAATTAGGTATTTCTATCTCCATGTTTTTGGTGCTTACTCAATCACTTTATGCAACAACTAATTTGATTTTTCAGATCAGGCTTCGCTATGACCTTTCAACTATTTCTTACGTTGTGGGTAGTTTGTTGGTTTTGGCCTTATTGCTGATTGGTGTTGCCCTAAAGCTTGATATCGTCTGGATTAACTCGTTTTACATTTTTGGGGGCATTCTCACCTTTCTGCTCAATCTAGTTTTTATCAAAAGACTTGGTGTTGCAATCTCTCTCAAAATCGACAAGTCCCTAACCAGACTTTTGTTGGCCCAATCTTTGCCCTTAGGCCTAATGTTTATATTCAGTCAAATCAACTTCAAGGCGGACGCGATTCTACTTTCTATTCTCCCGGTACCTTTTCAGCTGGGTTACAACAATGCTGATGTTGTTGCACTCTACGGACTACCTTACAAGATATTTGAAGTCGCCCTTGTTCTTCCTACTTTTTTTATGAATGCAGCATATCCAATATTTTTGCGCCACTTAAAAGAAGACAAGCAGAAGCTGTTAAAAACTTTTAAATATGCCATGTTCGGTTTGGGTGGCCTAGGTGTGCTAGTGTCTGTTTTTGGAGTTTTGTTAGCGCCTCTTGCTATAGATATATTGGGAGGTAGTGCGTTTATTGATTCTATACTTTCTATGAGACTTTTATTTGTAGGGATGGTGGTTTTTTATGTAACACAGCCAATAGCTTGGCTGATAGTTACGTTGGGGCGTCAAAAACTGTTGCCTGTGATTTATTTGATAAGTGCGGGGTTTAATCTTGCGGCTAACATGATTCTTATACCGCGTTATTCTTATTTTGCATCTTCAGTTGTTACATGGGTTTCAGAGCTTGTTATTTTATGCTTGCTTGTATTAGCAGCCAAGAACGCATGGAAAGCATATGAAAAAAAAGCTTAGCTTTTTGTCAAAGTGTCTCTTTTTGGTTGTGATATTAATGCTGACTTTAGGTCAGTTTTCGGCTTTAACACGAAGCATAGATGGTCGTCTATATCTCTTTGATGTTTTTGTGATTATGTTTGCGTTTGGTGGTTTGGGATTTGTAGCATTGTTCTTGCATAAAGTGCTGGTTCCAAGACAGCTTTTGTTTTTTTTACTTTTTAGCTTTGTAGCCTGCATATCCTTAATTAGAGTTCTGCCTTTGTTTGGTACAGGTGCGCAGCTAGCTGCAGGATATTACCTTCTCAGATTTGTTTCCTATGTTTTGGTTGCAGTTGTATTTTTCAATTTTTACAAGGCACAGCTTCTAGACATGCGCTTTATGCAAAACGCAATTATTGTCTCCGGAGTTTTGATCGCCTTGATTGGGTTTATCCAACTTGTAGTTTTGCCTGATTTTACAACTCTTGAGGCATCTTTGGGTTGGGATCCCCACAAAAACAGGTTGGCGTCCACGTTTTTTGACCCGAATTTTACGGGGTGTTACTTGTTTTTATGCTTGGTTTTGCTTTTTTCCAGATTCGGCAAATTAACCCGTTTAGACATTGTTGCGATGTTAGTTTTGTTAGCGGCACTATTTCTAACGTTTTCGCGCAGTAGTTGGGGAGCTTTAAGTGTAATGATGCTTATCTATGGTTTGTTTAAATACCCAAAACTACTAGTTGTGGCTTGTTTTACTGTGGTTTTAACATATTTTGCTGTGCCAAGGTTTCAGACGCGTTTGAGTGGTATTACAGATCCATCTGACTCAGCATATTTTAGATTAATTTCATGGCAGAAGGGTTGGGAGCTTTCCAAAGACAACTTGCTTTTGGGAGTTGGTTTTAACACTTTGAGATATGCGCAACTTGAACGAGGTTATGTATCTATGCAGGATTTTGGTGGCAATTCAGGGGGAGGAGTGGATTCCAGCTTTTTGTTTGTAATGGCTACAACGGGAGTACTTGGTGTAGTGTTTTTTGCCGTGGCATATTTTTACCCACTGTACTTTGCTTTTGCAAACGGCGGGTACAACAAGCTTGCGTTGAGCAGCGTGACTTTTGGTTTGTTGCTGCAGTCGCAATTTATAAATGCCTTGTTTTACCCCCAGATTTTGTTTGTTTGGTTGATGATGGTTAGCTGCCTTTTACGTACTGAACAGTAATTTTTTCTTCTTTCTTGTTTCCGGCCAAGTCTGTAGCTTCCACTTTTATCTCTACAGTACCTTCTTCTACTCCTAAGATAACTTCAAAGGTCATATCGGGTTTGAAGATTGCAGTTCTACCGTTAACCTTTATCACGGCTTTTTCATTAAGCTTGCCTTGAACATTGATTCTTTTGTCGAGATTTCTAACTGTTTCCCCTGCCTTTGGTGAAATGAGATCAATGTCTGGTTTTTTTGTATCTAGTGTTACGCTTAGTGTTTCTGATTTTTCACTTTCATTTCCTTGAGAATCTGTAGTTTTGGCAAATAATGTGTTTTTGCCCTCGATTAGGGTGACTTTAGCAAATGTGAATTCCCCGCTTTGATCTGCTACTGTGGTGTGTTTGATTGGCCCGTTTACAAACAGCTTGATGGTGGTTCCCGGTTCGGCAATGCCTTCAATATTCAATTCTTTTTTGTTGGTGTGACTGTCTATGTAAGAAAAGATAGGGGATACGGGAGCGATTTTATCTTGATTCTTGTCTTCGTTCCTGTTTACTGAGATAAGTCCAAACAGCGAGCCGATCTTTGGCCCTAAAAATGTGAAGGAAACGATCACAATGAGTAATACTATAACTATTCCTGCGAGGCTAGTTTTGAGCCTTTTCTGGAGCTCTTCTTCGCTCATTCCCGGTGCGGGTTTTTTATTGGATTTATACTGATAGTTTTGCATGAACGTAGTTATGATAGCACTTACAGTGCGTCAATTCCAATGGTGTTGCGGCGGAATTGCCATGGGGTGGGCAGCTGTTTGGGAATAGTGCTGTTATGGTGCCGTGGCTTGAAAGCGTGTGGTATTCTATACATGTGTGCGGGTGTAGTTCAGTGGTAGAGCGTCTCCTTCCCAAGGAGAAGGTCGTGGGTTCGAGTCCCATCACCCGCTCCAGAAAAATGATGTTCCCGAAGGGGGCAGCATTTTTCTAGTGTGAAAGTGACGAGAATGCCGGACTGAACGAAGCTTTAGCGCAGTGAAGGAGGCGGGGTCGAATGCTTTCATACGTTATGAGCAAAGCGAATTACGAATGAAAGACATGTGACCGAGTCCCATCACCCGCTCCAAAGTACAACATACTTAGTTCATCAACAAAAACACTTTAACAACAAAATAAATGCTTGAAGAGCTCAGATATGAGCATGTTTGGAATGGGGGACAAATCTCAGATGAGATGATTCATCTGGAGCATCGTGGGCGAGATTTCTGTACCAAAGAACATTCAGGGTCTAAAGGGATGTCCTCTTTAGTATCTTGCATTGTATGTGCTAACATTATTTTATGAACGATGAAGGATACAAACCTGCAATTTCACACTATGACCTTGAGCACACTGAGGTAGATTGGTCAAAAATCAATGCGGAAGAGGTAGACGCGTATAAGTGGAGTTTTGCTGTACCAGATAGAGAAACCGGTAGGAAAATTGCGCTTGTCTACTGTAAGTATCTGGGTACAGCGGACAACTCAATACACGTGCTAGAAAATCCAGAGCCGATTGACGATTTACGACTGGGCTTTGGGCAAATATCATTTAGCGAGTATGATGACGAGCTAGGTTCAGGAGGGCCCATCGAGTTAATAGAGATCTACGTAAGAGATGATCCTGACGAAGAATATTATGCTAGGTACAGAAATGGTATAGACGTACTACTTAGTAAGATACATGGAGTGCCAACTAATGTTAATGCTGCCGCTATGCAGTCACAAGTAGCCGAAACCACCGAAACATTGCACGCAGATTCTATTGATAGCATTCTCACTAGCCTCAAGAATGATAATATCTTCAGTTACTTACGCACTGCACAGATTGGTTTTGGAAATTTTTTCGATCCAGAGAGCGGAAACTTGGCAGAGGATGACCAATCGGATACCGGTAATGTGCTGGATATGTTTCTTGAAGCTCTTCAAGAGGGTGATCCCGCAGCGAGTAAGAGCTTGCTAGAAGATGAAAGAGAAAAACTAAAGACGGCGCTAGCACCTAACTCCGAATCACGCAAAGTACTTCTGGCCTATTACGCTGTTGATGAAGAAACACCTTGGGCGGAGACTGTAAATCATATTATGGATGCACAAGCATATAAAAACCCTGATTTTCCCACCCCACAAGATACATTAAGAACACTAGAAAACTTAAAGTAACTCATATAGTATACTTCCCTAAAACACAAAGGAGGAAACATGAATCAAGTGCGTTTGTATACGCCTGCTCAGATGGGGGTTGCACATAGGTTCAGTCCAAGAATACAGCTTTTGGGGGATGAAGTTGGATTGAAGATATCGAACTATCAATACGCTGCGGAGCATGCTGCGCGGAGAATTCGTGAGGCTGTGGGTGCTTGGAGTGTCTTGGAGGTTTGCACTGGAATCGGCGCAACGTCTTTTGTGTTCGCCGGACACTTTCGTCGGCTCTATGCTGTAGACATCGACCCAATCCGCATGGACATATGCAAGCAGAATCTTGCCAGATTGGGTTTATCGGGGCGTTTCTTTCCCATCGTTGGAGATATTCTAGATCCGGATGTACTGGCTGAACTTAGTGTTCATCGAATTCGCGCAGTCTACACAGATGCAAACTTTAGCTCAACCAACGATTGGCGAGATCACGCAGTGAACATTACTGACACTGACCCCAACACACAACTTTTGCATGAAACACTTACAGCACACTTTGGCCCAAACATCTGCATGAAGCTCCCTAAGACCATTGATTTGGATCAGGTTCGTAGCTTGGGACCATGTGAAATTGAAGAATTGCGCCCCGACAATGTTCTTAGCGCTTATCTTATGTACTTTGGGGATTTAGCGCGGTGTGAGTTCAGTCAGTTTGTGTTTCCAAGGCAATATGGGGGCTAGTTCAACAGACCCATAGTGTTGACTTCGGTGAGCATTTCTGTTAAAATGCTCGGTATTCATCCATTTGTTTAAGGAGGCAAACATGAATAACCACTATTGAATTTCCAACTAAGGAGGTTCAATTATGGGCAATCGTTGTGTTTCCGATCGTGTCCGCACTTCATTTACCGCTCGCGAATTCTATTACGCCAAGGCCGTGCGCAAGACTAAGGATTATCCTTACAACCTCGTGCCTGCCATGCGTTTGAACGATCGTGCGGTGCAGCTTGAAGGTTCGTGGACAGATAAGCTTGACTCTATTGAGAAATTCAAGAAGGGTCACAAGATGAAAAAGCATAAGACGATTCGCGACATACGGAAGTTTTTACGCGCGAATGATCTTATGTAGCAGTACTCAACTTAAACCGCTTTGGTATTCATAGTACTAGAGCGGTTTTTTCTTACTTTAGTGCGCAGCATTGCAAGACTTATAGCAATTGACTTGGGCCAATTACTCTTGTATAATAGCGAGCAACTCAATGCAAAGGGAAATTACTTTTGCACGGGTTTGTTGTCTTTTTTCAACATCAGTTAAGGAGATAGCGATGAAAAGTCCGAAAGCTCAATCCGGCGGTAATGTTCTTTATGTACTTATTTTGGCAGTTTTAGCAGTCGTTGTTTTGGCCGTAGTGTTGGCCCCCGGTTTTGTAGGAGCGTTTTTTGCTGGCAAAGCCATTGAATCACAAGAAGCTTCCTGTGACATGATCGAAAGTTTTGCTGGGCAGTTAGGGCAGGAAAATGGCCAAGCGCAACCTGCAACGGCTGAACAATGTAAGACTATCGTGGAGTCAAACAAGGTATTTACCTATTCTGTTTGGGTTTTTATTGCCTACATCTTTTCTTTTGTGTTTGGAGTTCCAGCCGTGTGGGTTGTAATTCTAGTTCTTAGCAAGCTGCAGAAGCAAAAGCAAAGCTAACTTGCCCGATTCATGTGTTTCACTAAACCGCTTTGGTATTCATAATACTAGAGCGGTTTTTTCTTTCCCTGTCTAGTTCATTGTCCTTGTTGCTACATCCAACAACCCAACTTTGATATACTTGGCATGCCTGCTTAGCTTTAACAGTCTTGCCACCCTAGCTCAACGGTAGAGCAATCCTCTCGTAAGGGATAGGTTGTGGGTTCAATTCCCACGGGTGGCTCCATTAAACACCGCCCACCTTTATAGCAAACCCGGTCCTAGTTCAACAAAAGAACTTGCCCCGGCACTATGAGCGCTTGACTCCCGTTTGGTAAATACCCAATTGAGCCTTGGTTCGCACTGAGTATTTGTGTCCATTGAGCCCCATTTCCGTTTACAGCCTCTGAGATTTCCCATAGGGTGTCGCCTTCTTTTACCGTGTATTTGCCTTTGTTGATGTCTCCTTTTTTGTAGTTTGTTGCATGCCACTCAGCAATTTGCCCATTGTTTGTACCCGAGTCTTTAATAACTTCGTCTCGTTTAGTTGAAGCCCCACTGGAAATATCAGGTTTGCCTTTATTTCCTGAGTTGTTGATAGCATCCGAAACTGTATCCGCAATTCTTTTGTACGTTTCGTTTTGCCCAATGTTTTGCTCACTTAGGTATCTAAAGGTCAAAAAACCTATAAAAAGAAGGATCAGGATTAGTGAGAGTTTTGTGGCTATACGAAGCCAACTTACATTTACATCATTTCTTTGTGCTGGAATTTCTTCAAACTTTTCGGTTTTGGTTACTGGTTCTAAAAACTCGGGAGTTTCCTCAATCTGCAAAGGATTTACTATAATATCTTCATTCAAATTTTGGGGTTTGCTGGAACTGTTTTCGTTAGGGAAACGATGCGGTCTATTTTTATTTCTATTCTTTTTTGACATTTTTAACGGCAGAAAAATTTTTACAAAAAGTGCGTGGCAGCTGAATCGGCCTTGGCGGAACCGACGGGACTCGAACCCGCGACCTCTTCCGTGACAGGGAAGCGCTCTAACCAACTGAGCTACGGCTCCAAGTTCAGCCTGCGCAAATCGTAGCAGATGAGTATTTTAGAGTCAATGATAAATGGTATCATTTACCCATGACAATAACAAAAATCACCAATGAGGAGCTTGTAAAAGAGCTAAAAGAGGTTTTAGCTGCTATGGAGGTTAAGGAAGTCAACCGTTTCAAGATTAGGGCTTATCAGAACGCCATTTCCTCTATTCAAGATCTCACATCCAGTGTTTTTGATCTTTGGGAAAAAAAGCGCCTAGATGAGATTGCTGGCGTTGGGACTGCACTTGGGCAGCATATTGACGAATTGTTTCAGACAGGCCATGTCAAAGAATTCAAAGCTGTAAAAAAAGATCTACCCCAAGGAATGTTTGCATTAATCGGTATAAGAGGAATTGGTGCAAAGAAGGCTTTTAAATTGGCTAGCGCGTTTGATTTGGACGATAAGGATACTGCAGTCGAAAAGCTTAAAAAAGCCGCTGAAAAGGGCAAGATACGCGTTCTAGAGGGGTTTGGTGAAAAGTCTGAACTCGATATTTTATCTTCAATTTCGGATTCCAAAAAAACCAAGAATGAAAAAAAGCGCATGCTTCTTCCTAAAGCAGAAGAAATTGCAGGTAGAATCATCAGTTACATCAAAGAACTAGAATGTGTTTCCCAAGCAGAGGCACTAGGTTCTTTAAGGCGCCGTGAAGCCACGGTGGGGGATATTGATATTGTTGTAGCAACAACAGATATGGCCAAAACAATAGAGCACTTTGTAAGTTTTTCTGAGGTTGAAGATGTTTTAGCCAAAGGAGATTCTCGTGCCGCTGTGGTGCTGAAAAATGATGTTCAAGTTGACATACGCGTGATAGATGAAAATTCACTTGGTGCCATGATGCAGTATTTTACAGGCTCAAAGCAGCACAATGTGTTGCTGCGAACATTTGCATTGGAAAGTGGTTATTCTCTCTCAGAATACGGAATAAAAGATAAAAAAACTGATGAACTCTATAAATTTTCTAATGAGAAGGAATTTTATAACAAAATCGGGCTTCCCTATATTGTTCCTGAGCTACGTCAGGGTCGCGATGAAGTTGAATTAGCAGTAAAAGGAAAATTACCTGATCTTGTGACTTTAAAAAACATCAAAGGAGATCTGCACACACATTCTACAGACTCTGATGGCGTCAATTCGCTAGAGGATATGATAGCTGCTGCAATTGAACTTGGTTATGAATATATAGGAAATGCCGATCATGCTCCTAGTGTTCAATCACGAGGACGCATGGAAGTATTGTCTATCATAGAGGCAAAAAGAAGGAAAATCGAACAAATAAATAGTTCACAGAATAGCATTCGAGTACTATTTGGGTACGAAATTAACATTTTGAATGATGAGAGCTTGGCATTACCCGATGAAATTATGGCGAAACTGGATTATGGTATAGCTTCAATTCACACATCATTTGATCAACCTAGAGAAAAAATTACAGCGCGTCTACTCAATGCTATAAAAAACCCGCACATTACTATTATAGGGCACCCTTCAGGCAGAGTTCTTAACGAACGAAACCCCTGCGATGTTGATTGGGATAAAATTTTTGCAGCAGCAGTAGAATTTAACAAAATTATTGAAATCAATGCCCAACCTAGCAGATCCGATCTTTCGGATGATTTAGTTAGAGAGGCGTTAAAGTACGGGGTTAAACTTATGATTAATACAGATTCACACTCTACAAGTGATCTCAAGCTTATGCATTACGGAATTAACGTCGCAAGACGTGGAGGGTGTGAGGCTAAGGATATTCAGAACACACAATCATTAGCAGACTTTTTATCTTTGTGGATAAAGTGATATCATTAGCATGTTAGTTATTTCCTGAAAGGAACCTATGTTTGTACTTTTAGCAATTATTCTAGTTTTGGCTTTGTATGTAGTTTTTGTTTACAATGGTCTTGCGCAGCTTAAAGTTCGCATCAAAGAGGCATGGAGCCAGATTGATGTTCAGCTCAAAAGGCGCACTGATCTTATTCCTAATCTTGTAGAAACAGTAAAAGGTTATGCAACCCACGAAAGGGAAGTGTTTGAAAATGTTACCAAAGCTCGTGCAGCATTAATGGGTGCTTCAAACCCAGGCCAAGCTCAGGAAGCAAACAACATGCTAACTGGTGCTTTAAAGTCTCTATTTGCAGTAGCAGAAAGCTACCCTGATCTCAAAGCTTCAGGCAACTTTAAACAATTACAGCAGGATCTCACTGATACCGAAGACAAAATCGCCTATTCAAGACAGTTTTACAACGCTGTAGTAAGGGACTTTAATTCCAAGATTGTTACCTTACCAAGCAATATTATTGCTTCAATCTTTGGTTTTAAAGAAGAATCCTTTTTTGAGGCCTCAGGGGCAGAACGAGAAGCTGTAAAAGTAAGTTTTAACGCCTAAGAATAGCAATTTGCACATATGGCAACAGTTTATACGCATATACAGAGTAATAAGCGCGATACAGTAATTATCATGGCCATTTTTATGGTTATAGTTTCGTTTCTTGGGTGGTTTGTGGGTGAGGTTTTCTTTGAAGGTTCGGGCGGATTTTTCATTGGGGTAGCGCTGATTTTTTCTGGTATATCGAGCTTTGTAAGTTACTACAATTCTGACAAGATAGTTTTAGCGATTTCCGGCGCAAAACAAGTTACTGAGCAAGAAAACCCTTATTTACATAATTTGGTTGAAAACCTATGCATAGGATCCGGTTTGCCAAAACCTCGTATTTTTGTGATTGAGGATACTGCTTTGAATGCCTTTGCCACAGGCAGAGATCCCAATCACGCCGTAATCTGCTTTACCACAGGAATTCTTTCTGCACTCACAAAACTGGAGTTGGAAGGTGTAATTGCTCACGAGCTTTCTCATATTGGAAACTATGATATTCGTTTGATGTCTATTGTAAGTGTTTTGGTTGGTACCATAACACTTTTGGCCGATTGGTTTACTCGCGGTATGCTCTATGGAGGGAATCGTCGTTCTAGGAATTCCGGCGGTAATGGCTTGATAATTCTCATTGGAATAATCTTTATAGTTCTCAGTCCCGTTATTGCTACATTAATCAAGTTAGCCGTAAGCCGTAACCGCGAATTTTTGGCTGATTCTTCCGCCGCTTTGTTAACACGCTATCCGGATGGTTTAGCCTCTGCGCTCAAGAAAATCTCTCAAGATCGTGAAGTGCTAGAAGCAGCCAATGGTGCTACAGCACATCTTTACATTGCAAATCCGCTTAAAGGACAAACGGCAAGTGTATTTGCAAACCTATTCAATACTCATCCTCCTGTTGAAGAGCGTATAAAAAGGCTTATTGATATGTAACGGCACTTCCTCGTTCAAAATGTTTTAAAAACTGCTAAAATCCTCTAAGATCTATAAATCTATGGAAAATAAAGTAACTAAAGAAGATGTAAAACATGTGGCAATGCTTTGTAAGCTCGATCTTTCTGATCAGGAGTTAGAAAAGTTCTCCCAGCTTTTTACTGAAACAATTCAGTACATAAGCAAACTAGACGAGTTGGATACCGGCAAAGTTAAGGAAACCTATCAAGTTACGGGTTTAACAAATGTTTATGGTATCGACAATGTAGCAACCCTTTCAAAAGAAACAGCATTAAGTAATGCACCACAAACTCAGCGAGATTTATTTGTAACCAAAGCAGTGCTTCTTAATAAATAACATGAGCAAACTAAACGAACTAACTATTTACCAAGCCATTGAAGGCCTCAAAGCAGGAAAGTTTTCAAGTGTGGATCTTGTGAAAGCATGTTTTGAGCAAATCAAAAGACATAACAAGTCTATTTTTGCATTTTTATCTCTGAACGAAGAAAATGCGCTTAAGGAGGCCGCGAAGGCAGATGAGATTTTGGCAACTGAGGGCGAAAGTATCTTTAACAAACACCCTCTACTTGGAATTCCCTATGCTTGCAAAGACAATTTTTGTACCAAAGGAATCGAAACAACAGCCTCTGCCGCAATTTTAAAGGGCTTTATTCCTCCGTATGAGTCCACAGTGACCCAACGTCTCAAAGACGCAGGTGCAATTTTGTTGGGTAAAACCAATATGGATGCTTTTGCGCATGGTTCATCCACTGAGACATCTGACTTTGGAACAACTAAAAACCCATGGAACTTTGAAAAAGTACCTGGTGGCTCTTCGGGAGGTTCTGGCGCTGCTGTGGCTGCCCACATGTGTACCTTTGCTATTGGAAGCGAAACTGCAGGAAGTATTCGAGTACCTGCCAGCTGGTGTGGTGTTACTGGCTTAAAGCCAACTTATGGTCGTGTTAGCAGATATGGTGTGATTGCAATGGCTTCGTCTACTGATTCTCCCGGTCCAATCACAAAATCAGTTGAAGATGCAGCCTATATTTTGAATATCATTGCCGGAGTGGATGCTTTTGATGCAACCTCTTCCCCAGCACCTGTTGTTGATTACACTAAAAATTTGGAACACACTGCGAATCTAAAGCATTTGACACTAGGGATCCCAAAATCCTATTTTGTTGAAGAAATGGAATCCGGTGTTAAAGAGCGCATATTTGCTGCTATAGAAAAATTCACCGAATTAGGGGCAAAAACCGTGGAGGTAGACTTGATTGATCCCCACTACTCGATTGCTGTTTACACGATTTTGCAAAGATCCGAGGTTTCTTCTAACTTAGCACGTTTTGATGGGATCCGGTTTGGGCATGAGCGTAGCACATTTGGTTTTGAGGCTAAGAAACGCATGATGTTAGGTGCCTATGCGCTGAGTGCAGGCTATTACGATCAATATTACTCAAAGGCACAGCGGGTAAGAACTCTTATAGTTGATGATTTTAAGCGAGTTTTTGAAAAAGTAGATTTATTAATTGCCCCCACACTTCCTTCAGTTGCCCTAGATATGGGTGCATCTGAGAAATCTGCGCTATTTGGTGAGTTAACCGACCTTTTACAGGAGCCAAGTTCAATCGCAGGATTGCCTGCGATTACGATACCATGTGGGCTAAGTGAAAATTTGCCAGTAGGGGTTCAGCTTATCGGACCTCATTTGTCTGAAGAGAAATTACTTGCCTCAGCTCACTTATACGAGCAAAGTACGGATTTTCATAAGGAGTACCCAAACCTAGACCTATGAGTTTTTTTGGCATATTAAAAGACATTTTTTTTGGTGCGGGAATTGTACACAGGCGTGTTACTGCAGAGACACTTTCCAAGATTAAGTATGATTGGGATAAAATAAAAATTTTGTTGCAAGAAGGTAAACCAAGCCAGCTTAGGCAGGCGCTTATGGATGCCGATAAATGTTTGGATGCTGCACTCAAAGATCTCGTGAACGGTCAGAGCATGGGAGAGCGTTTAAAAAATTCCAGAAATTTGTTTGACAAAGACACGTACACCAAAGTTTGGAAAGCTCATCGTGTTAGAAATGCTATGGTTCATGAGGCAGGTTTTGAGCCAAACCATATCATGCTTGTGCGTTCCGTAGCCGATTTGAAACATGGCCTGTATGTTTTAGGAGTTAGAGTTGATGCCTAACATTCACGATAAATATAAATTAGTTTTGGGTTTAGAAATTCATTTGGAGCCAAAAACGGTTAGGAAAATGTTTTGCGGTTGTATGGCTTATCAAATGGGCGATGCACCAAATTCGTTAACATGCCCATCTTGTTTGGGATTACCCGGTGCCTTGCCTGTGCCAAACTTCGAAGCTGTTCAGAAAACTCAGCTGTTGGGACTAGCTTTAAACTGCAAACTGAACGAAAATGCTAAATTTGATCGAAAACATTACTTCTATCCTGATTTACCCAAAGGATATCAGATCAGCCAGTATAAGGAGCCTTTTTGTGAGCATGGGTATTTAGAGTTGGATAATGGGTTTAAAGCTGCTATAAAAAGAATTCATCTTGAAGAAGACACCGCCAAGTCATTCCATGAAGGTGACAAGACTTTGATAGATTTCAATATGTCTGGAATGCCTCTGATAGAAATAGTAACCGAGCCCGTATTTACAAGCCCCTATGAAGCTTCTGAATTTGCAAGAAAACTAAGAGACATTGTAAGAGCAATTGGAATAAGTGAGGCTGACATGGAAAAAGGTCAATTGAGAATAGAACCCAATATTTCGCTGCGTACGTCAGAAATGGAAATGGCGGGGGAGTTGCCTAACTACAAAGTTGAGGTCAAAAACATTAACTCGTTCAAGTTCATGGAAAAAGCTGTACTTTTTGAAATAAAGCGCCAAGCTGAGATTCTTGATTCAGGAGGTAGTGTTGCGCAGGAGAACAGAGGTTGGGACGACGTTAAGGCAGTTACTGTAGCACAGAGGAGTAAAGAGGACGCGCATGATTATAGGTACTTTCCTGAACCTGACATTCCTCCAATGCATTTTGAGCAAGAGTACTTTGAAGATTTGCGCAACTCAATGCCAGAGCTTCCATCACAAACAAAGGCTCGATTATCCAGTCAATATGGGCTAAAAGAAAGTGTTGCAACTGAGCTTGCCAAGAGCGACAATTTTGAAGTTCTAAAGAAGTTCGAGGAATTTAGCGCACAAAACCTTGACCCGGTGAAGGTTGCCAATCTTTTGTTGAATCGCCCTGAATTCAGGAATGCGGGTATAGACGAGATGAAGATTCATTTAAGCCAAGCCGATTCCAGACTCACCACCGAAGAAGATCTCTTGTCCATGATACAAAGCGTGTTGGATCAGAATGCAAAAGCGGTTGAGGATCTAAAGAACGGTAAAGAGTCTTCGCTGCAGTTTTTGTTGGGGCAAGTCATGAAAGTATCTAAGGGTAAAGCCGATCCTCAAGCTTCTACGCAGATAATTAAAAAACTACTAAGTTAATATTAAAGTGCTTTTATGGAATTGAAATTTGACCCTGAAAATCCTAAATATGAGTATGTAACTGATAATGGTCGTGCAGTTGAGGTGTTAACTATGATGCTAAACGACCCTGTATTGGCGCTTGACGTTGAAACCACTGGTTTTGATCCATACACACAGACATTACTCCTTGTTCAGCTCGGAAATTCTGAGATAAGTTATATATTTGATGCTCGAGAAGTAGATCTCAAAAACATTCCGCTTTTTAAAGAAATCGTTGAGAACAAGAAACAAATCAAGTTAATGCAAAATGGTAAATTTGATTACGCCTTTTTGAAAGTAAAACTTGGGGTGAGTGTTGATAACATTTACGATACCATGTTGGCGGAAGGAATCTTAACCGCCGGATTAGGCGCGGGTATGATTGGTCTTAAGGATTTGGCTAATAAATACGTAGGTCCTGGGGTGATTGATAAAGCTTTGCAGAAATCGTTCGTGGGAATGACCCCAAAGTCGCACATTAGCGACGAGCAGTTAAAATATGCAGGAGCAGACACTTTGATACTTTTCCCGATTTTTGAGAAACAGTTACCCCTACTTCAAAAAGAAAATATTACCAACATTGCTAAACTCGAGTTTGCTGCAACCCGCGTGGTTGCCGAAATGGAACTCAATGGAATACATATAAACAGGGAAAAATGGAAATCTATAATTGCTTCTCTCATGATAAAACGCGACGAGTTATCTACTCAGTTGCAAGATGCCGTACGCCCATACTTTAGTATTTCTCGCGAGGATCTCTTTGGTAACATGGCGGACGCCATCAACATAAACAGTAATGCTCAGCTTATGGACCTGTTTAACAACAAACTCAAGCTAAACATTCCTTCTACAGGTGATGGGATTTTGGCTACAGTAAATCATCCGATTGCAGTATTGTTGAGAGATTACCGAGGTTATGAAAAGTTGATCTCTGCTTTTGGAGAGACTTTGCTTTCAAAGATAAACAAAGTCACCGACAGAATCCATCCGGATTTTAATCAGTTGGGAGCTGCTACAGGGCGCTTTTCTTGTAACAATCCAAACTTGCAACAAATTCCTAGAAATTCTCAGGTAGCGCCGTTTAGAGAATGTTTTAATCCCGGTAAAGGCTACAAATTTGTGGTTACAGACTATTCTTCCTTTGAAATGAGAATTTTGGCGGATCTTTCCGGAGACGCCAAATTCATTCATGCCTTAAAAGAGGGCTTGGATATGCACTCTTACACGGCATCTTTGATGTTTTCGTTGCCTTACGAAGATATCAAGGAAAAACATAAGGATAAAAGACAAGCTGCAAAATCTATTGGCTTTGGATTAATGTATGGAATGGGTGCCATGGGTCTTGCCGGAAGACTTGGGATTTCTAAAGAAGAAGGGCAAGATTACATGGATAGGTATTTTAAGAGCTTTCCTGGTGTTAAAAAGTTTTTAGAGGAAATGGCTCATAATGCTGTTCGTAATGGGTGGAGTAGTACCCCAGCCGGTAGAAAGCGTTGGTACAAACGTCCCGATCAAAACGATCCGGACTTCAAAAAGAAGATTTCGAGTATTGAGCGACAAGCTAAGAATCACCCAATTCAGGGTACTAATGCAGACGCTGTAAAATACGCACTGGTTTTTTTGCAAGATCGATTACAAAAAGAAAAAGTAGATGGAAAAGTAATATTAACCGTGCACGACGAGGTAGTTTGTGAAGTGCGAGAAGATCAGGCGGAGGATTGGGCAAAGATTCAACAGCACGAAATGATTAAGGCGGGGGAGTTGTTTATTAAAAAGGTTCCAATAGAATCAGATCCATTTGTTGGGGATGTTTGGGAGCATTAACAGTTAAGGGAAAGTGTTTGGCGTGCGTTTTTTGATAATTTCACACGCCAAACGGTGCTAAGTGCAAACTGATTCTTCGAGCACAAAAGGGATAAGGTTTGTTACACCGGTAATGATGTATGCCTTGTCCGTACGACCGAGAGATGAGTATGAGTTGCGCACTCGTACAGATGCACCTTGCGCAATGAGTTGTTGCATGTACGACTCAAAATCATCTTTTGATACAGGTATACAACGTCCCACATCTCCAATTCCTGGGGTTAGGCCTGCACGACCCACATAAAATCCCAAAAGGGTTTGTACGGTGGTGAATGTGATAGCATCTTCAATGGGTGTCGCCATAGAAGTCAAAGCTTCATCGATTGTGTACACTTTACGCATGGGTTTCTCCTTTTTCGTTTTAGGTTAATCTAAACGACTTATAGCACATTTCTATATGTAATTCAAATCTTATAGTTGTCACTCTATTTACTACTCTGCTAAATATGATACAATTCAATTATGGTAATCTGCCAAAGATGCGGGCAACGTCCTGCAACAATTCCTACAACTAAAATCATCGACGGTCGACAAGTCTATATTGCTCTTTGCGAGGTTTGCCATGCCGAACTTCAAAAAGAAACCAAATCAACTTCTATCTTAGATAAATTCGGGCGTGATCTAACCGACCTTGCAAAAAACGACAAGCTTGATCCTGTAATCGGTAGAAAAAATGAAATCGAACGAGTTGTTCATATACTTTCCCGTAGAACAAAAAATAATCCTGTTTTAATAGGCGAACCTGGTGTAGGTAAAACCGCGATTGCAGAAGGTTTGGCGCAAAGAATCATCAATGGACAAGTACCCGAGCCTTTAAGAGGAAAAAGAGTTTTTGCGCTAGATTTAGCTTCGGTTATTGCAGGAACTTCTCACAGAGGTATGTTTGAAAGCCGTCTCAAAGACATCATAAATGAGGTTATAAACGCTCAGGGTCAAATTATTCTGTTTTTGGATGAGTTGCATACTGTTGTTGGGACAGGTTCGGCAGAAGGCGCTATGGACGCTGCAAACATACTCAAGCCGGCATTAGCAAAAGGCGAATTACAAATGGTTGGAGCAACAACTTTAGATGAATATCAAAAACATATAGAGAAGGACGCAGCTCTGGAAAGAAGATTTCAGCCTGTATTAGTCAACGAGCCTTCGCCAGAAGAAACCGTGCTTATTATAAAAGGTCTACGGGAGCGTTACGAAAAGCACCACCACGTGAAAATAACAGACCAAGCTATTGATTATGCGGTGAAACTTTCAAACAGGTATATTAGTGACCGATTCCAGCCCGACAAATCAATCGACTTAATCGATGAGGCTGGGGCTTTGGTGAGACTTTCTCAAGTACGTGAGCCTGAAAATCTCAAACAAGTGGAAGATAATATTGCGGCTGTTAAAGAAAAAATTCGATCCAATTCCGAACCCGATCTCAAAACTAAATTTGAGGCCGAACTTGGTCAACTAGAAAAAGTAAAGAAGGAGCTGATTGATATTTGGACAAAAACAAAACTTGAGGAGGTTCGTGATGTAACCAAGGATTCTGTTGTTAAGGTGGTTTCTAGGGCTACGGGTATTCCTCTGGAGGAATTAAGCATGGAAGAAAAAGAACGTTTAATTCATATGGAAGATAGAATCCACGAGCGCATGGTAAATCAAAACGAACCCGTTAAATTAGTTAGCGAGGCTATTAGACGTGCCCGCGCTGGGCTCAAAGATCCCAAGAGACCGATAGGCTCATTCTTGTTCTTAGGTCCTACAGGAGTAGGTAAAACTGAGCTTTCTAAGGCGCTTGCTGAAGTTCTTTATGGTAATGAAGATATGCTTGTACGTCTTGATATGAGTGAGTATATGGAAAAGCATTCGGTTAGCAAAATGATCGGTTCTCCCCCGGGGTACATTGGTTTTGAAAAGGGTGGGCAACTTACCGAGATTGTAAGACGAAAACCTTTCTCAATCATTCTTTTAGACGAGATTGAAAAAGCCCATCCGGATATTTACAACACTCTGCTGCAAATCATGGAAGATGGTAGGCTCACAGACAGCAAAGGCCGTGCAGTTGATTTTAAGAACACCATTATCATTATGACCTCAAACGTTGGTTCTGAAGTGCTACGCCAAGCAGAAATAGGCTTTAATAATACGGACACTGTTGCTCAGAAAGAGCGTACAGAAAAGGAAACAGTAAGAAGAGTTGAAAAAATCTTAAAAGACAGCTTTAAACCAGAATTTTTAAACAGAATAGACGAAGTAGTCTTCTTTAAGAGCCTTACTAGGGCAGATATCAGTGCTATCACCGACATGGAGATTGCTAAGACCCAAAAGCTCCTTCTTGATCACAAAATAAGTCTATCAGTTGATGACAAAGCCAGAGTTTACCTTGCAGACAAGGGATTTAGTGAAGAGTATGGAGCCAGACCTTTACGAAGACTAATTCAACGGGAAATCGAAAATACCATCTCAAGTAAGATCATTTCTTCTCAAATTCAGGATGGTGATGCGGTTAACATTACTTGTGAAGGGGATGGTTTAAAAATAGACGTAGTTGCAGAGGTTTCTATAGATACCGCATAAAGACTTGAATTATTGCTGTATTTCTGTTAATCTCGTTTCGTTAATTCCCAAAAAGCCTTATGACTGAAGAAATAACAAATACAACTGAAGATAATGATTCTGTACAAGAACCTGAAGACACTGCTGTGGTTGATGAAACCTATGATGCTCCAGCCGTTGTTCAGCGCGTGATACCAACCTTTAATGTAGGTGATACTGTAAAAGTACACTACAAAATCATCGAAGGCGATAAAGAAAGAGTACAGCCCTATGAGGGCATAGTCATAGCAAAAAAGGGCTCAGGCGAGGCTAAGACCTTTACCGTTAGAAGAATAGGTGTTGGTGGAGTTGGCGTAGAAAGAATCTTTCCATTACTTTCTCCAAACATAGTTAAAGTCGAAATAATCAAGCATGGTAAAGTAAGAAGAGCTAAACTTTACTATCTAAGGGATCGCAAGGGCAAATCCGCTACAAAGATCAAAGAAGCAAAAGCTACTTCTTAATCTTCTGTTAAATGCATAAAGATAGCAGTACCCAAAACAGAAAATTTGATTTTTCCTATACTTTAGGCGTTAGTCCTACACTTGAACTTCTCCATCATAAAAGAGAATATGTAAAAAAACTCTATTTTTCCACTCGAAGCAGTAAGAATCAGGGAGCTCGAGAATTGGTTTCTTTGTGTAAAAAACATAAAATCCCTTTTGAGATTAGTGACAAGATGGTTGGTAAGCTTTCACCAAAAGAAAATTCCATGGTTGTTGGATTGTTTGACAAATATGACACCAAACTTTCTCCTACCAGAAACCACATTATTTTGGGCGGCATTAGGGATATGGGAAATATGGGTGGAATCATTAGAACTATGGCTGCTTTTGGGTTTTATGATTTGGCTATTATAAAGCCATCTGTTCATGTGTTTGATCCCAAAGTGATACGCGCATCGATGGGAGAACTTTTTAGCGTTAACTTCGAATATTTTGAGGATTACGACGCCTATCTGGATGCTTTTCAGAATCATGAAATCATCTCATTCTCGTCTGATTCTAAATACAACCCTTCAAACATTGATATATCAGCACCTTATGCTGTTTTGTTTACCGATGATTTGTTCTCCCCTCATGGATTCAACGGTAAACGCTTTGGAGTTAAGACGTTGGGGAATAATCCACTGAATGTTTCAATTGCCGTTGGAATATCTCTTTACGAGCTTTCCAAACACTCTTAACATCTGTTAATCAATTCCACTTTTGTGATACTATTCTGTAATGGAAATTTTTAGAACTCTCTTTATAGAACACGATTTGCGAACATTTATCGAACAAATTGGCTATTTTGGAATTTACTTAGTGATCTTTGCTGAATCCGGTTTGTTAGTAGGTTTTTTTCTACCGGGCGACAGTTTACTTTTTACGGCGGGTTTTTTAGCATCACCAAGCGTTGCCTTTTTTGACATTTTACCCTTAGTGATTGGGAGTTGGATTGCGGCAATTTTAGGAGATAACGTTGGTTATCATTTTGGCTCTAAGGTGGGCAGGAAACTGTTTAGACGAGAAGACTCTTTGCTTTTTAAAAAGGCTCATCTCATTAAAGCTGAAGAATTATATGAAAAACACGGTGGTAAGGCCATAATATTAGCTCGTTTTATGCCTGTTGTACGCACATTTGCTCCAATCGTTGCAGGAGTAGGCCACATGAATTTGAGAAAATTCATGTTTTTTAACTTTATTGGTGGAACTTTGTGGGTGTTTGGTTTGATGCTCTCGGGATACTTTTTAGGTAGTTTGATTCCGGACGTAGACAAGTATCTTCTACCCATTGTATTGGTTATTATTATGGCTTCCGTCCTGCCTCCTATGATTCACATTTATAAGGAGAACAAGAAAGGCATTCACGAGAAAATTGCCGACAAAATAAAGCAAACCAAATACTACCTTTCGAGTTTCATCAAAAAGTAGTACTTGTTAGTGTTACCTATTCTTCGAATTCAAAATCGTCAGGATTAGTCTCCTGTAATGTAGTTTCCAACTCCTTCTCAATGTCTGGGCCGCTAAGATACTTTTTATTGTATATGAACCCGCCCAGTAGAAGTAACACTGTAATAGTTATAAGAATTGGGAGAAGTTTTTTTTCCATATTACTCGCTCCCTTCTGATTCTGAGGTGTTTCTTGCCTTTACAGCTTCACGAATTGTTTCTTTTACCATCTTCATTTGCTCTCTTACAGCCTTGGCGGATTCGCGTGTTGCTTCAAAAGACACTTTGGTGTCTTGGATTCGCGTTTTAAATTCGCCTTCTGATTGCCCACAGTTGTAATCGTTAGCTTCTTCGAGCATTGTGACTGAAGTTTCTACACTTGTTGAAAATTCTTTTATCAAAGCCTTTAGTTCTTCAACTTCCTGCACAATTTGCGTTGTGTCTTTACCCTTAGCTTCTAATCGTTCGATTATTTCCTCGACTTTTGTCAAAAAGCGTTCATACGCAGCTTTATGCACGTCTTTTCGCCGGTTGTACATTTCTATTCGTTTTTCTATGTTTGATTGCATTAGCTCGCAGCGTCTTTCCATATTGCCCTCTTTTTTCTCCATGTTTTCCAAACGTCTGTTTTGAGGATTGGTTTCTTCAGCATTTGTTTGATTGCCCGCGAATGCAATACTAAGTACTATTAGCAAAACTAGAAATTTATAACTTGTTTTCATTTAGAGACTCCTTTTATATAAATAAACTTATCTATAATATTATACATATTTTGTTGTGTATGTATTGACACCGTAAGACATAAGTGCTGAAATTGTTCTCGAATGCGGATACTTTTTTACAAATCATTGTTTATATTGATGTTGTTGCTTCTAGCTGTCTGTGTTTCTGAGTCTACTTATGCTCAATCCACACCTTATGTAACGTCAATATCATCATCTTCTACTTCCGTGCAAAAATTTAAAAAATATGAACTGGATTTTCAGATTTCCAAGACGTATCCGGCAGATTCCATCTTGCCCTATTATTATTATGACTCATCAGATACTCCTACTGCTGATCCCGGCAGGAATTCTCCTTATGGAATAGATGGGATTTCTGTTGATGCTCACTTTACTGCACCGTCCGGTAAGACGTTTAAGGTTCCGGCTTTTTATTATCAGGATTTTCAGAGAACAGGTTCCTATTCTACTTCTGAGACAATGACTCCTACTAACAATTATTCATGGAAGGTTAGATTCACGCCTTCCGAAACCGGTACCTATAAATACTATCTAACTGTTGAAGACAAAACCGGCAGTACTAGGCATCCTGTTTTTGGCGACTTGAATTTTTCAGTTACTAGTTCGAGCCAAAAGGGTTTTGTAAGAGTCTCCAGTAAAGATAGTCGTTTCTTGGAATTTGATGATGGCACTAGCTTTGTTCCAGTAGGTAGTGGGCGACAATGGTGGCTTTGCTGCGGCAAGAGGAGCTGGGATTACGAAAATACCTTTGCACTCTTTGGGGCCAATGGCGTCAATTTTACTAGAATATGGGATCAGAACGATGGTTATGGTCTTACAACCGAAGGGCATTATGACGCATATTCCTATCCTTACGATTTTAACCCTGTCGATCGCAATGTAGATCTAAGTACTACGCAAAAAGGCACTCAACTTAATCAGCGAGGTAATTATGAAGAAGATAAAATCATTGAGGCGGCAGAGAAAAACGGGGTTTACATTCAAATTACCTCACATGGCGATCCTTACTGGATCTGGGATGGGGCAACCTACAATGAAAGCTGGAATTCCTCTCCTCAAGCATTTGATAGCCTCAGACATATAAATTACTGGAAAAGAAACTTTAGATATAGAGTAGCTCGTTGGGGTTATTCTCCATCTGTTTTAGCATGGGAAGCTTGGAACGAACACGGCCACGTACTGCCTAACAGTCCTGAGTACAGATTTTATCAGGCATATAGTCAGTATCAGTTGCAAGTCGATCCTTATAAACACTTAAGAACTACATCTCAGGGTTCTCAAGCTTACAGCCCTGCGTTTTGGTCTTCCGGTTTTTTTGATATTGCAAACTATCACAATTATATGATGGATTTTAGCCAGACTCCTGCTGAACTCAAGTATGATGAGGCAAATTTTATATATAGAACTGCGTGGTGTTTGAGAGATATAACAAAGAGCCCTGCCTCAAGTACCTATTGTAGTCAGCTTGGATTAGGAGACGGAACATCTTGGGCTGCTGGAAAAGGACAAATGCCGTGGATTTGGGGCGAATTTGATGCTGGCACTGCAAATTGGAATGAAGTAAATCCTCTTGCAAAATCGGGAGAAGGTCGCGTTCGTATGCTTCATAACAGTATGTGGGCTGGGTTATTCTCGCCTCTTGGGACTACGCCTTTGGACTGGTATTGGGATCAAGAGGATTCAGCAACCACAGCAAAACGCTATGAGCAAAGGAAGGCGGCGAAGGAATATTTTAGTGGGGTCAATTATGCCGGAAGCAGTTTCACATTTCTAATGGGCACTTCCGATACGATTCCCGGCTATACAGGCGAAACACTTACAGTTTCAAATCCAGTCCTAAGAGCTTATGGAATGAGAAGTTCCGACAAAAAGAATGCATACATTTGGATTCAGAACAGAAATAACACTTGGTACAACTCAGCAAACTCAACTGCTGCAGTATCTGGTACTGTCACTGTAAAGAATTTGTTGCAGTCTGCTTACACTTTAGAGATTTGGAATACCTATACAGGACAGAAAATCTCCACTACAAATGTAACACCAGTTGGTGGAAATGTAGATATACCAGTGAATGCACTTTCTAATGATTTTGCAGTAAAGTTGATTAATGGTACTACAACTCCAGCTCCGACTCCAACTCCAGTACCTACAGCAACTCCGACTCCAACTCCAACACCCACTCCCAGTGCCTACGGTGATGGTGACGTTACAGGAGATGGCTTTGTAGATTCTGCAGATATAATTTCTCTGATCACGAATTGGAATGCAACTCCCAATAATTCGTTAGATCAATATAGAGATAACAAAATCAACAGCTTGGACTTTGCAGTCGTATATGGAGCTTCCATCTTTATTCCCACACCCACACCCACTGCAACGCCAACCCCAACTCCTACGGCTACACCCACACCTACTCCAACGCCGACCCCTGCGCCTACTCCTACGGCAACTCCTACACCAACCCCATCTCCAACCCCGACTCCGTTGCCAGGTAGCGCTGTTTCTTGGAATCAATTTGGAGGTAATGCTCAGAGAACACACTACACAGAACAGACCGTTGCGACACCTTGGAAATATAAGTGGCAATGGAATGGAGCAGGATCTGACGGAAAACCTCAATCCTCTCATCTGAGCGTTCCCGATCTTGTGCAGCCTATTACAGGTGGTAACAGAGTGTACATGGTAGCAAACAATACAGTGTTTGCCCTAGATAAAAACAGTAACGATAAAGTAAATGGTACAGTTTTATGGTCTAAGAATAATCTTGGAAACATAAACTCTACCCCTGCCTATGCAAATGAATATTTATATGTTGCAGGTGGGAACTCTATTTATAAACTAAATGCTTCAACAGGTGCAACAGTTGCAAGTTTTGATACAGGTAGTGCTCTTAATCACGCTCCGTTGTTAATTGGGGCTAATGTAGTCGTAGCTGCAGCAAATGGGCATTTAGTATCTGTAGCCACATCAACAATGACTAAGAATTGGGAATACGCTGGTTCAAGCACTCCCGCAGCTACCGCACCGTCATACTCAAGTTCAAGAGATACTGTTGTGTATGTCACGCGAGACTTATTTGTACATGCAGTAAAAGCAACAGACGGTACTGCAAAGTGGGCTCCAAACAAACCTACAGATCGAACTTATGGTGATCCAGGTACTTCAAATAAAGAGGTAGCTCAGGCTGAAGAAGGTTGGCCTGTTATAGCTGACGCTCAAGGCATAGTTTTTATAAGATATCGCTTAGATTGGCAGACACTTTGGGACGGACCAGGTGCTGGAGGCACATTCCCTACAGAAAATGCAGCAGCAAGAACATTCTTAACTGATAATTCTAAGCGCCAGCAAGCATTGTATGCTTTAAGGCTTGATGATGGTAACGATGCCTATGCAACCGCACCTAACGCTGGAAATGGTGGTGCAGGCGATGGTGGCTATCTACCTATGGGGCCTCAACCAATAGTTAGACAGATAGGAAACAAGAATGTTGCATACGTGCCATTTAGAAATCAGCAAATTTGTGCAAGGGATAGCTGGTGCGATGGAAGAGAGGACGCGAGCGTTGGAGAAATGGTTTTAGATAATTCCACGGTTTCAGGTTATACAGGCGGCGATATGAGATTTGTTCAATGGGCTGATGCCGGAAACTATCAAACTCCCCCAAGCCCTGCTTACTATCACGACATGCAAACGGATGAAATGATGAACATGACGGGTTCAGGAAACACCTTATTCCATAATCACTGGTTGTCCAGTCAGGCTTTTACCATCACTGATCGTGGTTCTGCAGTTGGTAATACGTATATGAATCCGATCAAGACAGTAGCAGCACCAAACATTATTTGGAGACAGGTCTACTGCGATTCTTCAAATACCCAATGCAACCCGGCAATTTATCCAGGAGGTGATGGGCTGTTTAATTACGGGCCTTCTAACTGCCCGTTCAACTCAAGCACAAGATATTGTAGCAACGGTTTGTATGGCTATGGTGACTCCAGAGCATTTCCTGCTGGTTTTTATGAATATCACAATTCGTACAATCCTAATTCTGGTTCTACACCCTTTGTTGTTGTCTCCGACGGGCTTGTCTTAGTCAAGACAAATGACGGTGCTATCATCGCTTTGGAGAATGGCAATCCTACAGCATCGTCAAATGATAACTTAGCTATGAGTACAGCGCCCGCCATGTCTTCTGTACTTGGTGCCCAAACTGTTAAGTCTCCTACAGTTATTTCTTGGGATCAAGCAGCAGACTATTTAAATCAGAATGTTATTCTAAAAGGAACTGTTAAGGTAGTTGAAGACAATACTCCAAAAGCATATTATCTTGGATTCACAGAAGATCCCCATTCAACGTTCTTAGTTAGAATCTTTGCTCAAGATGCTCAAGATTTCAACTATGACATTGAAAGTCTTAAAGGCAAGACAGTTGAAGTAAATGGAACAGTATCTCTATATTGGCCAGATGGAAAGATTCCTGAGATCATTGTGACCGATCCTTCTCAGATAAAAGTCGAATCATCTTTCTTTGGAAATGTTGGTAGTTATTTAAAGAACCTTACAGGCAATTAATATGAGTTTACGTGACAGTTTATCAAATAATCAAACACTCAAAACACTAATTACAAACAACAGTGAGTTTAGGCTATTAACCATGTTTAGTGCCTTACTTTCTTTTTCTTTTTCTTTGTACTTTAGTACAGGTAATGGTTTGATTCTTGGTTTAACATCTGGAAGCTCTTTGATTTTGCCCCAAAACATCTCTGCTGATTTAGGCAAAAGTTTTAATGTGCCCTTAATTCTAAATCCAAATGGTCGTTCAGTTGTTGGGTTGGATTCCAGAATTCAATTTTCAACTCAAAACTTAGTTTTGGAACAAATATTGCCTTCAACTAATCTACCAACGACAGTTACATATACGCCACCACTCACACAAGCAGTATCAAATGCAAACTCTACAGGTTTCATAGATTTTAGTCTGCTTGCTTATGATGCAACCGCGCAGGCTGTTACAGCCCCTCTGGCAGGAAATTCTCAGTTACAGATAGCCACATTAGTTTTTAGACCGGTTTTGGCAGGAAACACTCCACTGACCATACAATTTAGTCCTGATGCGACTACGGATAGTAATGTGTCTGTGGCAGATTCTCCTTCTGACGCTCTCTATTCAGTTACAAATTCAATAGTTGCAGTTTTAGCTCCTACACCGACTCCAACGCCTACTCCCACAACTACTCCAACGCCTACGCCTACCCCTTCAGGCACTCCTGCTCCAACTCCGACCCCAACTGCCTTGCTAAATGCTGGTTTTGAATCCGGCTCATTGAGTGGTTGGAAAGTTAATTCAGGCACATCCCTTAACACTTCCGGCAGAACGGGCAACAACTCCGCAAAGCTAACAAACACTAATGCCTATGTTTCACAAGATATTGCAGCTTTGCTCAAACCAAACGTATCTTATACATTCTCGTCGTGGGTAAAGGTTACTACTTCGGGTACGGGTTGGGGCAAGCCTTCTCTAAGAGTAGGTAAGTATGAAGATCTTGGTACAGCAGATTATGGACAAGCACAGGCTGCTAAAAAAGCATCAAAAGATTGGGTTGAATTAAAAGTGACAAAGTCATTTACCGCACAGAATCTTTCTGCACCGGTCTACTTCGGCCTAGTTAACTTTGGTTTTAATGGTGTAGCTTTAGTGGATGATTTTGCAATAAATACAGTAGTCGTAACACCTACACCTACCCCAACGCCAACCCCTACCCCGAGTATAACTGCAACACCAACTCCAACACCTACGCCTACGCCCACGGCTACGCCAACTCCTACACCAACTCCAACGGCAACTCCGACACCTGTTCCTACTGCACAGACTATCACATTGAACGCTCAGCTTTATAGTCAGGATGGTAGTTCTGGTTCAACACCGCCTTGGATTGGAAATGGAGCTAGTGAAACATCAAGCTATCTAGGAATGCGTTTTGCCAATGTAAGCATACCAAAAGGAGCCACAATAAATTCGGCAAAACTAGAGCTAAAATCGGCTAGCACTCAGTGGATAAGCATAGATCTTGATCTATTCTCTGAGAATTCAAGTAGTAGCAACTCATTTTCTTCGTCTGCCTTGCCTGGGGCACGCGCCTTATCGTCAGATAAAATAGGTCACTCCAGCAATACATCATGGAACTCAGGAGTATGGTACTCACTCGAAGATGTAAAATCGTTGATCAGTGCAGTGACCGATCGTTCTGATTGGTCCACAGGTAACAATCTCAGCATCATTGCAAAGGGTACAGGTGGTGCTTATGCAAGAAAATTCATTTCTGATGCCAAAATTACTATCACTTTTACACCTTGAATTTAGTGATTAACTTATGGTAATTGCTTTAGTATATTATCTGTTTTTAATTGTACTTGGTGTTTTGTGCCTGCCTTTAACTAGAGCTTTATTCTCAGGATTTAGGGATAAAGGTTATCCGTTTGCAAAAATAATATTTCAATTGGCAATTTCCTTTTTAGCATTAAACATTTTTTACTGGTTTTACGTTATTCTGAACTTGTCTTATCTGCTCAAAATTCGATTTGGTATTTTTGCACTTGTTATATGTACACTTATAATAGTTTTTGTAAATTACGCCTTTTTTTATCAAAGTAACACCAAAATCACTAAAGATGAACTGAAAATATTTGTAAAAGAAGAACTATTGTTTGCGCTTCTTTTTGTAGCAATGCTTGCGTTTAGAGGAGCGCAGCCACAAATTGAAGGAATTGAGAAGTTTATGGATTTTGCCATTATAAATGGGCTAAATCGTTCTGAGTCTATTCCACCACAAGATGTGTGGTTTAGTGGTTTTGAGATTAATTATTACTATTTTGGTCATTTAGGGGTTTCTATACTAAATCAATTGAGCGGCATAGATTCTGCCGTTTTTTACAATCTTTATGTTGCAACACTTTTTGCTATGGTTGGTACTGCTGCTTTTTCTATAATTTATCACCTTACACACAAATACATAGCAGCTGTGGTGTCATCTCTTGTTTTGTTGATTGGGGGAAACCTTGACTTCTTTTATTACAAAGTAGTCATGCAAGCAGATAACTATTTTTATGCGCAGGCTCGAAGTTTAATTCCTAACACAATAAATGAATTTCCTGCCTACAGCTTTTTGATTGGAGATTTGCACGCACACATTTTAAACATTCCATATGTGCTATTGTTTTTAGCTCTGTGTTTTAGTATTTACTCGTCGCATTCCGCAGATTTTGATAAAAAATGGCTTTTTTTACCTTTATCCTTTGGTGCACTTGGAGCTACTAATAGTTGGGACTGGTTTATCTACTTGCCTGTTCTTGGTGTATTGGTTTTAAGTGTACTTTCACGGCAGTTTGATAACAAGATAGTTTTAAAGAAATCCGTAATCTACGGATCCCTGTTGGTGGCATTCTCAATTTTGCTTTACCTTCCCTTCTATCTTAACTTTTCGCCCCCATCTGGTGGCGTAGGTTTCACATGGCCCAAAAATGACCTTTTGGCTATTTTTAAGATGTTTGGGTTTTTTGCAGTGGTAGTAGTTTTTTTCCTTATCACAGGAGTAAAGAACAGTTTTCATAAAACCAATAAATTCGTGCTCTTTTTGATCTTTTTTGGGATGTTATTAGTTTTTCTTCCGGAAACATTTTTTGTAAAGGACATTTACTACAAACTGAACCCGCCCTACTATCGTGCCAATACTGTGTTCAAGATTTGGTATCAGGCATGGATAATCTTAACTATAGTTGGTGCATATTGTTTTGTTCGGGCCAGTCAGGCATTTAAGCGACCTCTACATCTTGTATTAAGTATTTCTCCTGTTTTGATTTTATTGGGGTTTGTTTTTGCGTATTCGGTTACAAGTGTTCGTTATATTATTGGACCAAAATATGTGTTTAAGGGTTTGGATGGTTCACAATATTTGAAGGAAAAAGACATTGGTGCAAAATCAGTGATAGCTTGGATTAATGAAAATGTAGAAGGACAACCGATTTTGCTTGAGGCCCCCGGAAGGCCATACTCCATGGATTCGATTGTTTCTTCCTATACAGGGTTGCCTACTGTAATAGGTTGGACCGAGCACGAACTAGGTTGGAGAGGGGAATGGGAGCCAATTGCAAACAGAATGGGGGATGTAGAAAAAATTTATACTAGCACGTCACTGATTGAAGTTACCTACCTGCTAAAAAAGTACAATGTTGAATATGCTGTTATTGGTACTTCGGAAAAAACAAAGTATGGTTTTGATACTGGAGTTGCCTTGCGAGCACTTACTACGTATGTAGCCGGCGACGATAACACAACACTGTTAAGGGTGAAAGACCTTTAGGACTTCAATGAATCCAAGAAGTTTTGTGCCTTGTTCAGTTCTTTAGCTAGTGTTTCAAGGTGTGGACGTGATGATTTATCAACTTGAATGCCTCCCCTAATGTCAAACTTGTCATCTTCGCCTTTGCTTAGCAGGAATCTCTCTGAGAAATTTAACAAAAAAGCTGCTTGCAGTGCCCTAAAGTTCTCCTCTTTGTCTCCATTGTTCATTGACCTTACAGCCTCATGCTTTCGGTCCATCATGTCGCCTCCAACAATTGCATCAACTTGAATCTCAGCATTTTCTCTGTTGTGCATATCGACTCTTAGTGATGTGATTTCTTCGGCTTTACCGTGTTCATACTGCAAAAACCGAAAATTCAACTGCATTGGAGTGTAGGCATCTTTGGAATTTTGAGTGTTCTCGCCGGTGCGGATTCGGATTTGCACCTCGTCTACATTGTCTTCTCCAATCTTGCCCCATGCTACGCCTTCTTTCCACGGGCGCATAAAGATGTCGATTCCGCCATTGGGATCGGTTTCGGTTCTGAGTTCGTATTTGCCCACGCCGTTGGCGCTTTCACAAAATCCATCAAAAAAGGCCACAGCTTCCATACCTACTCCATATTGTTTTTTGAAGTTTTCTAGTACAGTGGGGTGTAATTTGTCTGCGCTGGTGGTAAGCGTGGTTTCCATTCTCACCAAGGGCGCAACTATAATAGCTTTGATCTCTGAAGGTGCCTTGGCAAGAACTGTTTTAATGTTAGATGGCAGTTCGTTGTTTGGGGCTTGAAATAGCGATTCAAAGCCGTGAGGGGTTTCTAGCTCAGGTCGTGGGGCTTCGGTGAGATTAGCATTCATGCGTAAATTATATGCGTTAAATAGGTATAAAAAAAGGCCGGTGTTGCATGGGTAGCATCACAGGCCTTTTGCTCCTAAAAAATGTAATCATCTGGGTTGGTAGCAAGCTCTTTGAGATCTTTTAGCAGTGTTTTAACCCATGCATATGATCTGCCCATCCTAACTTCCCCCAGTTGCACGCCGTTCAGGAAAATACCTAATCTTGTATGACTAACAAGCTTCAAGGTTACTTGGCCGGGAAGATCTTTCAGTTTCTCAAGCTCCGGAATGTCTTTAGCCGGTGCAAATAGAATGTGGTTTAGCGGCTGTACTGCCTCGTCCTCATATGCGACGAATTTTAACAAGCTAACGCGTTGATATAGCATGGAGACTCCTGTAATATGATTTCTGGCATCTTAGCCCGAGCAATCTAGTGAATCAAACTTGTGTATGGCTAGCTGAGATGAAAAAAGCGAGACTTATGTGATAAGGCTCGCTTTATGAAAGCACTGCGCTAATCTTCTTGGAAGGATAGGTACAAGCTAGGGTTTTTGCTCAATTCCACAAGATCATTTACCAATTCTATTGCCCATTGTTTACCCGTTATGTCGAGATAAATTTCTACACAACCAACTTCTAAGGCTCCCATGTAAATCCAGATACGCTCGTATCTACCAGCTTGATATACAAGGCGAACCTTTTCGGGTAGTTCGCGCAGTTTTAGAAGGTCTTGTTTCACCGCTAGTGGTGCCTTGAGCATTAACAATATGCTTGCAGGGACATTCTCTGTGTCAAAGTCTACAAAGTCCGTTAGTTTAACGCTTTTGATGAGCATTTGTTACTCTCCTTGTTCGTTTTCCGAGATAGAATCGCCTAAGCAAAGCCGTATTTGTCCGGGTGTTCTGCCAGTTCTGTAAGATCTCGGATTAACAGTTCTACCCAATCAGATTCTGGTTCAATAAACACAACGCCAACAAACTCTCCGTTTACAACGATATCAATGCAGTCAGTATTGATAGGATCATCTGCAATGAATCGTAACTCTATAGTCAAGCCAAGCTTTTTAAGCATGTTCAAGATTCTTCG
>CAYNBT010000001.1:0-3028 GCA_964396025.1 uncultured Candidatus Saccharibacteria bacterium | reverse complement strand
TGAATCGTAACTCTATAGTCAAGCCAAGCTTTTTAAGCATGTTCAAGATTCTTCGCTTGGATGCGGGAAGGAAAAGCCACGCACTGTACTTTACTGGGAAGCCGGTCAAGACCAGATGGTCTGCCAGGTCAATCTGCGTAAAAATCATGTTTAACTCCTTATTCGGCAAAGCCGTATTTGTCCGGATTATTCGCAAGCTTTGTGAGATCTTCTGCGATTTCTGCAACCCAGTTTTTCTCAGTGGTAATAATTACGGTGCCTACATCTTCTCCATTTACGATGAGTGCGATATATTCGCCGCGGGTGACTGTAATCATCGTGTAGCGCAGTTCAATCTGTAGACCAAGCTCCTTTAGCTTCTTCAATATAGGGCGCATGGTTGCCGGTACAAGTAGATCTTTACTACGCTTTTCGGGAAAATCGGTAAGAACAACATAATCTTCCAAGAGAATATGCCCATAAATCATAATTTGCTCCTTTATCGTTTTCACTGAAAATACACTAAACTATCGGCTAGGTCAAGCCTTATGCTGCAGTGTAGCCGTGTGCAGGTTTGCCAAAGATTTTTTTGTGGTGTAATATGGCGGGTCGCGCTACAATTCCTTACAGTAACGCAAATATCAGCAAAAAAGGAGCTGTACATGATTACGCATATGGATCGCGACAGCGCTGTACAGGGGATTCAGGAACTTAACGAATTTTTTGAGTTCCTTTCTACTTTCAACCCAAAATTAGGGCGGAAGATTCAGCAAGATCAGATGCTACGATTCAAGCTTCACGCCTTGTTTTCCGGCCTAACGCCTATAAATAAACTTGCTGAAGGGGATTGGAAAACAGCGGAGCAGATTATCCTAGCCTTGCAGGCATTTGGTACGCCCAATGTTTTCTGCATCATCATGGATGATTGCAAGAAGTATAATGGGCGGAGATTTGAGTTTATCAATCGTTGGGCCGTACACAACGTTGCAAGCATGCACCCAGACATCTTTCCAAATCCGGAATCTGTGGTAGATTGGCTGCAACAAAATACTGATGCACTGTGCCATGAGAGTATTCCGATTGGTGATTTTGGTCATGTGATATATGGAATTCTTTCGGGGTATCCGAGGTCTGCGTGTGAGACGTTTTTGACGTTTCAGCAAGCCAAGAGATATCTTTACGAGCTAGGTATCAAATTTCCCAGCTTCCTTAAGTCGGGGGAAAGTGTCCGTTCTGTGTATACGACGGCGCGTGTGTTAGAACCTTTGATTGACAGACAAGAGTATCTATGGGTAATGCAGAATGTTGAGAGCTATGGTTTTGGTCCGTTCCATTGTTTTGTCTTCAATCAGCAAGCTAAGGACTATATTGATGCTTTAGAGCGAGTATATTGCTGAGTACTTGACACATATGCTACTATAGGGTATAATATACTTATTGTTAAGTTCCCATTATATGTCTAGCGGTATAAAGCTACGGCTAGACAAAGGAAAAAGATCATGTTTACGTTTTTCCGATTGGTTTGGAGTTGGATTCAATGCACGTCTTGTGGGCAATATTTCAGCACACAGGAGGCCGCCAACAACCACTCCTGCACCGGCCCCCGCGGCGATGACTAAGGCTGAAGGCTAGACATCCCCGCCGCCTGGACCGTAGTTCAAAGAAACTAGTAAATCAGATTTATTCTGGTTGAACACCTCTTTGAACTACGGTCTCTTTTTTTCTGTAGCCAAATTTTATTTTTACCTACAAATTCTCCATATCATAATTAAATAACTAATTTCCATTCCACCACTTTATTTGCTATATTCACTACCAAATCCAACAAAGGAGGTTACAAGTTGTTATACAACTATGAGATTCGCTATATTGACGAGGGGAAACAGATTCGTGTTGAAAAGAGATCCTCACAGGTGAGATATCACATAGGAGAGTGTGTTACATACGCACCCGATGCCGATTACTTTGAGATTACCTCAATTTACCACACAGGGGACTCACAAGAAACAATAATAGTTTACGCGGAAGTGTAACAAAAAAAGGGTAGCGAGTGGAAATTCCACAGACTACCCTTTAATATAACTGCTTGTCATTTATACCACCTCGCGTTGTTTTTGCAGCTTAGTGCGCAAACGCATTAGGCGGGAGCAAAATTCAGCTTCGGTCAAGACGGTCTCTTTTGGATCAGCCTTGCCCATGGTGTGCACCAATATGGCATCACCTGTGGCCAGTAAGTCTTGCACAAAGTCTTGGTTGGTGGCGAGCGCATCGAAGAGTTCGTCCAAGAATAGCTGAAACTCCTGGCTCTCCCTTTGCATTGCTTTACCACTCCACCATAGCGTTTGTGTAAGTTTCCAACCTGCCAGTTTTTTTCCTGCTCGCTTTGCTTTTCCTCCGATCAGTTGGCAAATACGGAGTTGCTCAGCCCGATCACTCGTTTTGAGTGCTTGGAGAGCGCCTTCCATACCTGCACATAAAACACCTCTAAAAGTGAATTCGCGTGGGACAAAGTTTGATAACCTGTCCGCAAGTTCACTTGTTCTCGCGCTGATGTCCAAAACTTGCATCATAATAATCCTCCGTGCCTAGTAAGAAAGTAGGGTGATTTTTAGACTGCTCCTAAATCACCCTTGATTGATGTCTCGTTACCCTATAATCCCTTGCCGCCGAACAGCTCGCGAAGCCATGTAAGGCTGGTGGGTTCGGTTTCCTCCCGCGTAACCGAAAGAACAAAATTTCCCTCGTTACGTACTATGTACGTGGTTCTCAGAGTCCTGTTAGCAAACTTAAAGATGTAGCCTTCCTTCGGGGGTTTCCAGACTTTACCTTCCAGTTTCTGTGCTTCAAGCATGATTTCAAATTGTTTCATGCTTTCTTCGTAATCGGCCATAACACTGTATTCTATAACAGTCCCGTCTTTAAACTTAACTTTGTAAGTCCGTGTTTGAGTGCATACTCTTGGCATATATGCCACCTCCGGTGAATCAGACGTAAATTAAGACTCATAGTATAATACACAAAAACATCTTTTTTTGCAACTGCACGCGTT